>CALLUQ010000024.1 GCA_938010565.1 uncultured Flavobacteriales bacterium
CCCGATTGCCTTTGCCTGAACACTCTTTTCATCAATATGTGGTGAAAGTGATTTGATCCTTAAAATTGATTTTCCTTGTGGAATTTCAAGTTTTCCAGCGCGAGTGACTAGTCCACCTTGAATGTAAATCGTGACTTCATCAATTGAAGTTTTGAGTTCTCGCTCGGTGAAATTCTGAGAAAATACTTGATGTGATATAAGCAGGGTAAATAGTGTAAAATATTTCATAGTCTTTTTCTCTATAAGATGCGGAATAACTCTATATTCCATAAATATTAAGGATTTTTTTTCGTGCGACAATAAGACATAACGTTTGACTAAAGGTACCTCTTTATTTTTCATTAGCAAGCCTTTCTGGACTTGCATTTCCTCAATTGGACACTGAATCCGTTGCAAATTTTTGTTCGAAACATGCGTAAATATTTCTGTTGTTTTTACGTTAGAGTGTCCGGGAAGAACCTGGACATATCTTAAATTGGTTCCCTTTTCAGGCAAGTGAGTGGCATAGCTGTGCCTAAGTATATGCGGCGCAACTGTTTTTTTAATAAATGCTTTTTGTACAGCTCTTTGCAATGCTCTTCCGATACTTGTGGCAGAATACTGTAAACTTTCAGCCCCATTGAATAGATACTGCCTGGGTGGGTATGCTTTATAGTATAATCTAAGAACGTCTAATACATTTTTTGCCAAGGGAACCATTCTACCCTTAGCGCCCTTGGAATTTCTAATATGTATAAGCATGCGCTCACTATCAATATCTTCGACTTTCAAATTTATAACCTCTCCTATACGCAATCCAGCGGAGTAAAGAAGCGTAATAATTGCTTTATGTTTCAAATTTGACAGGTTCGAAAAAATACGTTGAACTTCGTCCAAACTAAAAACGGTTGGCAGCTTTCGATCTTTTCTCGGTCTTTCGAAGTAGTATTTCCGTTTAGACTCTTAGTGCGCAAAACGACCAAAATGTTGGTCGCAATCGTATGTTGTTTCCCGCTTCGTGGCTTTTTTCAGACTTGATCTGAAAATCGGAAAAATCAGATCAAAACCGTTTTTGAATGCATCCGGTATTTAATTATTCGGAAAAAAAGGCAGTGAAACCCTCCGGGGGTTCGTTCTCCCCTACGTAACGCAAGGCAACTTCGGGGAAAACGGAAAGTCATACGTTTCAAGTCACTGAATATCAGTATGTAAAAATAATTTTTTATTCAAAAACATCCTTTTTCACGGAAAGTTTAGAATAAATTTTCTAACTTGTAGCAACAAACTAACCTGACAATACCATTCTTTTTGAAAACAAGACTTCTTTCGAATCTTGCCATATCCGATATGGCATCCATTTGTTACATCATTCTGGATAGCTTGAGATGGGACAGTTTTGAGTTGGCACAGACCAAAAACCTGGATCGCCTCACCACTTTTCAAAGCAAACGGTTCTCTTATGCCTCCTGGACCCAGCCCAGCCACTCCTGCCTGCTGTCGGGGCTTTTGCCTTACGAATCGGAACCGGGGGTTGTGGCCGCAAAAACCTATGTGAACGATATTCAGTTCTGGAATACCGCCCTGGGAGGCGATACCGAAGCCTTGCAAACCCTGGCTCCCGAATATGCTCTGGCTTTATCGGCCCAACGTTTGGGATGGAACACCATTGGCCGGGTTTCGATGCCGGTACTCAACCCGCAAACCGCTTTCAGTCGCGGGTTTAATTCGTATGAATTATCGCCAAACGGAAGCTCTTTGGGTGCGCAGATCGAATCCGTTACCTTTGATCTGAAACCCGCCAAAAATTTTGTGTTCATCAATGCCGGCGATACCCACTACCCTTATTTGATGCCGGCCAATAAAATGCCCCGAATTTCGGGCATTCATGGCGCTGCATCCACCCAAAAAACCGACCACAACCGTGCCGAATATGCCATTCCTTTCAGCAAAGATGAACTCAAAACACTTCACGAAAGTCAGATCTTAGGACTGGAACGCGCAGACAAACACATCGAACAACTGCTCGACCTGATGCCAAAACCATTGTTGTTGGTCGTAGGGTCGGATCACGGCGAATTGTTCGGAGAAGACAATTACTTCGGGCATGGCCCCTTCTTTCACAAAACATTGTTTGAAGTACCACTTACCATCGGAATCGTTCATTAACCTACCCACCAGCCTATGCTTCAAAAGCAGACATTATCGGCAGATATTGCCTACGTTTACGGGCAAATAAAAGCTGCACACAACCGGATCAAAGACCGGATCATCGAAACAGAGATCATCCGGCTTCCCTGGCTGGATGCCCCCAACCGCAAGGTGTGGGCCAAACTGGAATGCCGACAAATTTCGGGTTCGTTTAAGATCAGGGGAGCTTTTAATACCTTTCTTCAAACTCCGGCTTCGGATCACGTCATCACCTATTCGGCAGGCAACCACGGATTGGCCATGGCAATGGTAGCACAACAACTGGAACGCCAGTGCACCATTTATGTGCCTTCCAACGTTTCGGAACTCAAACTCCGGAAGCTGCTCAGTTTGGGAGCCCATGTGGAAACCGTTGGCAGCGATCTGTATGAAAGTTCTTTGTTTGCAAAAGAAAAAGCTGCTGTTACAGGGGCACATTTTGTTACCCCGCATTCTACCCCCGATATTGTTTACGGACAAGGAACCATCGGAGCAGAAATTGCAGCTGCCGCAAATCGTATGGATTCGCTCGTTATTCCTTTGGGCGGCGGCGGATTGATGTGCGGGATCGGGACGTATATGAAACATGCTTTTCCCGATCATAAGCTCTTTGCTCCTTACCCCGAGATCTTTGGCCGCAACCTCCGGCAAGGCAACCTGCATCGGGAACTTTGCCGCAAAGTCATTCCGACGGTTGCCGATGGCTTATCGGTACAGGTAGAAGAGAACTGCTGGACGGTTCCTTTGCTTGAAAGCATGATCGAAAGCCACCAGGCCATCAGCGAAAAGCTCATCAATACAGCCATTTACGCCCTGTTGAGAAACGAAAGCATTCTGGCGGAAGGCGGAGGGGCCATTGGAGTTGCCATGCTGATGGACGATCCGAGCGGAGAACGCATTTCCGGCGATACGCTGGTGGTGATCAGCGGCGGGAACATTGCTCCGGGAGCCGTTTCCAAAGTGATGGCCACCAGCATTTACGACCACCGTTTCCGAAAATTACTGGGGTTGCGTGCCATAAAGATTCAGGGAGAAATGCCTGTAAAAGCAGAGGGAGAAACAACGGCAATACAACCCCAAAAAGCCCCTGACCTTCAACCCCTTTCCACTCCTTCCGAATCCCTATGGGTAAGCCTTTTGAAACAACTGGGCCTGAAACTGAAAGCGCTTGAAGACGAAGTAGCCACTTATGTCCGCTTTTTGAACCACAACCAACTGCAATACGATGCCGAAAGCATTAAAAACGTACGGCACGATATGGCCGCCTGCATCTTCACTGTTGAACAACTCACCACCCATTCGTGGCAAAAAAACGAAGACTGGCTGATCCGCTCCCGGTACCGGGAACTTCTTCAGAAATATGCGTACCTCGCCAATGTGTTTGAATGGACCAGCCCCAGCTACGATCAAAGCCAGGTGGTGATGTTCTTTAACCCCTCCGAACAATCGAGCAACATGGTGAATTACGACCGTTACGGTTCAATTGTACTCCGGAAATTTGAACTGTCGTTGCTGGAAACCCTCGGGTTTGATACCCATTTGAATACCATGATCGCAACATCGAGCGGCCAGGCGGCATACCAGGTTATCGAATCGTTTTTATTGCGGGAGGTGTTTGATAAAGAAGACCTTTTTGTATATTCCGAATACATTTACTTTGAAGGCTTTGAGCAATTGAGTTTGTTGCCGTTCCTGGAAGCGATCAAATGCGAAGGGCATTCGCATGAAGACCTGATCGAAGTGGTGGAAAAAAACAACGCCAAAGTGGTTTTTGCAGACCCGATGTGCAACATGAAAGGCCTGCCGGTTTTTGACTTTGCTGCCCTGAGTCAATCGCTCCGGGGCCGCAATTGGTCGGAAAAATGGCTCGTAATTGACGGGACGATGGTTTCCGGAGGTTTTAACCCTTTCAGTCTCTTTAACCGGCCTGAACATCCGCACATTATCTATTACGAAAGCGCGAGTAAATACCTGCAGTTTGGTTTGGATCTGCAAATGGCAGGAATTTGCATTTGTGAGAAAAAAATCGCTCCTGCCCTTTCTCGTTACCGCAGAAATTCCGGTTCCACGATGTACAGATCAGGCGTAAACCGATTTCCGGTTTTTACCCGCGATCTGTTTTTGCGCCGCATGCAGCTGATCTCACAAAATGCAGAACACATTGCGCGGGCATTAAAAGATGCCTTTTCGGCAGAAGAGCAGATCAAAGTTGGGTTTCCCTTCCAATGGTCGCAGTTGCAATGGCGCCACCCCGGTGCAGTACTGAACATCGAATTCATCGACGAAGGCCTTAACAACAGAGACCAGTTGAACATGCTGGTTGAAATTGTGATCAACAAAGCACAACAAGCCGGCGTTTCTGTTTCAAAAGGCGTTAGTTTTGGATTTTCGACCACCCGCATTTCGGCTGCTTCGGCCATGGCAGAAAATACCGATCCTTTTTTCCGCCTGTCGGTCGGAGAAGAAAATGAAGAAGAATTGAACAAACTCACCAACGTACTCATCAACAGTGTCGACGAGTATCTCAATCTGTATCAAGCATGAAAAAAACATTGGTTTGGGGATTAGACGGGGTTTCCGTTAAACTCTTTAAAGGGTATACGGAAGCACACCCCGGTGGGCTCTTTGAGAAAATTTTTCAGGATGGGATCGTGAGGGAACTCACTTCTACCATGCCTTATTTTACAGCTCCCGCATGGACCACTTTTGCAACCGGATTACAACCGGGAATACATGGCAATTTCCATTGGCGGGCACGTTATTCGAAAAAAGAAGGCAACCGCCCGTTGGTTTCGTCGCGCCATTTACAGGAGGCTACCTTCTGGTCTTATTTTCAACACTTCGGAGGTGCTGTAAGTGTTACCAATTTTCCGATGGAATACCCCGCTCCTCCGGTAAACGGACGGTACATTTGCGGAACCCTGGCACCCGAAAACGCGGAAGAAGTATCCTGGCCCAAAGCCATGATGCAACACATAAAAACAAAATACCCGGAATACCGTTTCGAAATGAACAAAGGGCTGAGTTATATGGACCGGCCCAAAGAATTGTGGGACCACATTTATCAGGTAGGCAAACACCACCTGGATGCCATGATGGAATACGGCAACCCGTTTAAAGCAGATCTGCTGGTCCATATTGTTACCATTACCGATCGTGCGGAACATTTTTTCTGGAACCTTTACGACGAAACACATCCCGATTACGACCCTGCTTTAAAAGCAGCCATAGGCAACCCTGTTTTTGATACCATGAAACTGGCCGAGGATTACCTCGACAAACTGTGGCAAAGCAACCGCTGGGACAACCTCATCGTTGTAAGCGACCACGGCATGGATGCTTCCAAAACCTCTTTTCACACCGACAACTGGCTCCTGGAAAAAGGCTACCTCAAAGCGGACAGCAACCGCCGGGTTTTAATGGAAGAAAGCATGGCCTATTCGGGAGAAGAGCCCGAATGCTCGGTGTATGTGAACCGCAAAGACCGCGATGCATGTGGATTGGAAACATCGGAATACGATGCCTTCATTCAAAAACTGAGAACCGAACTACTGGCCGTTCGCAACCCTGCTAACCGCCAGCTTGTTTTTGCGGATGTTCTTTTTGGAAAAGACATTTATCACGGGCCTGCCGCTCACCTGGGGCCCGACCTCATTCTGCTGCCTTCCGAAGGGGTACACCCCAGAAACGGATTAACCACCCCCGATATTCACGGAACGGCTACACGTTTGTATGCCAACCACCGGCCCGATGGCATTTTTATGGGATATGGAAAAGACATACGGCCTTCGGCACGTTCCGAACAAAATGCAGCCCTGCATATTCAAGACATGTTCCCTTTGCTTTGTTTGTTGTGCGATTTGCCGATCCCCGCAGATCTGTCCGGATCCATTCCCGAAAATGTTGGCCAATACATCGATCTTGTTGCAAAAGAAGATCCGGAGTGGGATTGGCCGTCTCAGGTAAAGGGATTGCCTACTTTTCAGGATTTTAATCCTCAGATCATTGAACGTTTATCTGAATTGGGGTACCTTTAAAATAAGGAAAAACAATGGCTCTGCTGGGAAAAAAAATAGGAACGACAATACAACGCCGTCAGGATTGGCAAACCGTTCAGGCTGCTGCTCCTGCTCCTTTGCAAGCTCATCATATTTCCGGAAAAGAATGCCGGGCACACCCCTATGCCGCGCTGGCCCTGCGCACCTATATTCTGTTAAAAACCTACCGCAACGATTACCATACGGATGTGTTCGATCTCGATCGGCTGGCAGAAGGGATCCGCAAGGAAGAGGAACGCATTTTTTTTTGGGGCGACCCGGAAGCGGTGGCCATAGGGCGCCGGTTTTTAACAACCAATCACCGCACGGTTCCGGATGCTATGCCCGAGATCCAGTTGGGAACAGCCACCATTTTAAATACCTCACTTCCCGAAGAGAACAGCATTGCGGAGCTTACCCGTACCGGCAGTATTTCCCAACAAATTCCTTCTGTTCATTCCAACATTGAAGAACTGGAATCCCTCTTTCGGACATCGGGCTATCAGGTCATTTTTTCAACCCCGCGCAACCGAACTTCCACACCCGAAATCAGGGGCGGAGCAGCCATACAAAGGCAACATGTACGCGCCTTAAACTCGGCCTTTTGGGGATGGGCACCGTGGTACATCATGCAAGGCGGCTTTTTGGAAATATTGGATTACCGGGAATTGTACCGCGAACCGGAAAACATTGCACAACAGTTGCGTGTACTTCCCGGGCTGTTTGTACACCACAAAACGGAAGCAAAGTTCATTGCCGATCTTTTTGCTTTGAACCTCGGTTTTTCCCCTCCTGTTTCCAATACCGCTGAAGGAGAAACCACCGGACACCTGCAAAAAGGGTGGCGCATCGGGAATGTTGCCTCTGCGGATCTAATGGCCTTTAACCCGGTTTTTCTTTGCGAAGATGAAACAGGAGAAAAAGGAACCTTTGAAAAAGCGATCACACACCTTGAAAGGATGCCCGGTGCCTGCCATCTGGTGGAGTTGAATGTGTGCGACTCCAAAAACATCCGGTTTCAAAAAATATTGCAGCAACGTGCTTTTTACCTGGTTTGTGTGCGCGTACACGTTGCAAAAAACAAGAAAATAAAATTGATCGGAGCATGGGCCAAACAAAAGAAAACCACGCCTGTGGCTCCGCCTTATTATTTGAACATGCAAGGGTTTTCCGAAGTTGAGAACAGGTTGCTAGGTTATCTGCGCAACCTGATGAAAGTCTTCCGGCCAAAGGCCACATGCTCCGAAACCAATCCGCAATAAGTTCCCTTTATGATGAAAGAAAAAGACCACCGCATATCGCCTGTCATCACCACGGAAATGCTACTCGACGCCTTCCGGCAGGTGGTATCAAACAAAGAAAATACGGAAATTGAGATCGGGGCGATAAGCCCTGAAACCACCCTGGAGGAGCTCCACCTCGACAGCCTCGAAATGGCCGAAGTACTCATTTTGCTAGAACAAAAAGTAAGCATGGAGCTCAATCCGTTCGGGAAAATGCCGCTGGTAAAAATTAAGGATTTTGCCATGCTGGCTCAAGAAAAAAAGACGGGATAAGCCATGTTATATTCCTTGCTGCAAAACCGCAAAAGCACCGGCTCGGTCTCCAATTTCAGGCAGGAATTGTCGTGGGAAGAATTTGCGCGGCAAACCGATCGGTTTGCCACCTTTCTGGACCAACCGGGCTGGAACAGTTTTGGCCTTACTTTCGAATGTGAATTGGCTGCGCTGGCTTGTTGCATTGCCCTCAACAAGCTTCGGAAAACATGCCTTTTTGTGCCTTCCGATCACTCCCTTGTCACTCCCTGTGATGTACAGGTGCATGCCCTTCCTTCTTTCAGGCTGGAGATCGAAGAAAATGAAAACAAAAAAGCAGGATACGAAACCGATGCGCTGGTGCTCTACTCTTCGGGCACTACAGGTACTCCCGTAGCCAAAAACCGGTTGTGGGCAACGCTTACCGACAACAACCATGTGCCCGGTTTTCAGCCGGACACGCATTGGATCTCTGCATATCCGCTTGATGCATTTGCAGGTATTCAGGCCGCCATTTACGGATTGGCAGCAGCCGAACATTTGTATTTCATCCCACCCAACCAATACCTGCCATCTTTTAAAGCCGATGCCCCTGTTTTTGATTTGGTGATGGCTACGCCCACCTTTTGGAGAAGAAACTTACTGCATCCGGACCTGAACATTCGGGTCCGTTCCCTTTCGCTGGGTGGAGAAACCGTACCACAAGTGCTGATCGACCTCCTGAAAGAACGATTGAAGGTTGAAAAAATAACCCATATTTACGCTACCACGGAGTTGGGGTCTCTTTTTAGTGTTTCGGACGAACGGGAAGGATTTCCCAAAAGCTGGCTGGGAAACCGGCTGTCCAACGGAACTCAACTGGAAGCCATCGGGGAGGAGCTCTGGGTGACCGTTTCCGGAACGCAGGAGGCACAAAACACCGGAGATCTGATCGAAATTCGTGGGGATCGGGTGTGCTTTACAGGGCGCAAGGAATCGATCATCAATGTGGGCGGACGTAAGGTATCTGCACATCGGGTCGAAACCGCTTTGCTTTCGATGGATGCCATTGCGGATGCCCGTGTGCAAGGAGCCCGAAACCCCATTATGGGCCAAATTGTTGTGGCAGATATCATCCCCCGCAAAGGGGCCGATGAGTCCCAAATAAGGGCCGACATCATCACCCGATTTAAAAAACACCACCGGCCTGAGGAGCGGCCCATGCGCATCCGGTTTGTAGAAGAATTTGAATTGACCAGAACGGGTAAAAAGAAAATATAACACATGAAATACATCGTAGTTACCGGAGCATCAAAAGGGCTTGGACTGGCCATAACCGAGGCCTTGCTGGCACATGATTACGGGGTAATTGCCTTGTCGCGGAGCAAAACCGATGCGGTGGTTGAACTGGAAAAAAAATTTGATGATCGGTTCGAATGGATGCAGGTGGACCTTCAGAATACGGATGCACTGTACAGCCGGGCCGGAACGATACTGCACCGATATCCTGTTTATGGGCTGATCAACAACGCAGGCTATGTGCACGATCAGTTAGTGGTAATGAACAACCAGGAGGAGATCGACAAAATGATCCGGATCAATTTTTCCGCTCCCATTGCTTTGAGCCGCTTGTTTGCCAAGCACTTTTTGATCCAACGGGAGGGCCGGATCATTCAGATGGGTTCCATTGCTGCTTTCAGGGCTTTTAAAGGCATGGCGGTTTATGCTGCCACAAAAGCAGGGTTGTCCGCTTTTTCAAAAGGACTTGCACAAGAAATTGGTTCGCGAAACATCACGGTGAACAACATTACACCCGGCTTTATTCCCACGTCCATCAATGCGCATGTTCCGGATCATCGCATGGATCACATTCGCAGGCGCACCGCTCTGAAACGTTTGGCAGCGGCGGAAGATGTAGCAGAAGCCGTGCTTTTTTTGCTTTCCGATAAAGGCAAAAACATGACCGGGATGGATTGGGTAATTGATGCAGGGCAAAGTTTATAAAAGCCAAAAAGCATGAAACAAAAGGTATTTTATGTAGGCGGTCCGCCCCGCTCCGGAACCACCTTTATCAGCGATTGGATCACTCAGGCTCCGGAGGCGTATTGTGCCCATGAAATTTCTGCACGGATCTCGAACAAAAAAGACGAAGAGGTGGTGCAATTGTTGCTCGGATATGCCGCTTCGGGCAACGACCGCTACGGCAAACGCAAACAACGCGAGTTTTTGGACTGGGAAAACATCCCCGTTAAAAAAGCACCCGAGCAACTTGGATTCAAACAACCTGTTGTTTGGCAAAACCCTGCGGATTGTCCTGCTGTGGCAGATCGGTTCATCGATCGCATGAAAGGAAAACGGATCCTGATCTTTCGCCATCCTATCGATATGATCGCTTCTGCAAAACACCGCGAAAAAACCACCGCCAATTGGCCGGGTTATTCGGTGAAAGAGCTGTGTGCTTTTTGGAAATGTGCCTTTGAACACACTCAAAATTGGGCAAAAGACCCGGATCGTTTGCACGTTGTACAATGGGAACGGTTGTTGTTGGATCACGATGCCGAGAAGGCTTTGCTCGAACGTTTTCTTTCGCTTAAGTTACCGCAGTTTGCCGGATACGAAAACAGTTCCGAATACTTCAAAATACTTCAGCGCACCACCTCTTTCGAACAAGGCGTTACGGGCAATAAAAAACGAGAACTACTTTCGCCCCAGGAAGTGAAACAGATCAATCAACTGCTGGAAGCCTATCCTTCTTTTGGTTACAAAGCTACTGCCATCGCATGACCGTTTACTTTGCCATACTGACCTACAACAGAAGCAAAAGCCTGCTGCAATTGCTGGAGACCATTTTTAAACAAAGCCTGCCTCCGGGGGGTCGTTTTCAGGTGGTGATATGGGACAATTGTTCCGATGAAACGCATGTGCAGGCCTTCCGGAACTCTCGTTTCGGGGAGGTCGATCATGTTCGCTATATCATTGGAAAAGAAAACGCTTTTATGGTAGGAAAGCGCCATCTGGAAGATGCTGTTTTGGATTTGGGGCCCGATCCGAAAAACGACTATCTCGTTCATCTGGATGATGATGTACAGCTTTCCGAAAGCTGGTTATCGCATGTGTTTCGGTGCATGGAACAACTCCGGCTGGATGCTTGCGGCTCGGTAGAAACCTGGAAAGGGCAACTGATCTACAGCGGCCAGACCCACCTGCATACCACCGCAAAAACCGGAGATCTTTATCCTTTGAAAGTATGGAAATGGCAGTGGCAGGAAGTTCCGGCCAATGCATCCGTTGCCGGAGCGGAAGTGGCTTTTGCCGGCCATCGGGCACTTTTGGTAAAGATGGCTGTTGCCGTACAGGTAAAGCACGACCCGCAAATGTTGATAGGCGGAGAAGATCTGGACTACAGCCTGGCCCTAAAAGCGGCCGGATTTCGCATAGGCATTGCCCACCAGGCACTGATATATCATCGCTTACTAAAAGAAGAAGACGCACACAACTTCCGGTCGCCCGATAAGATCCTCCATTCGTGGAAACACTTTCACCAAAAATGGGGGTTTGTGCGAAACAACGTCGACCGGGAACTTCAAATCGTACGTGAAGCATGGCTTAAAACCGCTGCAGAATGGTGCGGAAAGTAGCCATCCGGTGCGGATTGTTTTTCATCTTTTCGCCTCTAAATGTATAAGTTAAACATACTTTAGCTGTATTGAAGCCCGACGATCGAAACCCGATTTTTTCATGTTTTCCGATGAAGCCCTGAATTATCAGCTCCATTGTCCATTTCTCCATTCTCAATTAAAAATCATTACTTTTAAGACAATACTTCGCTAAAAACTCTATGCTGCAATCTTCCCAAATCTTAGAAACTTGTTGAAGATGTATTTATTTTTGAGAAGTTTGGTGTTTACCCCGAACATTTTAATAAATCGATCCAGCATCATTTGGTTATTAAACAATGTTTTAACATCACTCATTGAAAAGGCTACTTCCTCTTTGGTGTTACTATCTTTTTTGGGTATCCAATACACTATCTTAGCCACATTGATGGCAGTGAGTGCCATATTCCAATGAAAGTCTAATTTATTTTTACTTCTAGCCTGACAATCATTTAATCCTGTAAATTGTTTGGCATCTCTGTACAAGAATTCAATTTGAAATCTCAAACGATACATTTTCAGTATCTGCTGCCAATGTTGAGTCAAATCGGTACTAAAGTAAATTTTGTGAGACAGGATTCCCTTCTTAATTGTTGTATAGACAATTACGGTATTAATTGTTCTTTTCAAGGTTTTATGCCTTGCTTTTAACCAGTAAATTTTCTCACCGTCAACCTCTGATACTAATGTAGCGTGTTTTACCTCTAGATTTTGATAATTCACCTTACCGTCAAACTTCTTTTTTCTTCCTTTGCCCTTTGATTGTTCTCCTGTAAAAAGATACTGCATATTGGCATCATCTCTGAGCCTTGAAACCACATGAAAACCTGCCATTGTCATAGGGTTTATAAAAGTAATTTTGGAAAAATAAGCATCTGCCACCCAATACTTTGACAGGGCTAATAATTGTGCTTTTTGTTCCAAAAGTTTACGGACATAAAAACTGATTAAGGTTTCATTGTCTTTCAATTCCACTGTTTGAAAGCTTGTCAGGTGAAAGGCTGTTTTTCTTAACAAATCCAAAGCAGCCACCCCACAAAGTTCCAACCCCCACTTTGTAGCACCTGCACAACCACTCCAAAAATAACCTACTCCAGGAGTTTTCTTTCCTGATTTAGAAATGTAGCTTGGATCAAAAGCTATGGCGGTTGCACCTTTTAAGTGTGTGCTTAGGAGTACCTTGTTAAAAGATAGAAAATCGAAAGATTGTTCAAAGAAGTATCGAAAACGCTGTTCACATTTTTCTGAAAAACGTGCTAATTGTAAGAAATTGATTTTTCCTCTGATGCTTAAAAATAAAATGAGAATGTTACAGAAACTGTTAGGAATTCTGCGATCTATTTTTTCTTCGATTTGTGCAAATGTGGAAAAAACAATACCTTTCAGTTCGAATAACTCTTGATTTTTGGCATTATGGATCATACATAAAGATACTGAAAACCAAATAGTTATTCAACTCTTTAGTCGCCTATTTTTTTGAAATTCAGCCAATTAAAGAACTTTTTAGCGAAGTATTGTAAAGAACAAAAAACAGATATTGATGCGGGTTATTTTTCTGACTGAAAATTGCCTGAGCAAACAAACCCAACAACCAATTAAAGCGGAACATCGTTAGAGCCGGAACAACCAGAAAGCAGGATGGAACCATCCATGCCCGAAGAGGCTACTCAAAATTTAAACGCACCTGCCTTGTAAAATGCCACTTTTCCATTGCGATTTGCAGGAATAACACCGATATTTACCCCCTTTCTCCAAATGTTTTTAAATGAGCAAAATAACTACTCTCGACCAGTTTATCGTTAAAAAGCAAGCCGATTTCGCCTTTGCCGGCGGAGAACTTTCCCAATTGTTAAGTTCGATACAACTGGCTTCAAAAATTGTAAGCCGCGAAGTGAACAAGGCCGGTTTGGCCCATCACATTCTTGGGTCGGCAGGAAAAGAAAACGTACAAGGCGAAGACCAACAGAACCTGGATGTTTTTGCAGACGATCAGTTTATAGCCGCGTTCAAAGCTCAGGGCGAAGTGTGTGGAGTTGCATCGGAAGAAAACGATCACTTTATTGCTTTTGACGAAGAAACATGCCAAAACGGAAAATATGTGATCCTTATCGATCCGCTCGACGGATCTTCCAACATTGATGTCAATGTTTCCATCGGAACCATTTTTTCCATTTACCGACGGATCACCCCGGTAGGTACAAAGGCCCAAAAAGAAGATTTCCTACAACCGGGAATTCGGCAGGTGGTTGCCGGATACGTAATTTACGGGTCTTCGACGATGCTGGTTTATACCACCGGTGCCGGCGTAAACGGATTTACATTCGACCTTTCCATAGGGGTTTTCTGCCTTTCGCATCCCAACATGCAGATCCCCGTACAAGGAAAGATTTATTCGGTGAACGAAGGAAATTTTCATGCCTTTACCAACGAAGGGGTCCGCGAATACATCCGCTGGTGCCAATCCGTCAACCCAAATGAAGGCAAAAAACCATACACTGCCCGTTATATTGGTTCGTTGGTAGCCGATTTTCACCGAAACCTGATCAAAGGAGGAGTATACCTGTACCCGGCTACCCAAAATGCTCCCGAAGGGAAATTGCGTTTGAACTACGAATGCAACCCAATGGCCTTTCTCATTGAGCAAGCAGGTGGAAAAGCCACCGATGGAAAACGCAGAATTATGGAGATCACTCCCGGTGAATTGCACGAACGCGTTCCGCTCATTATTGGTTCGAAAGAAATGGTGGAAGATGTGGAAAACCGCATGAACCAACATGCAGAAGTATCGGCCTGAGCCTTTCTATTCGCATAAAAAAATGACACTTGAAGCACTCAGAAACTGCTATAACAACGTAGCAGACATTCATATTTTATCGGAAAAATTAAACGCTGCCGGTCAGCGCATTCACATACGCGGAGGAGTAGGCTCTGTGAATGCCTTTATTGCCAGTGCCGTTTTACGACGGACCTCCGGCACCCATCTTTTTTTATTGAATGATAAAGAAGAAGCCGCCTACTTTCAGAATGATCTTGAAAATCTGAATGAAAAAGAGTTGCGGGTGCTTTTCTTCCCATCGGCCTACCGCCGGGCTTACCAGATCGAAGAAACGGATAATTCCAACGTGGTACTGCGTGCCGAAGTACTCAACGAGATCAACCGGCGTACCAAACGGACCATTATTGTTTCATACGGTGCCGCTTTACATGAAAAAGTAGTTACCCGTAAAGAACTCGCCAAAAACACCCTTGAAGTGAAAGTGGGAGAATCGTATACAATCGATTTCCTCAATGAACTGTTAATTGAACTGGAGTTCCACAAAACGGACTATGTATATGAACCCGGGCAGTTTTCGGTACGGGGTGGCATTGTCGATATTTTTTCTTTTTCCAACCGGGAACCTTTCCGGATAGAATTTTTTGGTGATGATGTAGAGAGCATCCGAACATTTGACCCCATCAGCCAGCTTTCAACCAAACCATTGAAAAAGTGTTCGGTAGTACCCAACCTGCAAACCGGCATGCAGGAAGAAAAACGCCAGACTTTTCTGGAGTACCTCTCCAAAGACACCGTAGTCTGGATAAAAGATGTTCGCCTGATCGCTCATCAACTGGAAAAAGAATTTGATCTGGCCGAACGGGTTTACGAAAAACTCGACTCGCCGCTCCACCACCTCAAACCGGACCAAGCATATAATTCTCCCCAAAATTTTAAACGGAATATCGAGTCGTTTTCTGTGGTGGAATTTGGCCAGCACTTTCATTTTCAACCTACTTTTGAGTTGCCTCTGAGGGTAGTCCCTCAACCGGTGTTCAACAAGAATTTTGACCTGCTTGCGGAAGACTTACAGGCCAAAATGAAAGAACAGTATCTCACAGTAATCGCAGCAGCAAACCCCAAACAGGTAGAACGCCTGTACCGCATTTTTGAAGACAAGGAAGTCCGCGTAGATTTTAAACCCATTGTACTGGGCATCCAACAAGGCTTCATCGACCGGGAACAGAAATTGGCCGTATACACCGATCACCAGATCTTTGAGCGTTACCACCGTTTCCGGATGAAGGAAGGGTTTAAGAAAACCAAAGAGGCCATTACGCTGAAAGAAGTGCTTCATCTGCAAAAAGGCGATTTTGTGGTACACATCGACCATGGTGTGGGCCGTTTTTCGGGGTTGGAAGCCTTGGATGTGAATGGCAAAAAGCAGGAAGCCATCCGGCTCGTGTATAAGAACAACGACATTTTGTATGTCAGCATTCATGCTTTGCACCGCATTTCGCGCTATACCGGCAAAGACGGTACCGAACCCACCCTCCACAAAATTGGCGGATCGGCCTGGCAAACCGCTAAAAGGAAAACCCAGACGCGAATTAAAGAGCTGGCTTTTAACCTCATTCGTTTATATGCCCGGAGAAAAGCCAAAAAAGGTTTTGCCTATTCTCCCGATACTTACCTCCAGCATGAACTGGAAGCTTCTTTTATTTACGAAGACACCCCGGATCAACTTAAGGCCACACAGGCCGTTAAAAAGGACATGGAATCGGAGGCTCCCATGGACCGCCTGATCTGTGGCGATGTAGGCTTCGGAAAAACGGAAATTGCCATCCGTGCTGCTTTTAAAGCAGTAGCCGATAGCAAACAGGTTGCGGTTTTAGTTCCTACTACCATCCTCTCGCTTCAGCATTACAAAACCTTCAACGAACGTCTGAAAGACATGCCGTGTTCGGTGGCTTACATCAACCGCTTTGTTTCCAGAGCCAAGGTAAAGGAAATTCTGAAACGTTTGCAAGAAGGCCGGATCGATATTCTGGTGGGTACCCATCGGATTGTAGGCAAGGATGTCCGTTTTAAAGACTTGGGGTTGCTCGTGATTGATGAGGAACAAAAGTTTGGTGTTTCCATCAAAGACAAACTCAAAACCTTCAAAGTGAATGTAGATACACTCACTTTATCGGCTACACCCATTCCGAGAACACTGCAATTCAGTATGATGGGAGCCAGAGATCTATCGGTTATCAATACGGCTCCTCCCAACCGTTATCCTGTGCAAACTTCCCTTATTACACTGAACGAAGCATCCATTCGCGATGCCATTATGTACGAAGTGAGTCGGGGAGGGCAGGCATTTTTTGTGCATAACCGCGTACAAAACATCCAGGAAGTGGCCGGAATGATCCAACGGTTGTGTCCGGATATTCGTTTGGCGATCGGCCATGGCCAAATGGAAGGCAAAAAGCTGGAAGAAGTGATGATCGATTTTATGGATGGCCTTTACGATGTATTACTGGCCACTACCATCATCGAATCCGGCATCGATGTTCCCAATGCCAATACAATGATCATCAACCATGCACAAAACTTTGGTTTGAGTGATCTGCACCAATTGCGTGGCCGTGTAGGCCGTTCGAATAAAAAAGCATTCTGTTACTTGATTGCACCGCCATCGGCCGCACAAACCGAAGAAGCCCGCAAACGCCTGAATGCCATCATACAATTCTCGGAACTCGGAAGCGGTTTTAACATTGCAATGCGCGATCTGGATATTCGCGGAGCAGGAGACCTGCTTGGAGCCGACCAAAGCGGTTTCATCGGCGATATCGGATTTGAAACGTACAAACGCATTCTGGATGAAACATTACAAGACCTGAAAAAGAATGACTTTAAGGAGTTGTTTAAGGACGAAACCGATACCGGTTATATAAAAGATTTTCAACTCGAAACCGATTTGGAGCTGCGCATTCCGGAAGACTATGTAAACCAAATTGCCGAACGCCTCCACCTCTATAAAACCATGAATGAGGTAGCCGATGAAAAAGAACTGCTCCTTTTTGGTGAAATGCTTCTGGATCGGTTTGGTCCGCTTCCGCCACAGGTAGAAGACCTTTTGAAAACCAAACGGCTCAGATGGCTTTGTACGGATGTTGGTTTCGAAAAGGTGGTACTGAAAAACAATAAAATGATCGCCTATTTTGTAAGCGACCAAGAGTCGTCTTATTACC
Source organism: uncultured Flavobacteriales bacterium (assembly GCA_938010565.1). Taxonomy (GTDB): domain Bacteria; phylum Bacteroidota; class Bacteroidia; order Flavobacteriales_D; family CALLUQ01; genus CALLUQ01. Next base: position 17,368 of record CALLUQ010000024.1, read on the forward strand.
AAAGCAACAAGTTCACAGCCATTCTGGGTTTTATCAAAAAATTCCCCGATCATGGACAGATGTCGGAAAAAAATGGCAAATTACGCTTTGTTTTTCCCGATATCAAAACCATAGACCGGGCCATAAAGATCGTATCAAAAATGCAGCTGCAACCGATAAAAGCAGAAACGTAACCTTTACGGCTCTCAGAGGTTTTAAGAACGTTCCATCCGGCGCCTGCTTTTCATGGCAACGCCGGCGGTTTTAATTCCTGCAAGGGCACAAACGGAACAGGGAAAAGTCCAAAACCTGTTCGCAACCTCCCCGTCCGTCATCGTTAGAATTTAGAAAAAGGCCATACAGATACCATTTGTAAAATTCCGACCATCATTTTTTTATATCCGTATCCAGAGCATCACTCCACGGCACTGTCAGCACCCCTTTACTCGAATCTTTTTTGACCAATTCTGCAACCTTTTGCAAACCTGTCGCGTAAAGGCTGACACAACTCCTCTACTTTTAGTTTACAAACTATTCATAACAAAAAATGCATGCCATCCATACTACAGATAGCATGCATTTTTTGTTCACGGTTTCCAGGCCCGTTTCCCAACATCAAAACACGAAAATTAAGGTACGGCAAAAACATGCCATACGATGAACCGAACATCTCCGGAAAAAGTATCGGGAGGCCCCTTTTGAGGCCTTTTAGGGTTCAGACATTGGTCCGGATGGCTTCTACCGGATCAAGCTTTGCCGCTCTGAGCGCCGGAAATATTCCGGACACGATGCCCACCGCTGTGGTTAACATCAACCCCAGCATTATATTGCCGGAGGTGAGTACAAAATCCATCCCAACGGCCACACGTAACAAGGCCATAAGCCCCCAAACCAGCAATAAGCCAAGAATACCGCCCATAATGCTCAAAATGATGGCTTCCGAAAAAAACTGGATCAAAATGAAACTGTTTTTTGCACCGAGCGATTTCCGGATCCCGATCATAGGAGTGCGTTCGCGGACGGTTACAAACATGATGTTTGCAATACTGAATGCACCAACAACCATGGCAAAGATCCCGATGATAAATCCGATCCACTCCATGCGGTTAAAAAAAGTGTTGAAATTCTGGGTGATGAAAGCCGATTCGTTGATGGCAAAGTTGTCTTCCTCGGTAGGCCGTAACCTCCGGATAGACCGCATGCGCCCTTTCACCATATTTTTCAACCGATCGTTGGAAAAACCCTCTGCTGCATTTATCATAATGGAGGGATCCAGGCTCCGGAGATTGAACACATTCCGGCCATAACTAACGGGCATTGCGACATTGTTATCGAGGGAGGAACCCGGTATAAAACCGCCCTCTTTGGCAAATACTCCGATCACCTTTACTTTGCGGCCGTTCACTTTGATGCTTTTCTGCAAAGGGTTGCGGCTACCAAAAAGAGAAGTGGCCAGATCGGCCCCGATAATGGCTACGTTTTTGCCTCTCTGTGATTCGGTTTCCGTAAAATACCTGCCGGATCCTATTTGCACGGATCGGGTACGGTAAAAATCGTGCGAAACCAATAACACCGCCACATTTTTACCGCTGCTGTTAAAAAAACCGTCCGAATATTCCACCGTAGTACTGGCACTGGCCATAAAAGCCATTTTTGCCGGAATATTTCCCACTGCCTGCAATGCTTCAAAATCTTTGATGGTTATTTTGGGGTAGCGCATGTATTTCCACCAACGGTATTTGCCATCTGCTTCTGCTTCCCATGGGCTTTGTTGAATATAGAACTGATCTTCGCCCAGTGTACTTACGCTGTTGCGGATCGAAATTTCAAGGGAGCTTACCGCAGTAAGTACGCCAATAATAGCCAGAATGCCGATGGTAATGCTTAACAAAGTAAGGAAACTGCGCAAAGGATTTGCTACCACAGATTGAAAAGCGAAAACCACACTTTCCCCAAAAACACGCAAATAGAGTTTCAAATCCTTTATTTTATATCGGTTCTGTAAATTTAGTAAGATCCGCCCATTTATAAACAATCGATAATAGTTATTAACAAAGCTGCGTTTTAAACTCTTTGAGAGCAAGGAAAGTGACGCTTAATTGGTAACATTGCACAAAAGCGAACGTGCGGAAATCGGAGAACTTGTGAAAAAGATCAATAGTGCTCTCATCTCAGTATTCTACAAAGACCAACTGGAGCCGGTTATTCGGAAATTACAAACATTGGGTATCACCATTTATTCAACCGGTGGCACACAAAAATTTATCGAAAAACAAGGCATTCGGGTAGAAGCTGTGGAAGACCTAACTTCCTATCCTTCCATTTTAGGAGGCAGGGTTAAAACCTTACACCCGAAAGTATTCGGAGGTATCCTTGGCCGTCGGGAACTGGATACCGATGTAGCGCAACTGGAGCAATATGAAATTCCGGAAATCGATTTGGTGATCGTGGACCTTTACCCGTTTGAGGAAACGGTTACCGATGGCGCATCGGAACAGGAAGTTATTGAAAAAATCGATATCGGAGGCATTTCTTTGATCCGTGCGGCTGCGAAAAATTTCAAAGACGTAGTCATTATTTCTTCCAGAGATCAATACGGTTCTTTGCTGGATCTGTTGAACGAAAAACAAGGTTTTACGACCTTCGATGACCGGCGCCGGTTTGCCACTTCCGCCTTTAATCATTCATCGCATTACGATGCAATGATCTTCAACTGGTTCAACCGCTTCGATGAAGAAAAGGCATTCAAGTACAGCGCTCCTAACGGGCAGGAACTTCGCTATGGAGAAAACCCACACCAAAAAGGCCGATTCCATGGCAACCTGAACGATCTTTTTGATCAGTTGAACGGAAAAGACCTTTCTTACAACAACCTGTTGGATGTAGATGCTGCTGTGAACCTGATGCGTGAATTTGATGATTCGGAAGTTCACATGGCCATCCTTAAGCACAACAATGCTTGTGGTATGGCCTCCCGTTCTACTTTGTCGGAAGCCTGGCACGCCGCTTTAGCCGGAGATCCTGTTTCTGCTTTCGGAGGGGTGCTCATCACCAATGCCTCTATCGACAAGGCTTCGGCCAAAGAAATGCACAAGCTTTTTTTCGAAGTTTTGATTGCTCCGGGGTATGATGCCGAAGCATTGGAAATTCTCAAAGGAAAAAAGAACCGTATATTGCTTGTTCAAAAGCCATTGGACCTTCCCACACAAACTTTTCGTACGGCATTGAATGGGGTATTGGTACAGGAAAAGGACGGCATTACCGACAAACCGGAAGATTTTAAAACCGTTACCCAAACCGCTCCGAAACCAGAAGCCCTTCAGGACCTGGAATTTGCCAACAAATTGGTAAAACATACCAAATCCAACACCATCGTTTTTGCAAAAAACAAACAGCTTTTGGCCAGCGGAACCGGACAAACATCCCGGGTAGATGCCTTGCGCCAGGCTGTGGTGAAAGCCCGTTCTTTTGGATTTGAACTGGAAGGAGCTGTAATGGCATCGGATGCATTTTTCCCCTTTCCCGATTGTGTGGAGTTGGCCAACAACGAAGGCATTCATGCGGTGATCCAGCCAGGAGGGTCGATCCGCGATCAGGAATCCATCGATTATTGCGATGCCCACGGAATGGCAATGGTAGTAACCGGAAACCGACATTTTAAACACTAACGATACCCGGCCAAATGAGTGCTATCTGCCGGTCGCACACAGTTGACCGCTAAACAAAAGGGACCTAATGGGATTGTTTTCATTCTTTACGCAGGAGATTGCAATTGACCTTGGAACGGCCAATACATTAATCATTCACAACGACAAAGTGGTGGTAGACGAACCATCCATTGTTGCCATCGACCGCCAATCGTCGAAAGTGATCGGCATTGGCCGGAAAGCGCAACAAATGCACGGTAAAACACACGAAAACATCAAAACCGTACGACCGCTCAAAGATGGTGTGATCGCAGATTTTCAGGCAGCAGAGCACATGATACGGGGCATGATCAAAATGATCAAACCCAGCAGTCGTTTGTTTACCCCATCGCTTCGTATGGTTATCTGTATTCCTTCCGGAATTACCGAAGTTGAAAAACGAGCCGTTCGTGATTCGGCAGAACATGCCGGAGCCAAGGATGTTTTTCTTATTCACGAACCAATGGCGGCAGCCATCGGGATCGGTATTGATGTGGAAGAACCGATGGGAAATATGATCATTGATATCGGAGGGGGAACCTCCGAAATTGCCGTAATTGCGCTGGGCGGCATTGTGTGTGATAAATCCATTCGGGTGGCCGGAGATGATTTTACCAATGATATAGAAGAATACATGCGCCGCCAACACAACATCCTGATCGGAGAACGTACAGCGGAACAAATTAAAATTGAAGTAGGTGCTGCGTTGCCGGAATTGGACGATCCTCCGGTAGAATATGCCGTTCGCGGACGCGATCTGATGACGGGTATTCCGAAAGAAATTTCGGTTTCTTACGTGGAAATCGCGCATGCGCTGGATAAGTCCATTTCCAAAATTGAAGAAGCCATCCTCAGTGCACTGGAAATGACACCACCCGAACTTTCGGCCGACATTTTTAAAACAGGCATCTATCTTGCCGGAGGCGGTTCCATGTTGCGTGGCCTTGATAAACGAATTGCTTTGAAAACCAAACTTCCTGTTCATATTGCAGAGGATCCTTTGCGTGCTGTTGCCCGTGGTACAGGCATCGCACTTAAAAACGTGAGCCGTTATCAATTCCTCATCCGCGATTAATTCAGGGACATAAAACTCCTTCACTGTTCATGCGGAATCTGCTGCGACTCACTTACAAGTACAGCCATATAGGGTTGTTCCTTGTGCTTGAGGCGGTGGCTTTGGGGTTATTGATCCGACAAAATAATTACCATAACTATGCTTTTGTAAATGCTTCCAGCGATGTTGTAGGAACGCTTTACGATTGGCGCTCCAACGTAACCGATTATTTCTCGCTCAAAGAACAGAATGAACAACTGGCCGGTACCAACGCAAAATTAATGAGCAATTCGGAAGATGCTTTTCTGTTGCGTACATACAATAACCTGAAAACCACCCATGATACTTTTTACATCCGGAAATACGATTATCAGCAAGCCCGGGTGGTGAACAACAGTACCCAATTGCTCAACAACAACATTACCATCAACAAAGGCACACGGGATGGCATCGAAGCAGACATGGGAGTAATTGGCCCGGATGGGATTGTGGGCTTTGTTACCCATGTTTCCGAACATTATGCGGTGGTAGCCAGTGTGCTGAACAAAAAAAAATTCAACGTAAGTGTCAGAACACGTAAAAACCATTATTCCGGTATTGTAAAGTGGAAAGGCTATGATCCGCAAGAAATCGTGCTGGAAGAAGTGCCGGGGTATGCCCAACTGGAAGCCGGAGATACTATCGTTACCAGTGGCGCTTCGGGTCGTTTCCCGGAAAATATTCCGGTTGGGATAATTGTAAAAGTGGAAGATGCTGAAAAAAGCAACGCTCTCTTTGCCCGGGTCAGAACCTCCACCAACTTTCACAACCTTTATTTTGTTTATGTGATCCACAATTTGCAAAAAGAAGAACAACTGAACCTCGAAAGAGCAGCCCGAGATCAATAATCATGTTTGCACTGATCGTTCAAAATAGCATCCGATTTGTACTCCTGATCTTACTTCAGGGCCTTGTACTGAACAACATTCGGCTAAACGGGTACATTAATCCTTATGTGTATGTGCTTTTCATCATGCTGCTTCCTTTTGAAACCCCCAGGTGGGTAGTCCTCACCCTGGGGTTCATCACCGGGCTTTCGGCCGATTATTTTACCGGAACCATAGGCATGCATGCTTCGGCAACGGTGTTTCTCGCATTTGTTCGTTCTTATATCCTGAAATTAATTGCTCCGCGCGAGGGCTATGAATTCGGAACACAACCCCGTTTGCAGGAAATGGGGTTTACCTGGTTTCTGTTCTATTGCAGCATCATGGTTGTCTCGCATCATTCCTGGCTTTACCTGATCGAAGCCTTCCGGTTCTCCGCCATGCCTGATGCGTTACTGAAATCGTTGTTCAGCAGTGGGCTGACCATCCTCCTGATCTTTTTCTTCCAGTTTCTTGGCTTTAAAGTAAAGCAAAGGACATGAACCAACCCTATGCCAACCGGAAATATATTATCCTACTGGTTTTCATCAGTGTAGGGCTCATCTTTGTGGTTCGGCTGTTTTACCTCCAGGGCATCGATGATAAATGGAAAATTGCTGCACACGAGATTTCTGAGAACAAGCAACGCATTCGTCCGGAACGGGGAGAAATTTATGATCGGAACGGTGCTTTACTGGTGGCCAACGTTCCGGTGTATGATCTGTTGGTAACGCCAGGGTTGGTAAAAGAGATGGATACCCTTTCGTTTTGCGAACTGGTTGGCATTACCAAGGAAGGCTTTATGACCAGGATGGCCAAAGCCAAGCATTATACCCGATGGAAAGCTTCGGCTTTTGAAAAACAGATCCCCGCAGAGGAACATGCTCGCATTCGGGAACAATTGTATAAATACCCGGGATTTGAATGGGATCTGAGAATCCTCCGGGGCTACCCCGATCCGATCGGCCCCCATGCTCTGGGGTATATCGGAGAGGTGAACCAGGCACAACTGGATGCGGATAATTTTTACCGCCGTGGCGACTACATCGGCATTAACGGCATTGAAAAGTATTATGAAAATCAATTGAGGGGCCAACCAGGCGTCCGGTACATTTTGAGAGACGCTTTTAACAACGAAGTAATCTCTTACAAAGAAGGCCGCTACGACACAATGGCCATACCAGGTACCGACCTCTATACCACGCTGGATGCCGGGTTGCAAGCCTACGGAGAGTGGCTGATGGAAAACAAAAAAGGCAGCATTGTAGCCATCGAACCGGCAACCGGAGAAATTTTGGCCATGGTTTCCAGCCCTACCTACGATCCGAACTTACTCATAGGCCGGGACAGAAGCCGGAATTATGCTGCATTGGCACAAAACGACAGTTTGCGTCCGCTCTTTAATCGGGCCACCATGGCCCCCTATCCTCCGGGATCGATTTTTAAACTGGTTCAGGCCCTGATCGGTTTGCAGGATGGTGTTCTTTTTGAGAACAGCAGGTTTCCCTGCAACAAAGCGCTGGTGGGTTGCCACGACCACAGCCACTCCAAAAGCATCATTCAGGCCATACAGCATTCGTGCAACCCTTATTTTTATTCCGCTACCCAAAAAGTAATCAATAAAGGAAGATCCAAAAGCATTTTTAAAGACACGGAAATGGGTTTGGCCGGTTGGAAAACACAGGTTCAAAGTTTTGGGTTAGGCCGGCGGCTGCAAATCGACTTGCCCAACATCAAAGGGGGGTACATTCCCGGAGTGGATTTTTACGACCGCATGTATGGCAAGGGGCGCTGGGCATATAGCACCATCCGCTCTATCAGCATCGGGCAGGGAGAAGTACAGGTAATTCCGATTCAAATGGCCAACCTTGCAGCCATAGTGGCCAATGAAGGGTGGTACTATACGCCTCATCTGGCAAAAAAAATAGCCCGCAACGGAAACAAACCGGAACCTTTTCGCATCCGGCACACCACAACCATTGATCCAAAATATTTCCTCATGGTGAAAGAAGCCATGCGCCGAGTGGTGCAAGAACCAGGCGGAACCGCACGTTTGGCACGGATCAATGCGGCAACCATCGTTTGTGGTAAAACAGGCACCGCTCAAAATCCACACGGAAAAGATCATTCGGTCTTTATTGCATTTGCTCCGATGGATCATCCCCGGATCGCCATAGCGGTATTCATCGAAAACGCCGGTTTTGGCGGTACTTATGCTGCTCCCGTTGCCAGTTTAATGATAGATAAGTATATCAACGACACCGTCTCCGACCCCCGGAAGGAAAAATACATCCGGGAGGTGAACCTGATCGATCCGAAATAGTGCGATCCAAAACAGAAAATATCTTTTACAACATCGACTGGAGCATTACCGGGCTTTATATCCTGCTGGTTCTGCTCGGTTGGCTCAACTTATATTCTGCCAGCTACAACGATGAACATCCGTACATTTTAGACCAATCGCAGGAATATGGAAAACAGTTTACCTGGATTGTGGTAAGTTTTGTACTGGCCATAGTCATACTTGTAACGGAAGGCGGCTTTTACTCCACCTTTGCCTACTACATTTACGGGCTCGTCTCCATCATGTTGATAGCTGTGCTGCTTTTTGGTACGGTAAAGAACGGTGCCCGATCCTGGTTTGGTGTGGGGGGCTTTGGAATCCAACCTTCCGAGTTTGCCAAATTTGCTACGGCACTGGCTATTTCCCGCTACCTGAGTACACGAGATCGGTTTGCAAAAAGCAAATACAAGCTCATGGCAGCAGGCATCATTGTTCTGCCTGCTTTACTAATATTGTTGCAACCGGATGCCGGAACGGTTCTGGTCTTTTTTTCCTTCGTTTTTGTACTCTATCTTGAAGGGCTTTCCGGAAACATCCTGCTTTTAGCCCTTTTGGGGGTGGTAATGTCGGTGGTATCTCTTTTGCTAAAAGACACGACTTTGGAAGGATTCGGAGTTGCAATATCCGGGCAGATCATTCTGATGGGGTTTTTGGTACTGATCGGCATCGCAGGTGGATGGGTGATCCGTTCTTACGTTTATCCCAGAAGGCGAAAACGGGCCTACCTCAACCTTATGGCTTCCGTGGGGATCAGTATCGGGTTTATTTTTGTCGTTAACCTGAGTTTCACACATTTACTCAAACAACATCAGAGAGATCGGATTGAAATTCTACTGGGGCTGAAATTCGATAAGGATAAAGGATACAATGTGCATCAGGCAATGGCAGCCATTGGTTCCGGCGGGTGGACAGGAAAAGGATATCAGAAAGGGACCTTATCCAACAACAAATTTAAACATGTTCCGATGCAAAGCACCGATTTTATTTTTTGTTCGGTTGGCGAAGAATGGGGGTTTATGGGCACCTCTGTTTTGATTATATTGTTTCTGACGTTATTGATACGACTGGTAATGGTAGCCGAACGGCAACGGTCGAAGTTTACCCGGCTATACGGCTACTCGGTAGCCTGTATCCTGTTTTATCATCTGATGATCAATGTTGGCATGACCATTGGCCTGGCGCCGGTTATCGGAATTCCTCTGCCATTCTTCAGTTATGGCGGATCTTCGCTGCTTGGCTTTACCATATTGCTGTTCATTTTTGTTAAACTCGATTCAGAGCGTTTGGAGGTCCTTCGTTAACTCCCGAAAATGAGCGGTGGGATGTGGTTTTTTCTTTTTAGCACTCTGATGTTAAGCTAGATAAGGGTTTTTCTTGTCGATGGATCTTTCGGGTTAAGAGCGTGTTCTACAGCCCATATCCAGAGCGGAAAATAAAATGCATTTTCCTGATAATCAAAGCATTTACAACAGGGTGACAGCCTATCGTTTCTGCCCCCGCTTTTTTTGTACATTTGCCTTCACTTTTTTGAAAATGACAAACATAAACGATCATATTTATCCGGTTTTCGACCAGTTGTTGAACCGGCAACATAAAGAAGACCTTCTCAAGCAAAAAGCGGGTGTTTTTTGGCTTACAGGCCTTTCCGGGTCAGGTAAAACAACCATTGCCAAAGAACTGGAGAAACAATTGCATGCACGAGGTTTCATGACCCAATTACTGGACGGCGATAACATCCGTACGGGCATTTGTAATAACCTTGGTTTCAGCAACGAAGACCGGATCGAAAACATCAGGCGCATTGCTGAAGTGAGCAAGTTGTTTTTAAACGGCGGGATGATCGTTATCAATTGCTTCGTAAGCCCTACCCGTAAGATCCGGGCCATGGCCAGAGATATTATCGGCGAAGCCGATTTTCATGAGATCTTCATCAATACACCGCTTGAAGTTTGTGAAACAAGAGATGTAAAAGGGCTTTATGCCAAAGCCCGGAAAGGTGAGGTCAAAAATTTTACGGGCATTGATGCCCCCTTTGAAATACCAGAAGCACCTGCACTGGATCTGCACACAGCCAACAGGAGTATTGAAGTTACTGTTGGTGAATTGCTCCAATACGTAATTCCTCATATAAAAAAATAAACCAACATGCGATCTTCTTATAGTTTAACCCACCTTAAGGAACTTGAAGCCGAATCCATTTATGTCATCCGTGAGGTAGTGGCTCAATTTGAGAATCCGGTACTGCTTTTTTCGGGCGGCAAAGATTCTATTGTTTGCTTTTATCTGGCTCGCAAAGCATTTTACCCGGGGAAAGTTCCTTTTTCGTTAATGCATATTGATACAGGGCACAATTTTCCGGAAACCATTGCTTTTCGCGACGATCTGGCAAAAAAATATGATGTAAAGATGCTGGTAGGTTCTGTTCAGGAATCGATCAACCAGGGGAAAGCAATAGAAGAAAAAGGGTACAATGCAAGCCGCAACAAGATGCAAACTGTTACCTTACTCGATTCTATCGAAGCACACCGGTTCGATTGTGCAATGGGAGGTGCTCGTCGGGATGAGGAAAAAGCCCGTGCCAAAGAACGTTTCTTTTCTCATCGCGATGATTTTGGCCAGTGGGATCCTAAAAACCAGCGCCCTGAATTGTGGAATCTGTTCAATGGTCGCAAGCACATGGGAGAACATTTCCGGGTATTCCCGATCTCCAACTGGACGGAAATGGACATCTGGCAATACATTTTGCATGAAGAGATTGAATTGCCTTCGCTTTATTTTTCTCATAAAAGAAATGTATTCGAACGCGATGGCACTTTATTATATGCTTCTGACCTTATTCAACGCAAAGAAACGGAGATCCCGTCAGAACGTATCATTCGTTTCCGTACCATTGGCGATGTAACATGTACCGGTGCTATCGAATCCAGTGCTTCGACCTTGGAAGAGATCATCGAAGAAGTAGCTTCTACCCGCGTTACCGAGCGTGGCGGACGAGCCGATGATAAGCGGAGCGAAGCCGCTATGGAAGACCGTAAGAAAGAAGGGTATTTCTAAACGATCAATGCCCGGGAACAAACAATTCAAATTGACAACGATGAATACAAACGATACCAAAGGATACCTCGAAATGGACCTCTTACGCTTCACGACTGCCGGAAGTGTAGATGATGGAAAAAGCACGCTGATCGGGCGTTTATTATACGATTCAAAATCCATTTTCGAAGACCAGATGGAAGCCATTGAACGTGCCAGCGAACGCCATGGGGACGAAAATATCAACCTTGCATTGCTTACGGATGGTTTACGTGCCGAACGGGAACAAGGCATTACCATCGATGTCGCTTACCGTTATTTTGCTACTCCAAAAAGAAAGTTCATTATTGCAGATACTCCGGGACATATTCAATATACCCGGAACATGGTAACCGGTGCTTCAACTGCCAACCTTGCGGTGATACTGGTAGATGCCCGTAAAGGTATTCTGGAGCAAACCTGCCGTCATTCTTTTATTGCTTCGCTGTTACAGATCCCGCACGTAGTGTATTGCATCAACAAGATGGATCTGGTGGATTATCAGGAAGAACGCTACAATGAGATCCGGAAAGAACTGGAAGCATTTGCTTCCAAACTTGAAGTAAAAGATGTTCGTTTTTTGCCGGTCAGTGCTTTGCACGGAGATAATGTAGTGGATCGTTCGGAAAATATGCCTTGGTACAATGGCCCGAGTTTGCTCTATACATTGGAAAACATTCACATTTCCGGCGATCAGAACCAAATTGATTGTCGTTTCCCGATACAATACGTGATTCGCCCTCATTCCGATGAGTTTCACGATTTCCGGGGGTATGCAGGTCGCATTGCCGGGGGTGTTTTTAAAGCCGGTGACGATGTAACCGTATTGCCTTCCGGTTATACTTCAAAGATCAAAAGCATTGAAACACTTGGTGGCCAGCTCGAAGAAGCGTTCAGTCCTATGTCGGTAACCCTTACCCTGGAAGACGAGATCGATGCCAGCCGTGGCGATATGATCGTTCGCAATAACAATCAGCCGGAAGTGGGGCAGGAAATTGATCTGATGCTTTGCTGGATGGGGGAACAGCCGCTTCAGCCCTCCGGGAAATATGCGATCAAACACACGATGAAAGATGTACGGTGCATCATCAAAGAAATCAAATACAAAGTGGATATCAACACCCTTCACCGCAACGAAGAGGACAAACAAATCAACAGCAACGATATTGCGCGGATTTCCATTCGAACCACTTCGCCCTTGCTTTTTGATCGCTACTCCAGAAACCGGAATACAGGTAGCCTGATCATGATTGATGAAGCAACCAATTTTACCGTTGGAGCTGGCATGATCATTTAATATGCTCGGCAGCCCGATCGATATGGGTTTACGATATGAAAAGGGACTTGTGAATTTTCGGGTCCCTTTTATATTGTAACAAAATGGGAAAAAGGTTCATTTCCATCGGTATGAGATGGGCTTAAAAATAAATCTGCTCTTGATTTTTGGTGCTTTTCACCCGGAAAAAGAACACGAAAGGCCGCTACCACAGCTAATCATTATGCTTGCCGGAACAAACTTCCTGTAAAAGAAAAATCAACCGGTTGGGTGGGCTCTGGCTTGCTTGGGTGAGGGGATTTTGCTTTATGAAAACGTTCCAATTAATGGCACAAGCTATTTGCGGCCCATGTGGCCATTAACAGGCCGGGCTTGCAACGGGCAATAAACCCCAGCGATTCCGCATAACCCATTGCCGGGCTTACCAGTTTATTGGAAGGGTAGGCCGGGTCGCTGTTGTAATCCATATCGATCTGTTTGACTTCAACACCGCAATTTTCTTTCAGATAAAGAGCAATATCGACCGAACGTTCGGTTTCCGCCCACAAACGGTTCCACATATCGCTGATCCGGCTAACGTTTTCTTTCACATATATTACATGGGCTCCATTATTCGCAAAGCGAAAAAGTACCGTGGTTACATAAACGGTATGTCGGCTGTAATTCTGAGAATCACAACCAATGTAGAGATCAACGTCCGGGTTTTTCTTCTGGATCTGTAAAACATACTCATCCAACAGAACTTTTGAGCCATCGCTCATTTTTGCAAAAACCTTCTTCATAGCTAAAAAGATTAAACTGTTAACGGTGGTCCGGAAACAGTCTTCTTTTACCTTCAACTGTTTAACACAACGAAATGTTGCGTTTTTTGCCCGATTTGGAGTGAGGAAAGAGAAAGCCAGTACCGGATAAATGGAGGATTGTTACAACAAAGCCGGGAGGCTTCATACCGGCTCTTCCGTAAAATGGCCGGTCGGGTTACTTTGTAAACCCCACCCAAATGACCGGTGTATGAGCCTGTTTAAAAAAATGTTAGCCCCTTTTTATTGGCCTTCTTCATTGGGTCAAATGATGATTATAATAATATGAAAATCAATTCGTTACACAATGTTTCTCAATAATAAATGTGTTGATTTTCAAGGAGTTAATTTTTTTATCATGTACTAAACAAAACCTTAACGAAGTATTGTATACACCTCTACGGTCGAAGAAAATTTTGATGTTCAGTTGCTTGAAGATGCTTTAAAACCGGCACTTATCAGTCACCTCGACGACGGGAGAAGGAGGCAATTACCTGATAAACAAATACACCCTGGAGTAAAATGCCCACTCAAAATGATTTACCTAACCACACAGAGGATCACCAAAGAATTCCCGATCCGTAATTCCCAACCTTCAACTCAACTCAACTCCCAGCCCCCAACTCCATTTTGTGCATTGCCCATTCCCAATTGTTCATTTTTCACCAAATTTGTGATCCGAAAACATCCTATGTGTATGCATTATATTTTTCATACTTTTTTCAGAACCTGTTATTGGCTCATCGCTATCTTTTTGGCCTTTGCAGGATGTGACTTTAACCGGAAAGCAGATCCAAGCGCACCACTACCGGAACATCCGGCCAACGTGATGGGGATCCGGCACCCATGTGCAATGACTCCGGTTTCTGCATTTGATGCATTTGAAATAAAAATTCCCTCCGGTTTTGAGCTCCTCGGCAAAGGCATCGATTCCGGAGCAGGTTTTGTGGAAGACGAGTTGAAAATGCAGCAAACAGACGGATCGGTTCACCTTAAAATTACTTGCGGACACCGAAAAAAAAACGGGCTGGCTGTGATGGCCGACCTCACCTCCATGCAAAATGCATTTCAGCACCTCATTGCAGAACACCGGGGAGCGGTTGCCATTCTCCGCGATTCTGTATTGCATGCCGGCCATACCTTCCACACGCTCGAAGCCCGGTTAAATTGGGAAGGTTACCGAAGGCATTGTTTTTGGGCAGGCACCATCATCAACGGTAAACTCTTTTTACTTGATATGAAATACCCTGTAAGAGATGAGGCAAAGGGCAAGGCTTTGGCGATGGAAATGGTATTGAGTTTCAAACCGACGAAGTCAAAAAAAACCGTCAAATAACAATCGAAACATGCTTTTTTCTACTCTCCGAACCGAAGCAACTTTATTAAGGGTGGGTAAGGCGCGTGTTTACAGATGCCGTTAACCGGCATACCCCATGCATAAAACGGCCTAAAACATCGATTTAAGCAGGAAAATGAAACCTGTAACCCCAAAACCGGCATACATTAACCCGTATTGTTTTAAAAAAAGTGCTGTACGCATCGAGTTGCGCTTTGGCAGTGCTATCAGAAGCGGAAATAAACCCCATAA
>CALLUQ010000025.1 GCA_938010565.1 uncultured Flavobacteriales bacterium
AACGTTATTGCCCACCTGTGCATGCCCCATTACACGTAGCATGAAATAAAAATGCCCCCCTGCCATCAACAAAACGGTAATGACTTGCAAATAACGCACAAAAAAAGCTCCTGCCTTTTGGGGCAAAATAGCCATGAACCAATGCATCAACTGTGGATAAGACATGTAGTTTTCATTGATAATATTTTTTTGTTCACGGATAAAGCGGTACCTGTTTTCACGGATTAGATCAATGAATAATTGGTGGGTATAATGGTCGGAGCCATTGAAAGTATTTTTTTGCCCTAACATGAAATAAATGACTACCGGAATGAGGTAAATGGCAATTATTATAGAGATCAGAAGTGTTACAGACATTTAAACTTTAGATTAAGAGTTTGAGAGCTTTTAGCAGAGGTTCCGGCAGTAAATGCCTGTTCACTCTTTCCGGGAAAAATTAGCTCCGGACCATTCTGATGAAATATGAAAAATGGGTTTCATAAAATTAAGTTTTGGCGGTTCTGGTTACAGCATCTTTCAGTCGGTTAAAGGTAATGACATTTAGCTTAATCTTTTGTCGGACTTCGATCAATGTTGGAATCCTGACAAAGCTGTCTTCGGCCGGAACCATATCCAACCAATGGTAAAAACGTTCCAATGTTTTGTGTGGCGCTGCACAAAACGTTTCATAGTTCCAGTATTGTACTCTGTTGGTGAATGGTGCCAGTCTTTTTGCCATTTGATCGCGGAGGGTTTGTACCTGTTCCGCCACTTCTTCCTCCGGTCCGCTTGCCCGAGCTTGAATATCAGCGGTGTTTTCCGGCCGCAACGACCACCATTCTCTGGTGTCTTGGTACAATTCTTTGCGCGCGATCAGTATGGATTGTGCCATCCATACGGGATCTCTGTCGATTTGTACAAACAAAGCATCCGGAAACCAATCGGCCCAGATATCGGGGTTGAGGCCTGCAATCCCGTTTTTAAAAAAGAAGGGTTTGCCATAAACGGCTCGCATGGCATTTACCTGGCGGATAAAAAATTGCTTTTGATCCTCAGAGATCCGCGAGGCATCGATGCGGTGGTGTGCCTCTGAGGTCAGCAATTTGTTCCAGAAAAAACCGAATTCGTGCGGATCCGTTAAAGCAGAAGTCGCTCCATAACGACTGTCTGCTACCTGGTCGTGGTATTGTTCCCTCAGCCCCAGTTTTTGCTCTGTGAGCAACGCTATAAAGGGAGCATCCCAATAGCGGGCCGTATAATTGGATATATAAGAAAAATCGCCTGTTCGGGCCAGGTACTGGGTCATCATGGTAGAGCCCGTACGGGGCGGATAGCAAAAAAAGACCAAAGGCGGTAGCCGATCAGCTTCAAAGGCTTCTACCTGTGTTTTCTCAAGGGAAGCAAGTTGTTGGTTGACTTCGCCCATCAATCCTTCGAAAGCGGTGTCTATTTGGAAACTTCCTTTTCGTTTTAGTCGTTCGCTCATGCTTTATTCATGGATTTTTGAAGGTCTTCGAAGGCAACTTCCATATCTGCGGTTTCCATCCACTCATTGGTAGGTAACATCACCCAGCCGGGGTTGTAGCTTCTCCCCATCTGAATGGTGCCATTCGGCACATCCAGCCTTTGATAGATCTGCTCCCATTTTGCATGACGGAATGCATACACAAAAGCAGTGGCTTCACGCGCATCGTATATTTCCGGAAACTGCTTTAACCTTTCTTTCCAAAACGCATAATGGTTACGTCGTTTGGCTTGAAATGAGTATAAATAAGGTTGGTACTTTTTAAAATTATTCCGGGCTTGCAAAGCGGTTTCGGTATCCGGATGTTTTTCATCCGGCGATACACCGATCAGCAAACCTCCGTTCACAACCGGCATCATTTTCGGAAGGGAGTGCAACAGGTAGTTGCCATGGGTTCCCAACGGTTGGTTGTTGTGCATACTGGTAATGGAATGTGCTGCATCTTCCAATACAGGAATTCCGCGTTTTCCGGCTTCTGCCACCAAAGATTCAATTTCCGGAAAAGCTATTCCAAATTCATGGACTACAAACACCAGTTTGGTTTTTTTAGTGAGTACTCTTGAAAGCCTACAAAAATTTTGGATGGCACCACTCACACAGGTAGACAGGAAGGGCGAGCCGGAGGTAGTGGCGATGAAAACTTCATCGTTCCTATGGAGGTCCAGATGGTGCAGCAAGTACCGGATGGCTGCTGTTCCGGAAGCAAAAAAGGCATGGGGCCGGCCTTGAATAAAGTCGGCGTTTTGTTTTTCGAATGATGACAATTTGTCCTTGTCGAAATGATCGTATGGCATCAACCTCAATCCCGACATAACTCAAATGAATCCCGGGACATGCCGCGTGCTCCAAAACTTTCTTTGAACTCGGCTACTCCTATGTTTTGAATATGATATCCCAAGGTTGATCCGCCAAAGTCAAAGTATTCCATCCCATTTGCAATGGCATCCTGCATGCCTTTCCAGACCAAAATATTGGTTCCATTCAAGCGCAAAGCTGCTGTTTCCTGAGCCATGTAAAAGGTCATCATATTGCGGGCGTTTACCTGAAAATAGCAGATAGCTGCTCTGGCTCCCTTCGCTTTATGGGTAGCGATGTCACAATAAATCTCTGTTGGGAATTGTGCTTTCAACCACTCCAATTCTTCCAGGGTATGGGTGGGGGTGGACTCCCCGTGTCGCCATTTATCTTCTGCGAGAATGGGGAAAAAATCGGCCATTGTAGCATCGGAAGTGATTTCCCATTCCCCACGAAACTTCTTGATTGTGGTACGCGACCGGCCTTCCATTGCTGCCCACTGCTTTTCCACGCTATCCTGCAACTCCACTACACTAAACACTTCACGTTGACGGATGCGAAAACCATTGGAACAAAGCGCAAATTCGAGGTAGTTGCTGTAAGGAGTGTAATAATTTTGTGGTGGTAATGTGAGGTAACACTGATGGATGTTGTTTTCGACAATCCACTCGTTCAAACTTTCAACCAGGGCAACAGCGTGTCGCAACTTAAACTTTTTCGATACCACCAGACCTCCTAACGAAGCACCATAAGGGCTTTTGATTATCTTTTTGCCATCCACTTCATCTATCAATAGCGGCATAACGGCATACATGGCTTCTCCTTTCCGCCATACCAGATGGTGTTCTTTGGCTTTAAAACGTTCTCCGTGGTATTCCAGAAAATCGAGGCGATGGAAAAGGGTCCCGTTCAGGGAATTTGCAACAAATGTATGCCATTCGTTTTTTTCTTCGGGTCGATATGCATGAAGTGTAAACATGTTCTATGTAATTCGTTGTACCAATTCATTCAAATTCTTTTTCCAATATGTACTGTCCTACCTAAATGCGGCTGCATTAGTTCCGGCATATGGCAGTTAATGGGGCACACAAAGCCGGAATTGGTGATCATATTGGCTGCTTGTACATCGGCATCGGGGCGCGAGTTACAACGGATCTCCAAACGGTCTGTCAAGCCCAATACGCAGCTCCCGGGCTTCCATTGCTATTTGAACAGCGGAGCCGTATGAGGTTTCTGCCGTCCAAGCCATCCCTTTTTCAATTCCTGCAAAAAGAGGAATGATGAGCGTGTAAACATAATAATTACTGCCCACTTCGGTAAGCACCGTTCGACCTTTCAATTGCAAGCCTAAGGTTGAAATGCTTTGCCGAATGAAGCGCAAAGCGCGTATCTGTTTTTTATTCAAACCGTTCTCCATCGAGGAAGATCTTGCACCACCATTCAAAGTTCATGAACGACCAGAGTAACAAGCGGTGGTTTATTTTCTGATCGATGTGTTCGTTCACAATACGGCGAATATAATCCGGGTTGATGAATTCCGAACTCCGGAGTTTCTTACCGAGCAACAGTTCTTTTATATAAACGGCATTTTCTCCGCGGTACCAGCTTTCGTCGGGTGCCGAGAAGCCTTGTTTCTTCCGGTTGATGATGCGTTCCGGTATAAAGTCCAGCATGGCTTTGCGAAGTACATTTTTTCCGTCGTTAAATTCGCGATAGGTCTTTTTCTTCTGCCAGGTGTTTTCCTCAACCCTTTTCATGGCTTCGAGGTTTCCCAGTTTGTGACGAACCGGAATCTTTTGTGCAAAATTTACCAAGGTATTGTCCAGAAAAGGGAAGCGTTCTTCCAGCCCATTGGCCATAGAAAGTTTATCCCCAACGATCAGCAGCCCGTGCAAGAAGGTTTTTATTTCAAAGTATAAACTGTTTTGGATGTGCTCTTCCGGCTGTTCATAACGCATTTTTTTATTAAAGGTAAAAACACGCTCGAATGTGGTACGGGGGTGTGAAAGATCAATGTCTTTGTATAAGTGTTGATGGAAGAGCGTTGCTCTGTCCTGATCGGGTACCAGGCGTTGCCAGAAATCGTAGTACTGATCGAAAAATTGCTGTTGATCCACCGAATCATAGATCCGGTAATAGCGCCAGGGGTATCCTCCGTACAATTCATCGCCACCTGTTCCCTGCAAACACACCTTTACAAATTTGGAGGCCAGGCGGCTGATATAATAATTCGGGTAAGACATGCCCACCCGCAGATCTTCGAGGTGATATACCACACGGGGCAATGACCAGGCCAAATCGCCTGCATTGATGACTTGCTCGTAGTGTTCGGTTTTGAAATGATTGGCCATCAATTCCGCATCCCGACGCTCATCATAGTTGGCTTCATAACCGGTTACTTCGCTCATATCAAAACCACACGTAAAGGTAGTAAGCCGGCGAACATGTTTGGAAGCGATCGCTGTAATCGATCCGGAGTCCATTCCTCCCGAGAGATAAGCCCCCACCGGTACATCGGAGACCATCTGACGGGTTACTGCTTCCTGAAAAAGACGGCTTGTTTCTTCTTTTGCCTCTTCAAAGCTCATTTGTTCATCAGGCTGGGTAAAATCATAATCCCACCAGCTTTGGTGTTTTACGATAGCACTGGAACGATCTATTTGAACGGTATTGGCCTGAGGAAGCATGGTGACCCCTTCAAAGAGTGTTTGATAGGTAAACAGGTTCTGAAAGGTGAAATATTCGTTTAGCGATTGCTTGTTCACCTTTACTTCAAAATCGGGATGTTGGATAATGGCTTTGATCTCGGATGCAAACACCACTGTTTTGCCATTGAACCAATAATACAAGGGTTTTACTCCAAAACGATCGCGGGAGAGGTAGAGTCTTTTCTCTTTGGTATTCCAGGCTGCGATGGCAAACATGCCATCAAGGCGTTTGAAAAAATCAACGCCGTAGGCAGCCAGCCCTTCGGTAATAACCTCTGTATCTGTAGTACTGATAAATTGATGCCCTTTTTCGAGCAATTCCCGTTTGAGTTCTTTGAAGTTGTAAATACACCCGTTGAACACCACTACCCATTCATGATCTTTTGAGAACATGGGTTGTGCTCCCCGTTCTGAGACATCCAAAATCGAGAGGCGTTTGTGGGCCAAAGCAACGCCATCAGCCGTGTAATAGCCTTCGCCATCGGGGCCACGGTGAGCAATGGATGAGGCCATACGCTTCAGGTACTCCTCACTAAAAGGAGTTCCGTTCAGATTAAAAACACCGGCAATTCCACACATGAGGGTTACAGATTTTTCAGGCAGTGCACAACGTAGGCAAAATCTTCCCCGGTCATGCGGTTATGAAGTGGAATGGCCATAGAACAATCGTTTACCAGTCGCGCCCCCGGAAAATCGTCGGCTTTGAGTTGATAACGCTCTTTGTAATAGTTGAGCATGTGTACCGCATGCGTTCCCGGGCGGGTTGAAACGCCTTTCTCCTGCAACAGTTCCATGATGTCGTTGCGGTTGAAAGGAGCTTTTTCTTCATCTACCAAAGTAACAAAAGATTGCCATCCGTGTTTGAACTTATCGTCGTAATCGGGCAATTGCAACCAATCCAGTTCGGCCAGTTCTTTTTTATAGAATGCAGCCCATTCGGCTCTTTCATCAATAAAAGCATCCAGTTTTTTGATTTGAACACAGCCTACGGCTCCTTGCAGATCCGTCATCCGGTAATTGAAGCCAAGCATATTAAAATCCGGAAGAATATAAGGGCGTGGTCCGTGGTGCCTTTGCTCTTCGGAAACAGATGCTCCGTGGTTGCGGAGCATGCTCATTTTTTCGGCCAACATATCGCTGTTGGTCGTGAGCATCCCTCCTTCGCCTGTAGTGATGGACTTTCGCGGGTGAAAAGAAAAACATCCGATATCGCCCAAGGCACCTGCGGGAACGCCGTTGTATCCGGCACCGGAAGCACAGGCAGCATCTTCCACCAATGGAATATCTCCCGCAATTTCTTTAATGGCATCCATATCGGCACACAAGCCGAACAAGTGCACGGCTATGATGGCTTTGGTTTTATCGGTGATGCGTTTTTTCAGATCCTCGGGGTCGATGTTAAACGTTTGAGGGTCGACATCTACAAAAACCACTCTGGCCTGGCAATATTCCACCACATTGGCCGTAGCCACCCAAGTAAAAGCGGGCACGATCACTTCATCGTCCGGGCCTACATCCAGCGCTACCATAGCCAAATGCAATGCAGTGGTGGCACTGGTTACAGCCAACGCATGTTTTACCTGATGGCGTTCGGCAAAAAGTTGCTCAAACTCACGCACTTTCGGACCTGTGGTAATCCATCCGCTGATAAGCGGAGCACGCACGGCTTTCCATTCTTCATCCCCGGTAACGGGCAATGAAATAGGTATATTTCTTTTTTCCATTTGAATTTGAATTCAGGTTATTTGCTCCTTATTGTTATGCTACTGTAGCTGATCCGGAGCAACCGATGATTGAGTAGGGCTACCATCTTTTTTTAATTCTACCGGATACTTCCTCACCTGTATTACCACCACACCGGGCCATACACCTGATGTGTTTTTTGTATCTGATGATGAACTCAACCCTACGGCAGATTGTATAAAACAGCGGATCAAAGCGGTTGTTATAGCGAAACATCGCATTAAAAGAGCCATTTGTTCAAAACTCGCATATCATCTTTTCTCAACAAGAGGAAAGGAAAAAGAGAGGTTTGAAAGCATTTTACGAAACATGTTGTGCTTCCTGATCCAGTACGGTTTCGCGCCAGTCGATGAGTTTTTGTAATCCTTCGGTGAGGGAATATTTGTAATCGAAACCGATTTCTTCGCTGGCTTTTTTCGCAGAACCAATCCGGTTTTGAACCAATGCCCGTGCATCATCGGTTGCATAAGGTTTGTAGTTTACTTTTAAATTGGAGTTTTTAAGGGCGAGGATGGTATCGCACAGTTCCATGATGGAGGTTTGTACTTCCGTGCCTACATTATACATGCCATAAGTGGTAGAAGATTTCAACGCGGCAATATTGGCTCTGGCCACATCTTCCACATAAATAAAATCATAGGCTTGGCTACCGTCGCCATTGATGGTGGGGGCTTCATTGGCATCGATCTTATTGAGCATGATGGGCACCACACCGCTGTAAACCGCGTGCTGGTCCTGGCCTGGTCCGTATACATTCATATAGCGCAAACCGATGATAGGCAAACCGTACCGGTCGTTGATGGCAGTACACATGGCTTCGCCGGCAATTTTGGTGGAGCCGTAAAAGTTTTTGTTGTTGAAAGGGTGATTTTCTGTCATGGGCACTTCCACTGCATCGCCGTAAACCGAAGCAGAAGAAGAGTAGATGAGTTTTTTCACCTTATGTTTTACGCAAGCTTCCAACACATTGAAGGTACCCCCTACATTTACGTCAAATGCGGTACGGGGATAATCTTTGCAATGCAACAGCCACATGGCGGCAGTGTGGAATACATAGTCGACTCCTTCCATGGCCGTATCAAGAATATCTGTTTCTCGTATATCGCCACCAAAAGAATAAATGGTGCAACGTTCGTCTTCGAGAACATCTTTCAGGTTTTCCATTTTACCACGGGTAAAGTTGTCGTAAATAACTACTTTACTAATGGATTCCTTCAGCAATTCGCGAACGATAAAAGCGCCGATGAATCCGGCTCCTCCGATTACCAATACTTTACTGTCCTTTAATTCCATATTTTTAAAAATTCCAGCACATGTGCCTGTTGAGAAATATGTTCTAATGCATTTTTATGAAACTTCGCACCCCATTCACGACCATTTGCTGATAGAAAGAGTCGTTCATTCCGATACCCCATAATTATGGGTTGTTTGCCTAAATACGGAAAGCTGTGATACAGGTATACGGATGGGCATGCATTCGAACCCTACAAAGAGTTTCGGTTTTTTCATGCGGATCGGTATTTTGGCTGCATCTGTAAACATATTCAAGCAGGCAACAGAATAAATTTAGGAGTTAATGGTCCATTTACCAGGCACTTGCACAAGCGTATTGAAGCTTTTGCCCAGTTCGTGTTTTCCGGTTATTGCTTTCGGAGATACGGTAAATTCTCCAAAATTGAATATGGCATCGTAAAACACCGTACCTTCGGCATTGCCCACATAAATGAAGAAGCAATAACGACCGGGCATCAGGTTGGGTTGTATCTCCACATCGAAGCGATGCGTTCCGGGATCAAAATCGTACAATTGGTCGGTATCCAAAAGTGAAATGGAACGGGTGATCTGCTGCCCTCCGAAACTGGCAATGCGCACCTGAAAGCGACAACCGGTGATGCGTGCCGTATTTTCAAAGGTAACACGGACTTTAAGCGCTTGCATAAACAACAATGTGTTCACGGCTTTTTCTCCATCGGTTAAGATTTGCACCCGGGTAAAACGGGTATATTTCTGGCCCAATGGTCGTTCCCAATTTTCGGGAACCACGGAGCGATCGTCTGTTCCGTAATCGGAAGGATCGTAACGCAAATATTCTTCTACAATATCGTTGATGCCTGCTGCCAGTTGTACTTCGCCATGTTTCAACAGCAACCCACGGGTACAGAGGTTGCGCACAGCTGTCATGTTATGGCTTACAAAAAGTACTGTCCGACCTTGGCCGGAAACTTCTTTCATTTTGCCTATGCACCTTTTCTGGAACTCGGCATCGCCTACTGCCAATACTTCATCCACAATGAGGATCTCGGGTTCGAGGTGAGCTGCAACCGCAAAAGCCAACCGGACATACATTCCGGAAGAGTACCGTTTTACCGGTGTATCAATGTACCGTTCTACACCGGAGAAATCAATGATCTCATCCAGTTTCCGGGTAATTTCATGCTTTCGCATGCCCAAAATGGCTCCGTTGAGGAAAATATTTTCCCTTCCCGTTAATTCCGGATGAAACCCGGTTCCGACCTCCAGTAAAGAAGAAATACGGCCCTTCGCTTTGACCATTCCGGTTGTGGGTACGGTAACCCTTGACAGAACCTTCAACAAGGTGGATTTTCCGGCACCGTTCCTTCCGATAATGCCCAACACTTCGCCCTCTTTCACTTCCATGTTGATGTTGCGCAAAGCCCATTGGTATTCCGACGAACCGGAAGCAGAGCGGTCGTTGGCTTCTCCCACACTAAGATAAGGATCTTCTTTGCCACGTATGTGGTGCCACCAGCGGTTCAGGTCGTGACTCAGGGTGCCTGTACCCACCAATCCAAGGCGATATTGTTTGCTAACATTTTCTACTTTAAGTACTACCATAGTCATTATCAAACTGTATCAACAAATCCTTTTTCTACTTTATTAAAGAAGATGGTCGAGATCATTAACAAGATGATCATGAATCCAAAGCTATATGCCAAAGCGCC
>CALLUQ010000026.1 GCA_938010565.1 uncultured Flavobacteriales bacterium
CTGGCGATATAGGCCGGTAGGCTGGGTTCAATGTCAGCTAAAGCCTCATTTTAGTGGGTTTGTAAATTTATTATTAGGGTTTGTTCTTATTTATAATCTTGTCCTTTCTCTATGCAATGAGTTTCTACAATTTTAATCCAGCTGTCATACCAGTACCATGCTCCTTCAACATCCACACCTAGTTTTTTAGCAGGGTCTTTACCATTTTCTGCTTTCCAGAGCTGAGTATGTTGATGCATTTTAAATTTTGAATATCCTTTGCCCTGCATTAACTCAACTATTTTTGCGGGTAAATGTTTTTTCTTTTCTTTTTCCTTTATTAGAACGTATTCTTTGTTAATTCCTTCTGCTTCTGGCGTATTAGCTGGAATAAATTCTATCACCTTATCTGCTTGTCCTTTGTGGTTTACTGATTTTGGAACATACAATACTCTATATGAGAATCTAATATCATTGTACAACTCGTCTGACAAATTGTTATCAAAATCATTAATATATGTCGCAATATTTTTTGGTAAGTCTGTAAATTCTCTCAACTGTTCAACTTGTTTTTCGTCAATAGTTGAAAATTGTAAGGAGATTGAAAGGTGCTTGTCAATTCCATATTTCTCACCAAAAAGTTTTTTTATGTAAAGATTGAAATTAAGGCAACAAGACTGGAACCTAGCACTTAAATATTCATCAATTCGAGTTGACATTTGATGTTCTATTTCATGTCTTAATCCAATTAAAAACCCGAGGTTCGAAGATGTGACACTATCAATAGGGCTATTACTATCATTTAGGCACCTTTCTAGTTCCCAATATTTATAAGTCCCTCTTTTTGTTTTGTCGTATCTTTTTCTGGTACCCGCCATTTTATAATAACGATACTCAATCTTCGAATCACGGAAATATGCATGTAATAGGTACGTCCATGCTATGTTCGATAAAACAATGAAGTTCTCAGATTTAAATTGAATATTAGGGTTGTTGAATATCTGGACGGCAGACAACATAGCCTCTCGTGATTTAGTCAAGAGCTCATCTTTTATTGAGCTTACTCTTCTTTGTCTTTTTGCCATTATCTTTTAATTAACTCTAACGTATAACTAAAGATACCCCTTTATTTTTGCATTGGAAATGCCTTACTATAATTGCATTTCCTCAATCGGGCGCTTAATTTCGTTGCACATTTTTGTTCGAAACATGGCATCCCCCTGTCCAACCCCATCTTTCCCCGTCTGGTTCTCTGTTCTAAGTTTGTACCCAACAAACAATGGACAAAAAGCCACGATGACGGATGAATCCAACTTTGCCCTTTTGGAGATGGTTTTGTTTTCTTAGATCATAACTGCCTGTCCTTGAGAAATAATGTGATCCTGCTGCCCAACAAAATCAAAAGGGATGATCTATCCTTTGTGTTGTCCTTCTGTGATCGGCAAATAACAATGCACAATTTTCGGTAAATAAGAATACACCGTTTTTGGCAACAAGGGTGCACCGTTTCGAAGCGCAGTGCCAACAAAACACTAAACCGGAAGCATTTCTTTCCTTGCAAATTTAGAAGCAACCACCAGTTCTTTGGTTCCTTTCGACCAATCGTAGAAACCTTCGCCCGATTTGATGCCCAGTTTGCCTGCCGTAACCATATTGACCAGAAGCGGACAAGGCGCATATTTGGCATTGCCGAACCCATCCTGTAATACTTCAAGGATCGCAAGGCAAACATCCAGCCCGATAAAATCGGCCAGTTGAAGAGGACCCATAGGATGGGCCATACCCAATTTCATAACGGTATCAATTTCTTCCACACCGGCGGTTCCTTCCCACAAGGTAATAATGGCTTCATTGATCATGGGCATGAGGATCTTATTGGCTACAAAACCGGGGTAGTCGTTTACTTCAACAGGAACCTTCCGTAGGGAAACAGAAGTTTCCATAATGGCACGGGTTACTTCATCGGAAGTGGCATACCCCCGGATGATTTCTACCAGTTTCATCACAGGAACCGGATTCATAAAATGCATTCCGATCACTTTATCCGGACGACGGGTTGCAGCACCGATTTTGGTAATGGAAATGGAAGAAGTGTTGCTGGCAAGAATACAATCAGGCCCCGTAAAAGCGTCCAGTTCTTTGAATATTTTCAGTTTGACGGCCATGTTCTCCGTAGCGGCTTCCACAACCAGATCAGCATGGGCCACTCCTTCTTTCAGGCTAGTAACCAAGGCTATACGACCTAAAGTAGCTTGTTTCTCTTCTTCACTGATCTTCTCTTTTTGCACCATACGGCCCAGGTTTTTTTCAATGGTACTCAACCCACGGTCAAGTGCATTCTGATCCAGGTCGACCAAAGTAACATTGTACCCAAATTGTGCAAAGGTGTGAGCAATCCCATTTCCCATGGTTCCAGCTCCTATCACAGCTACATTCTTCATAACAGTATGTTGGATTATTATCTGAATATTGGATTCTGAAAGCATCAAATTTACCAAAAAATTGGCGTGAAAAAGGCGTTATGTGAATTATGGGTGATGAGTGATGTGTCCTCGCCCCACCCATCACTCCTAACTCATAATTTATCCCCTCCCTTTCAAGGGGCCGGCAACCGCCTTTTGTAGATCGTAATTTTAAATGCGTTTGCTCTGATAAAACCACCACGCCATTCCATAAACAACCATCCCGTAAATTCAAAAGTAGCCGGTAGCCTACGGGAGCGGCTAAACACATGGGCTGCAACACACTTAAAACGATGTGGAGTCAGCCCTTTGTTCTAAATTTCCAACGATCGAACAACCCTTGTTGTGCTTCGTTGCGTTCGTCTGCAAAAGCGACCTTCCGGGTTTGAAACCAGTTTTTTCCATTTTCACACAAAGTGAGTTGTTTCAACTGCCCTTGGCGCAGCACCATAAAATGTTGTTCCTCACCTTGAAAATAACCGGTCCAGCCGGAAAGGTTTTGACGGATCTCGTACCCGTTTACAACCATTATTTTATCGTCGATCCATAACCCGGCCTGATCTGCAGGCGATCCGGGAAATACCGAAACTACCTTTTCACCGGTTTGTGAAGCATTGGTTTTAAAACCCAGCCGTGCTTCGTGGTGTTGGGCAGACGGGGCCGTTTGTAATACCAGTCCCAATGCATCCAATGCTTCTTCAATGGCCGGAAGATAATCGGCAGTACCCCATACCAGATCTTCAAAAAACGCATCAAAAGAAGTACCGGAAATGGCTTCCAAAGTAGCTTTATAATCGGCTTCGGTATACCCCTTGCCGGGAAGGCCGAATTTTTCGTACAACCGGCGCATTACATCATCCAGCGATTTTTTTCCGCCCGATGCGCAAAGCAGGCGAACATCAGCAATAAAGGCCAGCAAAGCTCCTTCTACGTAGATGGATACTTTTCGCCCGGGAACGCCTGCTACATACCCATCGAGCCAGGTATCGAAGGAAGAATCGGCCACAGAGTTGTTCAAACGCCCAAAATTATCCTGATGTCTGGAAATGAGTGTGTTGAATTCGTTGAAGTATTGCTCGTCGTTAAACACGCCCGAACGGTGCAGCATCTGGTCTCCGAAATAAGTGGTTACCCCTTCGGCCACGTATCCCAGGCGGGAATAATTTTCCTGCGTAAAATCGTAGGGCAACATTTCTGCCGGACGAATTTTCTTGATGTTCCAGGTGTGGTATAATTCGTGCGAACATACGCCAAGAAGATCGGTATACCGGTCTTTAAAAATGGCATAGGAGGGTCCCAAAGCAATGACCGTGGATTTTTGGTGCTCCACACCATGATAGGTGGAGTATGGCGTAACCTGGATCAGGTAGTGGTATTCTTTCACCGGAAAACCACCAAAAGCAGCCACCTGTACGTTGGTATAGGCTTCCAGATCGTGCAGGAGTGTTTTCCAGTCGGGTTTTACTTCTCCCATAAACCAAACATGAAAATCGACCCCGCTGCACCGGAACCGGTTGTGCTGCAAACGGTCGGATGCGATAAAAGGGGAATCTGCCAGCTCCTGAAAATCAAGTGCCTGATATTGGTGATCGCTTGGGTGATCGCCTGTTTTTTTCAAACTTCCGGCAAATGCATAACCAGGGGGCACTTCCAACTGAATTTCACATTTCTCATTTTGCCGGTCCGGAATATAAAGGCAACAATGTACCGGATTCACATACAGTTGGGTTTCATCCAACCAGCAAGACCCTGCATCAAGTTGGTTGGCGTAATATTGATAACTGACCTCAATGGCAGTAGCCCCTTCGAGCCGAACTACCCAGCAATCTTTGGTCTTTTTGATCCAGCTCAGGGGTTTGCCTTGTGGGGTTTTTACCGAGATGGGTTTCATATTTCCGGCGAAATTTCCCAGTTCATATCTGCCGGGGCGCCAGGTAGGCAGTTGCAACATAACGGTATCACCGCTAAGGTGGTCGGCTTCGAAACAAATGTGGATAAAATGTTGGTGGGGCCGGAGCGCCTTGAATGTATATCGGAGCATATCTCTTGAGATCCAGTTTTTGAACGATGATAAATGTAACATGAAATGGAGAATAAATGTGATATGTTTCCTAATTTCGTCCTCCGATTCAGAATTTAAAGTACCTGCAATATGAGTTATGATATAATTGTGGTAGGTAGCGGACCTGCCGGCTATGTGGCCGCCATCCGAGCCTCTCAGTTGGGATTAAAAACCGCCATCGTTGAAAAAGAAAGCCTGGGTGGTGTTTGTTTGAATTGGGGTTGCATCCCTACCAAAGCTTTACTGAAAAGCGCCAATGTGTTCGAATACATCCGGCATGCTGCGGATTACGGCATCGTCGTAAAGGGGCAGGAAGCAGATTTTGGTGCTATGGTAAACCGCAGCCGCGAAGTGGCCAACGGGATGAGCAACGGTGTAAAATTCCTCCTGAAGAAAAATAAGATCGATGTATTGGAAGGCCGCGGAACGGTGAAACCGGGTAAACAGGTGGAAGTAACCGGCGAAGACGGGAATACAACCACTTATGCTGCTGCCAACATTATCCTTTCTACCGGAGCACGTTCGCGCGTTTTACCCGGCCTTCCGCAGGACGGTAAAAAAATCATCGGTTACCGCGAAGCGATGACCCTTCCGAAACAGCCTGAAAAAATGGTAGTGGTAGGTTCCGGTGCCATTGGTGTGGAGTTTGCTTATTTCTACAATTCCATCGGTACGGAAGTCACCGTGGTGGAGTATCTGGATCGCATTGTTCCGGTGGAAGACCATGAAGTTTCGAAGGCACTGGAACGCAACTTCAAGAAAAACGGAATAAAAGTAATGACCGGCGCAGAGGTAACGGAAGTGAATACCAAAGGCAAGGGATGTAAAGTAACGATAAAGACCAAAAAGGGCGAAGAGGTGATCGGGTGCGATGTGGTACTTTCGGCGGTTGGCATTTCGGCCAACATCGAAAATATGGGTTTGGAAGAAGTTGGAATTGCCGTAGACCAAGGTCGCATTCTCGTAAACGAAATGTACCAAACCAACATTCCGGGCTATTTTGCCATTGGAGACTGCATTCCCGGTCCTGCTCTCGCGCATGTTGGTTCGGCTGAAGGGATCACTTGTGTGGAGTCCATTGCAGGCCACAACCCGGAAGCGATAGACTACAACAACATTCCCGGTTGTACATATTGCTCGCCCGAGATTGCCTCCGTGGGATATACCGAGGCATCGGCAAAAGAGGCGGGTTACGAGGTAAAAGTGGGTAAGTTTCCTTTTTCTGCTTCCGGAAAAGCAAGTGCAGCAGGCCATAAAGATGGTTTTGTGAAACTTATTTTTGATGCCAGGTATGGCGAATTGCTGGGCGGACATATGATCGGTGCCAACGTTACCGAAATGATTGCTGAAATTGTAGCCATTCGCAAACTGGAAACCACCGGACACGAACTGATCAAAACCATTCATCCGCATCCTACGATGAGCGAAGCAGTGATGGAAGCTGCTGCTGCTGCGTATGATGAAGTGATCCATTTGTAAACGATCGTTCAAACAAAATAAGCCGGGCAGGCGCTGCAAAACCAGTACGGCAGGAGGCGGCTACTCCCAAAGCGGGGCCAGGCACATAAAAAACCCGTTCCAATGCCATTGGAACGGGTTTTTTTTAAGCAATTTTTCCGGTTATCGGATGATCAATTTTTCGATCATTTGCGTTTCACCGGCATGTACATTCACGAAATAAACCCCCGGAGTTAACCGCTGGCCGAATTGGATCGGAATTTCGAAACCATTACCGGAAACGTTGATGTTCCGGTTATAAACTTGTTTTCCGTAAGCATCCAACACTACTACATCAACCGTGTTGTACTGTTTGCCCAGGTTTTCGATGGAAAGCAGGGTTCCGAATCCTTTGCCGGGGTTCGGATAAACAGCCATACTGGCCTGACCATTAGCGGACTGGAGAGTACCTGGCTGCTCTTCGGTTGCAACGGAACCTCCGGACTGATAGCGGCGGTATGTATCTGGTGTGGTGATATAGCAAAGCTCACCGGCTTCACCCCATACCCATTGGCCACCAATACATACTTCCACCTGAACGTAAATGCAATAAGTGGTATTGAGTTTTACACCCGGAACGAGATGGAAGGTAGTAACCCACGAACGATGACCACTTTGTTCTACCACGATCGTATCGCCGGCCAGTGTGTCTATAAAACAGTACCGATACGTACGGGCTTGAGGTGCTCTGCTGGCAGCTGCCACAGTCAATGACGTTTTCAAGCTGGGCACCGTATCACCACAGTAATGTGCGCTGATGCGGGGGATCGGAGGTACGGGAGTGTATAGGGTAACCGGTGTACCAAAATTACCCCAGACTCCGGAAACCATAGCCCTTACGCGTATTGAATAACAGGTTGCATAATCCGATCTCTCCAAGAAAACAAGTGAAGTGTAATTCGGAAGAGCATCTATCCCTAACAAGTAGGTAGTATCGTCCGTAGCCTGATTAACAATACAGAATTCGTACTGCGTTGCTCCTGGAGCGAAATCCGCCTTAAGATAGGTATTTAAAGCAGGAAGGGTATCGTTGTCATAGCAAGGGTCCAATTGAGTGGTGTGACAATTAAGAAGGATAGTCAGATCGAGGGTTACTACGGAATCACAACCATTGGCAGCAGCACCCACAAGGGTATGCGTGGCCGTGTTGTTGTTTGAGGTATAAGTGTTTCCGTCTATCCATGTGTAGGAGCCGCATGCAGTTTGGGTATCGGTTCCTGTGGCTGGACCCAGAATGGTCAGATCGAGGGTTACTACGGAATCGCAACCATCGGCAGCCCCTCCCACAAAGGTATGCGTGGCCGTGTTATTGCTTGATGTATAGGTGTTTCCGTCTATCCATGTGTAGGAATCGCATGCGGTTTGGGTATCGGTTCCCATTGCAGATGGATTCAATGCAAACACAAAATTACTTCTATTATTTCCGTTTACGAGTATACTCCAAGGACCTGCAATATCGGATGCTGCTACTCCATTATCGCCATAAGGAGAACCTGTTTCGGCAACTTCCCAGTAAAAATCATTCGATGTAATCGTATTAACGGCCTGGGCAGAAAACCAATAAGTGGTTCCGGAGGCTCCCCCACACAAATTAACCGAAGGCGGTATGGAGATCAAAAATTCATGTATATTGATCCCAAAGTTATTGCCCAACAGTGTGGTAGACCAATCGGAAGGAGTGGCTACATAAGACCCCACCACAGTGCCCGGTACACCGCCTGCATCCGCATAAAAGTAAATGTTCATAGCAGAAGCATCCGTATGGTTATTCGTGAAAAAGTTCATCGATACCCGATTAATGCTCCAACATTCTCCTGCCGGAACTACAAAATCATCTGCACATACCGCAGGCCACAGTGTATTGCTTGTCCAGCCATTCTCAAAATTGTTGCTTTCCTGTAGATACCCGCACGTGGTATAGGTTCTCTGGCTTCGGTATGGAACAGGGTTGCTGCTTCGGAGCAAGCTTTTAACATCAGAGGCAACACCCGACTGACTTTGAGTACCGGTGGGCGAATCTGTTGCCTGACCCAGAGATGCATGACCAAAGGACAAAGCTCCGGCAACCAGGAGTACTTTTCCGGTGTTTTGTAATAAAGTTTTCATTTAGAGTAATTATTTAGATTATAAAATGTAGAACTGGCTTATCATGTATGTTACAATTTGGCTTCAGTACGAAAAAACGGCTGGCAGTTTCATATACTTATAAGCGAACCTCTACTTGATAAGTGAACTTCTAGCTGAATTTTTGGATCAGTCCAAATTGGGGGGCCGGATTGCAATCTTTTACAGTGTTTAATGGTGTTTAACCCCGAAAGGCAACCATACGACAGAATCAATATGACAGATAACCAAAACTGGCAATCCATTACATGAGTGAGTGAAACAGCGATGAACGATTTGCACAATCGCCTACAGTCGGAGTTGCCGGTTTATTGTAAAACCGAACTTCTTGAACACACGGCATAAAAGTCTGGTCCGTTTCTCTGTTAAACTGATGAAATAAATGTTAGCATTTGTAAATATAATCATATGCAGTAGCATCCGGCAAGCTAAAAAATATTATCGTCATAAACAAAAGAATGACAAAACGTATTTTGAGGTTCTGTTGTGTAAATGCGTAAACCATTAGATAACATTGTTCTACATGTTACATTTGGCCGATGCGATATATGAAGATGTTCATTCCATTTCCCTTTGGCACATGGGTAAATCGCGTGGTATAAACGGATGCCTTTGATCCGTGTAACAGACCTCCGGAACTTTGCGCTTTTTGATGGCTTTTTTGACATGATCTCCGCTTAATATTGCTAATATAATTAGCATCAGAGTTGCCGATCCCAATGGTTGAGCAAAACAGTTCATTTGTAGCCCGCCCCGTATGGAACAAGTGCTTGACGTTTACAAAAGATTTCATTACGATGGCGCATGCCCTATGATTTGCATGAACGAATCATCAAAACAACTTATTTCTGAGCGCAGAGAAGTAGATGCCCGACAGAATGAACGCAATCATAAAAACAGCAAGTTCAACTGCCGGCTCCAAGAGAGGGCAAACGCAAAGAACGATACCCATCGGTGCAAGATCAACACCATACTGCTATAACTTAATTTCTATTCTCATAAAGGTAACTATCTGTAAATCAATTATTTTCATCTTTTCTTCTGTTGTGCAAGCTCAAGAGGTAGTGTCCACCCAAGGAGACTCTTACTCGAATGGTTTCGGCTCTATCGACTTTACAATAGGTGAAGTTGTTATCGCTACGGGTACCCATGGAACGCAAGATATCACTCAAGGATTCCACCAAACCAATTGGAACTTCGCAATTCATGAGCGTTCCATACGCATGGTATGCAAAGACTGCTGAAAATGTATCGAATGACTTTGTTGATGATGCGGATGCCGATCCGGCAAACGAGTTTCAGGCAGTGAGCTTTAGTAACGACACACTTTACCTCAGCAACGGAGGGAGTTTATATTTGGGAAACTACGCCATTGATACGCAAATCGACTCTGCCGGAATTGCGGTACTTGGATTTGTAGCGGCCCCCCCACGCCTATTTCCTAAAGTTTGATCCGGAAGGATACGTCAGCGTACTTGTTTCTCCATGATCCGTTATATTTCGTTGGTGCGTTTTGTTTTTGGGGATGGTATGGCGCTCTGAGAAACAGGGCGTTGCTTTTTTCGAGCAGCGGGCAATGCATGTGGCCATACAAGGCATTGGATGGCAGGCATAGGCAGGCTAAGGATTACCCTCCGGGTGTAAATTTGTAGCCTACTCCTCTTACGGAGTGGAAAAACCTGGGGGCTTTGGGGTTTTCTTCAAAGTATTTCCGGAAAGCCAGAATATAGTTGTCGATGGTTCGGGTGGAAGGGTAAACATCGTACCCCCATACTTTTTTGAGGATCTCTTCTCTGGAAACTACTTCGTTTTTGTGTTCAATTAACAAGCGCAACAGGCGGATCTCTCGTTTTGATAATTGCTTTGCATTTCCCCGGATATCCGTCAGTTCGTAATTCAGGAAGTTTATTTTACATTTTCCCACCTGGTATTCCTTTAGGGCTTGTTTTTCCATTTGAGGTACCCCTCTCCGGAGCAGGATTCGGATCCTGAGCAAAAGCTCTTCGAGGTTGAAAGGTTTGGTGAGGTAGTCGTCGCCTCCGATCTTTAGCCCGTGTATTTTGTTTTGTGCACCATCTTTGGCGGTCAGGAACAAAACGGGTACCGTTTTGTTTTCTAACCGGATGCTTTCGCAAACGGCAAAGCCATCCATGCCGGGCAGCATTACATCGATAATGATGAGTTCAAACCGGCTGTTTCTGAATTTTTCCAGTGCATCGGATCCGTTGGTTACAGGAATTACTGCATACCCCTCAAGTTCGAGGTTCAGCTTGATCACATCCAAAAGGTGCTCTTCGTCTTCAACCAGTAAAATGCGGTGTTCCATATCGGAGGGTTCAAAACTAGTGCTTTTCATAGATTTTTGGAGCAACCGGAACAAATTTAGGCGCTTCGTACGCAAAACTAACCAACCTGTGGGTTCGTTTTGCATCTTCTTCTGCTTCGCGGCTTTTTTTTTCAGATCAAGTCTGAAAAACGTAGGGAGGCGTAGTGTGGAAAAACCGCATGCTGTGTTGGATGTGGCGGCAACCGGAAACACGATCTAAAAAGATGCGTGAGCCGGCTCTCAATTCTACCTTAGAGGGGCGGAGGTAGGGCATCCCGTCTTTTTTACTCGATGTTGAGAGGAGAGGGGCAGATCAGTGCCAACGCATTTAAAATAGACCCGCACCCGCTTGTAGGGTCTTACGTTTTCAGCATCGTTTAAACATCATACATCAAGAATCATAAATAATTGATTTATAGGAGTAAAAAATTTAAATGCGTTTGCCTTGGGGTTCAAATGGCTTGGCCCGGAGCAATGGCAGGTGTGGCCGGAAAATTTTCGGAATGCTTTTCAACTTCTTTTAGAAAGGGGAGGTCTTTTTACGTTAAAAAACGTACATTGTATTCGGTCTATTAGCGTAATTATTAATTGTCTTCCCCCTGAGATAGCTGTAATTTACAGCCATGCATTCGTTTAATTCGTCTAATAATCTTAAGTTTGGGGTTAGCCTTAATTGTCGTAAACCATATGGTAAGACTGCTGCTTGTTGATGATCATAAGATAATCCGTGATGGCTTAAAGGCCCTTCTCCTCGGAGAGCATGGCATTGATATCGTTGGGGAATGCAACGATGGAAATCAGGTCATCGGGTTCCTGAAAAAAAATGCCGTAGATGTCATCCTGATGGATATCAACATGCCGGTTATCAATGGAATTGAAGCCACCCAGTTGGTTACCGATAATTTTTCCAATATTCGGGTGATTGCTTTGACCATGCATAACGAAGATGCTTACATCACTAAAATCCTGAAAGCCGGGGCCATTGGGTATGTGATGAAAAATACAGGTAAGCAGGAATTGCTTACAGCCATTCGAAAAGTGGTCAAAGACGGGAACTATTTCACGGAAGATGTAGCCAAAATTATGTTCTCCAAGTTCATGAAGAAGAACATGCCGCCCAAACAAAACAATGTGCTCATCACTGTGGATGACCTCACCCGTAGGGAGGTTGAAATTCTTCAACTCATTGCCGAAGAACTTACCAACAACCAGATTGCGGAGAGGTTGTTCATCAGTCCGCGAACCGTAGATACCCATCGCAGGAATTTATTACAAAAGTTAAGTGTCAGGAATACAGCAGGCCTAGTGAAGTTTGCGATTCAGAATGGCTTGGTAGATTGATCTTTGTTTTTAAGGGAGTTGTTCCGGAGGCATTTCATGTATGATCGGATCGTTTACTTTTGTTACCTGTTTCGGGATAACAAATGTGAGAAATATTCCAAAATTACATTGGTGGTTGTTGGGTTTATGGTTTTTGCTGAACTTGTTACAGGCAGCATTTACCACCTTAATGGACGACGAGGCCTATTATTGGTTGTATGGCCAAAACCTGGATTGGGGATATTTCCATCAGCCTCCTCTGATCGGTATTTTCTTGAACCTGCTTTATTGATGCGGGTTTACGGCTGGTGGTCGGCCAAAAAATATTATGCGTTTGAAGTAAAGTAAAACCGGTTCAGATGCTCCGGATGTCTGTTTCCTTTACCCAGCCTTCGGTGCCGTTGGGCAAGGCAATGCGGGTCCAGCCATTGCGCACTTCCTCTATCTGCACTTTGGATCCGACATGCAGTACAAAAACTTCGGTGCCATCGTTATCTGGAGCAGATCTGGCATTCACTACCGGAGAAAAAATAATGCCTTGGGGATTATGGTAAAGGTGGCGGTGATGCATGCCGGCAAAGATCAACACCACCATAAATGCCATACAACTCATTCCGATAAAAGCATGGTTCAGGCGGCGCTGAAAATGGTTTTTCAACACTTTATTCAAAGCCAGGAAAATACAAACCCCAAACAGAACGAAAATGGAAAACATTACCCAGAAACCAGGCCGGCGACCATATATAAAACCATCCAGCCACAATGCAATTTTGCTCCGATAAGGCCAGGCCAGTTTATCGGAAACCCGCTGGTTGGCAAATTTCAGGTTGGCCTGTATGTCTTCGTCGGCCGGATCCAGCTTGAGGGCTTTTTCATAGTAAAGAATGGCCAGAGGCAGGCGATCCGATTTCCATGCGGCATTGCCGGCATTGTAATAAAGTGCTGCACTTTCGTGGCTTTTGGCAAGGCTTTCAAATTGTTTCAGTGCTTCTTCATAGTTGCCGGCTTCATAGGCTGCATTGGCCTGGTTGAAATCCTTTTCGGGCGTTTGCCCCAGAGCCGGAAAGGCAAGGAAAAGAGCAAGGAACAGAGACAGCATCTTCCTCATAGCGATTGATCCAGTTTGTTAATAATGGCTTCGGTATTGCCCAGGATCTCTTTTCGCGGTTGATCGCTTACAGGAGCGTAGCGGGCCATCAAACACGTATCAATAAGGGAAATGGTTTGGGCAATGGTGGGTTCGGCAATGGCTTTTTCCCGCAAAGTGTTTTCAATTACCTTTAGATCCAATGCAGCGGTACCCAGGTTCATTTTGTCGGATAAATAACCATAGAGTGCTTTTTCTATGGCTTCGTAAAAGGCGTTATCGTCGGTAGTCTGTAATGCAGCGTGTGCCGCTTTGATCTGCCGGATAGCCATCCTGGAGGCGCGGCGTTGCCTGGTTTTTACCACATCTTTGTTCCGTGCGTTCCATTTTTTTCTGCCCGTAACAAACAAAAAGAACAAAACAACCGGAGCGCAAAGCCCTGCCAGATGTCCGATACTCAAAAAGGCACCGTTGCCGATGACATGGAGGTTGCCCTGGCTTTTAATGTGTCGTATGTCGTCGTTTAACATCGAAACATCGTTTTTATCCGCCCCTTGATAAACGGTAGCGGTTTGTTCGCTGCCGGGTTCGATCACAAAAGTTTGGGCAGGGGAGGAGAGGGTCACATATTTTTCCTTTTTGGTATCAAAATAAGACATGCCGATGGCCGGAATGGTATAAGTGCCTGCATGCCGGGGAATCACCAGATATTCCAGCGAGCGGTTGCCGGAAACACCGGAAGATCTTGCGGAAATGTTGTTGCGTATTTTGGGATCGTAGACCTCAAAATCAGGCGGAAATTGAGGTTTGGGCATTTCCAGTAATTTCAGGTTGCCTTTTCCACTTACCTTCACCGTTATGGTAAGTGGTGTATGGGCTTCTGTTTCCGTTTTATCGGTAGTGACTTCCAAAGCAAAAGTACCCACACCGCCGGAAAAATTTGCCGGCTGACCGGAAGGAAGCGGTTTTACTTTTAACCTGACCCGGTTGGAGGTGACAAATATTTCTTCGCCATAGCTAAAAAAGCCGCGGCCTATCTGAGCCGTCATAGAAAAAGGTTCCAATTCATAATCCCCGCTTTTTTGCGGAAAAAGGACTTCTTTTTTAAGGATGGCTTCACGGTAGTTCAAACCCTTGTAGGTAATCTGATCTTTGCTCCAGCTGTTGCTTTTCAGTTTGATTTCTTCTGCGGCAAAATTTTTGTATTCGGGAAGCTCATAATCCGATGGTTGCATGTTGTTGTATCGGTTTAATATGCTGTAGCTCAAGATCAATTGTTCGCCTGTATACACTTCTCTTTTGCTCGGTTTGATCCGGGCAAGTAAGTTCCTGTTGGTGGTAGCAGGGCTGGATTTGGAAACTTTTATAGTGATCGGTTGTGTGGTATAAACCTTGCCGCCGACTTCGAGTTTGGAAGGTTCAATGGTAAACGTTCCGGTAGCAGTCGGGCGAATGTCGAAAGCAATGTTCCGGCTTTGCGAGATCACACCATTTACAATAGTGGTCTGAGAAGACTGATTGGGACCGGAAAGCACCCTGAAGTTTGAAAAGGAAGGTTGTGTAATTTCGCCTCCGCCGGCATGTGAAATGTCAATGGTGTACCGGATGCGTTCGTTTTGTCCTACGTTATTTTTGTCTACCGAGGCTTTTATTCCGATTTGTGCCACCGACAGGAGGGAGCTGAAAAACGCTGTAAAAAGTAAGGTCCAACGCATTTTACCAATCTTTATCTTTCGTAACTGTACCGTGTTTATGCCGTCTTTTTTTCCGGTTTTGCTGCTCGGCATTCTCCAACTCTTTTAAGGCATTGAGCAAACGTTCTGCATTCTGTCGTGAGAGGGTGCGGGGTTCTTGCTCCTGTTGGTTTTGAGCCTGTTGACCTTTTTCCTGCTGGTTTTGGTCTTTTTGATCCTGTCCTTGCTGGTTTTGGTCTTTTTGATCCTGTTCCTGCTGGTTTTGGTCTTTTTGATCCTGTTCCTGCTGGTTTTGGTCTTTCTGATCCTGTTCCTGTTGGTTTTGGTCTTTTTGATCCTGATCCTGTCCTTGCTGGTTTTGGCCTTTCTGATCCTGTTCTTGCTGGTTTTGGTCTTTCTGATTCTGTTCTTGCTGGTTTTGATCTTTTTGATCCTGTTCCTGCTGGTTTTGATCTTTCTGATCCTGTTCCTGCTGGTTCTGCTGTTTTTCCTTCAGTTTTTTTTTGGCGTAGGATAAATTGTATCGGGTATGGGCATCGCCAGGGCTGATCCGCAACGATTTTTTGAATGCTTCTATGCTCTTTTCAAATTCTTTGGCCTGTAGAAGGGCATTGCCTTGGTTATGATACGCTTTTGCTTTCATATCCGGATCGTTGGAGGCATTGGCTACCTCTTCGAAGTGGGCGGCCGCATCGGCATATTTTTCGTTTTTATAGGCTGCATCGCCCTGATTAAAAAGTGCTTGCCGATTGTTGGGGTTGATCTCAACGGCTTTTTTATAGGCTTCCAGCGAACTAGGGTAATCGCCTGCTTTATAAAGCTGATTGCCTTTACGCATCTGCTCCCGGTCTGTTTGTCCGAAGGCAACAACGGAACTCCAAAGAACCAGCCACAAGCTTAACTGCAAATTTCTCATGCGCGTTGTAATTTTGAACGGTTCGGCGGGGTATCTTTTTTTTCCGGAATGCATGCTTCGATGATGATAAGGAACGTCCCTATGATCAGGAAAATATAAAAATGATCCTCATATTCCATGTACATTCCGGTATCCAGCTTGGTTTCCTCTAATTGGTCTAACGCATCAATGATCAGGTTTACGGCAGAACGGCTCTGATCGGCACGCACGTAAACCCCTCCGCCGGCAGTGGAAATATCCTGAAGCATTTTTTCGTTCAGCCGGGTTACCACTTTTTCACCGGTCTGGTTTTCTTTGTACCCCACCTGGCGGCCGTTGCGGTATATCGGAATGGGAACCCCTTGTGGCGATCCCATGCCTATGGTATGTACGATCACTCCTTTTTCGAGGGCGGCTGCGGCTGCCTCAAGAGCGTCGTCTTCGTGGTTTTCTCCGTCAGACAGGATGACAATGGCTTTGTTGCTGCTGTTCTCCATATCAAAAGAACCGATGGAAGTTTTTATGGCCGCACCAATGGCTGTTCCCTGAATGGGGAAGTCGGTATCGATGGATGAAATGAAACTTTTAACGGCATTGTAATCGCCGGTTACCGGAATGTGCACATCGGCTACACCTGCAAAGGTAACAATGCCCACCCGATCGCCTTTTAACTCCTGCACGATCTGTTCAATGGAAAGCCGGGCTTGTTCCATGCGGTTGGGGGTTAGATCTTCCGCACGCATGCTGTTGCTCACATCTACGGCCACCATCAGGTCAATGCCCTCGGCACTCCCTTCCACTTCTTTTACACCATACTGAGGCATGGATAACCCTGCCAGGATCATGGCCA
This sequence comes from uncultured Flavobacteriales bacterium, assembly GCA_938010565.1. Lineage (GTDB taxonomy): Bacteria > Bacteroidota > Bacteroidia > Flavobacteriales_D > CALLUQ01 > CALLUQ01. Next base: position 16,297 of record CALLUQ010000026.1, read on the forward strand.
GACCAACCCGGAACAGTACCAACCGGAGTACCACATAAAAAGGCGAAATATGGGGCACCATAAGCAGCAGCAAAGGAGCATCCGCAAACCGTTCCAGCGCTTTGTCCTTCCACCGGAGCATGGCCAGAAAAACGATGGGTACCACGGTACTACCGGCCAGGAGCCAGAGCATCTGAGGCCGGGCAAAGCGAAAACTGCTTTCAAGAGTAGAAGCCGCAAGCCAGAGGCCAATGAGTATGAACCACAACAACACTTCTGTGGCCAAAACAGCCATAAAAGCCGATTTATAACGGTATGTAGATGATGTTGCCATTTAACCGGTTGCCGATAAAAACAAAGTATGCCGGAAAACAAATTCGAGCGCCAGCAGGCCAATTGCAGCCAGCGCAAACCAGAAAAAGTTTTCTTCGTAATTGTAGATCACATTTTTTTCAATCTCGATCTTTTCCATCTGATCGATCTCAGCATAGATCTCTTCCAGCTTCCGGTTGTTGGTGGCTCTGAAATATTTGCCACCGGTGATCCGGGCAATGGATCTTAAGGTTTCTTCATCGATGCTGACCTGAACCATGCCGTAGCGGTAGCGTCCGTTTATCTTATCGACCGGAGCTTTGGCCATGCCGTTTTTTCCTACCCCGATGGTGTATACTTTGATGCCAAACTCGGCTGCACTTTCCGCATAGGTTAGCGGAGGGTAGGAACGTACATTGTTTTCACCATCGGTAAGCAAAATAATTACTTTGCTTGCAGCATCGCTGGTGCTCAAACGGTTCACAGCATACCCCAGCCCCATTCCAATGGCAGTTCCATCTTCCAGGTCGCCTACTCCGGCCTGGTCCATCAGAAAACTCACTCTGGCATGGTCGGTGGTTAGCGGTGCCAAAGTTCGCGCATTTCCGGCGTATGCTACCAAGGCAAACCGGTCGTTCACTCTGGATTGTATAAAGTTGATGCCTACTTGTTTGGAAGCTTCGATGCGGTTGGGTTTCAGATCTTGAGCCAACATGCTGGAACTCAAATCGAGTGCCAGCACAATATCAATTCCTTTGGTGTAGGTTTTTTCTTCCGAATCTTTGGATTGCGGACGGGCAAACGCCATCACCAGCAAAGCAATGGCCACCATCCGCATCGGAAACAATACATGGCGGAACCACCCCAAGCTGCTTTCCTGCTTTTCTTCGATAAAAGACAAAGCACTCAGTTGCACCATCGGAATTTTCATCTGGCGGAAAAAATACCATACCGAAAGCACCGGAATGATCCATAAAGCATGGAACAATACAGGGTAAAGGTAGTGATCAAACGCATCTTTATAGTACCACCACAATGCAAAAGCAATCCCGTTCGATAGCACGATGGCGATCCCTGCAGCTATGTCGTGTTTTTTAAACATGTGCCGGAGGCGTTGGGGTTTCGGGTTGATGCAACTCGCGCGTTTGGCGGACAAACTCACCTGCCAGCAGCATGGAACGTTTGTTTTCGGTGGGCATGGGCTTTTCCTTTGCAAACTTTACCAGATCGGCCAGCAACAGAACGCTGTAAAGCTTTTCTCTGGCCGGTTCTTCCATTTTAACGAAACGCAGGCTTTGTAAGAGTTCCGAAGAGGTTTGTTCCAATGCACTAACCTCAAAACGATGCTCAATATACTGCCGTAAAATATCGCTCAATTCTACGTAATAGGTTTTCACCTGCCCGGTTTCCCAGAGGCGCTTTTCTTGTAGTTTTTCCAATTTTTGAAGCGTGGCCTGGTGCAGTGGCAATGTG
>CALLUQ010000027.1 GCA_938010565.1 uncultured Flavobacteriales bacterium
ACAATTGGGAGTTTGCTTGCTTTTTCTTTGTACGATGTTTACGGGTGAAGTAGCACAGGGTCAAACCTTCGCTGCAAACCTCACGATAGAAGGTGTCTTGTGTCCGGGCGATTCTTTTCAGGTTATCGTTAATGCTGAACATGGGGTGGCTCCTTACGAGGTCAGCCGTTTGCTTACCCCGCCCGGCCACCCCGATTACAACGCCTTTAGTCCGGATACTGCTGATAAACGACCTGCTCCTTTTGAAACTTATCAGCAGCCGGATACTACCCATTATTACCATGTTACGGATGCTGTTGGCAATTCATTTATTGTTGCTGCCCAGCCAAACACGAGCAACTTATTACAAATGCAAGCGCTCCCCTCTTCTATCTTGTGTTCCGGAGATTCTGCTGATGTTAATGTTCAGGCAATCGGAGGAGTTCAGCCCCACACGGGCACGGGAATGTTTAGAGTTCCGGCTGGCACCCATACCTTTACGGTTACGGATAATGAGGGTTGTACGGTTAGCGAGACGGTTACAATTAATTCGCCAACTCCGCTTGTTTTGACTTCCACCACCACCGATGAAACTTGTAACGGTTCTGATGGAACAGCTACTGCCAGTGTTTCTGGAGGCATCCCTCCCTATACGTATATGTGGGCTCCGGGCGGGCAAATGACAGACGCGGTTACCGGTCTTGCTGCGGGAATGTATACCGTCACTGTAACGGATAGTAACGGTTGTGTCACGAGTTCCAAGGTAAGTATTGGAAATACTTGCAATAATGCATGCAATGACAGCCTTAGAGTGGATAGCTGCTTTTGTGGAGAAACGCTTCCTGCCATAAATTCCCAGTTTTCGGTTCAAGGAGGCAGTGTGATAAGCGGTGCTGATTACCGATTCCGTATTGTGAATGTCGGATTGGGTATAGATACGGTTATTTCCAGCATTGCTTCTCAGCCTGGTGGCGATTTTAGTCAGTTAAATAACCGACGCAAAACTTCGTTGGCGTTCCTTGATCCTTGTGACATGCAATACAGCACTACGTATACCGTTTACGTTTCGGCTTTTGTTAATGGAGCTTGGACCGACTTTAATGATTCATGCCCATGTGACATCACCACTCCGGCAGCTCCTGCCCCTCGCCTCAGTACACAATACTGTAATGATACGGTGCCCTACATGAATTCCCCACTGGTTGTTAAAGCCTCCAGCAGAGTATTTGGAGCCCGCGCGTACCAGTACTGCTTCATAGATACGGCGAATGACGATACGATAATGGTAGTAAAAGATGGTCATCGTCCTTGGGTTACCTCTTTTTATCAGGCTTCGGGTGTAAACACCGGTACCACTTATTGCATTTATGTTAAGGCCGAAATCTGTGTAGGTGGCGCATGGGTTTGGACTGCAAGCGGTGATCCTTGTTATGTTACCACACCAGGAACCCGCCGTTACCAGTCCGGAGAGAACGGTACGATTGGAGAGCAATCCAACAGCCTTACACCAGGTTTTCAATCCGATGTAAAGAACCATGAAACCACAATGACCCTTTACCCCAATCCTAGTAAAGGATCCGAAACGTTGCTTTCACTTGAAAACCTCGGAAAAAACAGCACTGTTAATGTAATGGTAGTTGATTTCCAAGGAAAGCAGGTTTACAACAAGAAATTCAACCCTTCCAACGATAGTCTTACCACTTCGATCCAATTCAATCAGCGATTGACCCCAGGCACATACTTCATTTATGTGAATGCTGGTGAAAAGCGCATGAGTCAGAAGTTGATCATCCGGTAAACAAAAAGCGTAACCTAAAAAAAACCGCTCCGATATTATCGGAGCGGTTTTTTTTATTATGTGCCCGGCATGGGCAATAATTTTAGGGTGTAAGCCCCGAACCCGCTTTTATAAGTGGGTTTTACAGATCGAAAAACGTGCAGCAACAGTAACCCTCCGCATGGATCTGTTCTTATACATGTTAAGGTATACATGTGCACATCCCACCCCAGCTCCCCCTCGGGGCATGCATATACCTTAAGCGCCAAACCCCGGTGGGTTGCTTTTTTCTCCTCCAATTCGTCTTATTCTATGGAAACTTTTCATCCGTTTTTTGCTAAATTGCTGCGATGCGGATCGTTTGCCCGAAAATTGTTGTGTTGTGTATGTTCTGTTTCTCCTTTGCTGCATTTGCACAGGAGCACGATCCGCATGAACACCCCGCCCATCACCACCCCTCTGCTCAACATTATACCTTCATCCGGAACAACGGACAGTGGGATCCGAATGTGCGCTACCGGGCCGACATTAACAGCGGGCGCATGTGGCTTTGCCGGAACAGCATTTACATGCAATTCCTCGACAACTCCGAAATGGTGGCAGCTCATGGCCGTGCAACAACAAAATTCAATGCTCCCGAACCTTTGGTTAGAGGCCATAACTACCGCATTGAATTTCAGGGATCCAAAGATCAAAGCATTTGCACGGGCAGCGATGCTACAAAAAACTACTTCAACTTTTTTCAAAGTGCCGATGCCCAACGGTGGAGGGGGGGCGTTCCCGGTTTTAAAAAAGTAGCTTATCGCGATATATACGAAGACATAGACCTCGTGTTTTATACCCGCGATGCATTTTTGAAATACGATTTTTTTGTCAAATCGCACACCGACCCCTCCTGCATCCGAATGAAATATACGGGAGCAGATGAAATTTACCTGAAAAACGGACACCTGATCGTAAAAACATCGGTCAATGTTATACAGGAAGAAAAACCCTATGCTTTTCAGATCATCGATGAAAAAGAAGTAAAAGTTCCCTGCCGATTTAAGCTCGATGGCCAAACGGTAAGCTTTGAATTTCCCAAAGGCTACGACGAGACCTATGATTTGATCATCGACCCCGTACTGATCTTTTCGACCTACTCCGGTTCCACTGCCAATAACTTTGGTATGACAGCCACCTACGACAACGCAGGCAACCTGTTCTCTGCCGGCATTGTTTTCGACCAGGGCTTCGACACCACCACCGGTGCTTTCGATCCTACGTTTAACAACCTTTATGATGGAAAAACGGTAGACATCATACTCACCAAATACACCGCAGACGGTACGGCACAAATTTATTCTACTTACCTGGGCGGAGCAGAAGGCGAAACCCCCAACAGCCTGATCGTAAACCATCAAAACCAACTGTGCATGTTCGGTGTAACCGGATCCGATGATTTTCCGGTAACGGCCGGAGCTTACGACGAAACGTTTGCAGGAGGCCCGGCCATCAACTGGCCGGCCAACGGAATTAAGATGGACCATGGCTCGGACATTTACGTGGCCCGGTTCAGCGAAGACGGAACGCAGCTACTCGCCTGTACTTATGTAGGCGGAGCCGATAACGATGGCGTTACTTACAATGCTGCTCTGGGCCAAAATTTCGATTTTCTGGTATACAATTACGGCGATCAGATACGGGGCGAAATTATGATTGATAACCACGACAACATGTACATCGCCAGCAGCACTCGGTCGGCCGATTTTCCTTTTGCAAATGGTTTCGACAGTACGCTTGCCGGATCGCAGGATGGTGTCATTTTCAAACTCAATTCCAACCTGAATGCAATGCTGTTCAGCAGTTATATCGGGGGAGATGGTATGGATGCAGCCTATAATATCAAATGCGATAACCAACACCATGTTTTTGTGTGCGGTGGCACTACATCGGCCAATTTTCCCACCGCCGGCAATGCATATTCCACCTCCTTTAACGGGGGGCTGGCCGATGGTTTTGTGATGAAGATCAACCCCGAGGGCGACACCATACTGGCTTCCGGTTTTATCGGCACACCGGCTTACGATCAAACGTATTTTATGGACATCGACCGGTTGGGAAAGGTGTTTCTTTTCGGACAAACGGAAGGTTCCATGCCCGTTTCGGCGGGCGTTTACAGCAACCCCAACAGCGGGCAGTTCATCTGGAAAATGTCGAACGATCTAACCACCCTCGAACGCGCCACCGTTTTTGGGAATGGCAACGGAATGGTGAATATTTCCCCGTCTGCTTTTCTGGTAGATGTTTGCGGGAACATTTATGCCACCGGGTGGGGAGGAGCTTTAAGCACAACAGGCGGAACCCCTCTAACCGGAATGCCGCTCACCCACGATGCTTTTATGGATGAAACCCCTCCTTACGACGGGCACAACTTTTACCTGATCGTATTGGAAAGGGACTTTAGAAACCTGTTGTATGGCTCCTATTTCGGAGGGGCGGAAAGCGAAGAGCATGTAGATGGAGGCACCAGCCGGTTTGATCCGAATGGCATTGTTTATCAGTCGGTTTGTGCCGGCTGCTTAGGAAATAGCGATTTTCCCACCACACCGGGAGCCTGGTCGTCGAGCAACCAATCGATGATCAATGGCGAGCCGGATGGTTGCAACAACGGCATGTTTAAATACGATTTTGAGGTGATCCCGGTGGCGGAGTTTGCCCCCAATTTTACCGAAGGATGCAAAGCACTTACCGTATCCTTTGAGAACACCAGTTCTTCCGGTTATGACTACCTATGGGATTTTGGCAACAACGATACCACTTCCATGGTGTTTCATCCGGTGAGAACCTTCTCCGATACCGGTACGTATGAAGTGTTGCTCATCGTAACCGATTCTTTGTGTAACCTTACGGATACGGCCCGTCATTTCATTACCGTTCACGACAGTGTATTCCTTGCCTTGTCCAACGATACGAGCTTATGCATAAACGATTCGTTGTGGCTTACCGCTTCAACAAAGGGCACGGCAGCGGAATTTATCTGGTCCGGCTCGCCGGATTTTAACGATACCCTCAATGCCAGCCTTTCGGATAGTACCGTTATGCTGCGCCCAAACCATACCGGCTATTATTACGTGCAAGCCAGCAACTCCTGGTGCAGCTCTACCGATAGTGTTTTGATTACCATTAAGGGAAATGCCTTCTTTACCACGGCCGATACTTCGATATGCCTGGGCGATTCGCTACAAATAACGGCTGCTCCGCTCAATCCACCGGTCAATGCTTCCTACAGTTGGAGCCCCCCGGAGGGTATCCTCAGCGGACAAAACAGCCCGGTTATGGTTGCACAGCCCACAGCCACCACCTTGTATTATGTAACCATTCACGATCATTTAGGCTGTCAGTACCTGGATTCCGTTTGGGTGCAGGTTTTCGATCTTGAAATGCTGAACTTGCATGCATGGGCAGAAGAAGACACGTTAATTGAAGGCCAAACCACCCACCTGCATGGTGTTCCGGATAGTTCCGGGCTTTTTTACAACTGGAGCCCTGCCCATGAGGTGAGCAACCCCAATGCGGCTACAACGGCGGTTTCCCCTTCCGCCACCACTACTTATACCCTTACCATTTCCGGCGGAACCTGTTCCCGCTCCGGCGAGGTAACCGTATGGGTGTTTGATGATGCCTGTGGCCCCCCCGATATTTTTGTTCCCAATGCCTTTACCCCAAATAACGATGGCCACAACGACCTTCTTTTTGTGCGCGGCAACAACATCCGATCCATGTATTTCGCCATTTATAACCGGTGGGGCGAAAAAGTATTCGAAACCGTTGATCGGGATGTAGGATGGGACGGTACGTACAAAGGTATGAAAGCCAGTCCGGCTGTTTTTGTGTATTACCTTGAAGTCACCTGTATAGGCAATCACACCTTTTTTAAAAAAGGCAACATAACCCTGATCCGATGAAAGCAAGCAGCACGTTTTTTTTTATCGGCTTAAACGGATGTGCCTCACTCCATGCAGTTGCACCGCTATGCTGTAGCAACGATCCGGGTAAACGTATACTCCATTTCGATATTCCGATAACCTCCACATGCGGAAATTATAAGCCGGTACACCACAAGCTTGGCCTTATGTGCTATACTTCTTTCACTGATAATCAGAAAGTAATTTACCGGTACCCGACTTCAATTTGCTAAACCCACACTTGCACATATCGTTTTTGGCAGGAGTCTTTTTTGTACTCATCATACGACCGGTTTTGGGGCAAGACATGCATTTTTCGCAATTTTATTACACGCCCATGAACCTCAATCCGGCGATAACGGGGCAGTTCGATGGTAAATATCGTTATATGGCAGATTATCGGAGCCAGTGGAGTTCGGTTACGGTGCCTTACCGCACTTTGGGCATCCATGCCGATGCCCGGAATATAGCCGGTACAAAAGGGGCCAACGGGGGTCTTTCTCTTTTCCACGATAAAACGGGCGACAGCCGTTTTACCACCACCGCTTTTAATCTGGCAGGCTCCTACCACCGTTACCTCAACAAAGATTCCACGTACACCTTAAGTGCAGGCACCCACTTGGGGGTTACCAACCGCACCATCGATTATACGGGGCTGGAGTTTGATGCACAGTACAACGGCGTTTTTTACGACAACAGTGCCCCCAGCAATGAAACCTTTACCCGTTCCGGCCGTTTTTATGCCAACCTCAATGCAGGCGTGTATTTTAGCTATCAACCCGCCAAAAGAAAAAAAATAGCAGGCGGTTTCAGTCTTTATAACATAACCGGCCCGAAACAATCTTTTTATGACGACCCTGCCATTCGGCTCAACCGGCGTTTGGCGATCCATGCAGATGGCATTTTTAAAATACAAGAACGTTTTGATGTACTCCCGGCTGTTCTGTACCGGAAACAAGGCGCTTTTCAGGAGTTTATTTCAGGAGCTTATGTTCGCTATATTGTGTTGGATGTTTCGGGTTTGTACCGCGCGGTTTACCTTGGCGGATGGGTACGTACCCGCGATGCCGGCTACATTTCCGTGGGTTTGGATTACGATAGTTGGACTTTTGGTATCAGTTACGATGTCAACGTATCCGGCTTACGCCCTGCCAGCAATAGCCAGGGCGGCTTTGAAGTTCATTTGATCCGTATCCTTCGAAATTCCCGTCCTTTACGCACCCCATACATCATTTGTCCGGACTATATATGAACCCAACCCATCTGTTTTTGCTTACCGCGATAAGTTGCCTGATCTTCAATCTGGCACAAGCCCAGAGCCCCAGGCACTTCATCAAATGGGCCGACGAAAGTTATGCCGATGGCGATTATTATGGCGCCGGCGTTTACTATGAAAAAGCCATGGCAAAAGATTCGCTTGATATACAATTGCTATGGAAATATGCCAACGCACTCCGCCTCAGCAATCAGTACGCCAAAGCCGCCTGGTACTATGCCAAAATTTATAAGAAAGAGCGCGGCACCCTGTTCCCCGAAAGTGCTTTTTGGCTCGCCGTAATGCAAAAAAATACCGGCCATTACCGCGGAGCGATCAAAACTTGGAAAAAGCTGGAGCGAAAATACAAAAGGAAAAAATCGTCTTATTATTATCGGAAAGCCCACCAAGAGCGAGCTTCCTGTACCTGGGCGAACGAACATCTGACCGACTCCGTTCCGGTGACGGTCCGGAATATTGGAAAACCCGTTAACTCATACATGGCCGAATTTGGAGCCTATTTAAAAGATTCCACCCTTTATTTCTCCACGCTAAGGGCTAAAAAATACGGCGATAACCGAGAAGTATACGACACCCGGTACACCACTCAGATCTTTCAATCCGAAAAAAAAGGAGGCCTATATGCCCCCCCAAAAGCCATCGATACCACCATTAACCCAACCGGAATGCATGTAGCCAATGGCGTTTTTAATGCCGCAGGTACCGGGTTTTATTTTTCCCGTTGTCCGGATCTTAAAACCTGTGGCATCTGGATGAGCAAATGGCAAAACGGCCGCTGGGGCCAAGCCATTGAACTGGAAGGGATCAATAAACCCGGAACGATGACCACCCAACCCATGATGGCCCGGGTAAATGACAAGGAATACCTGTTTTTTGCTTCGGATCGCGATGGCGGAGAAGGAAAAATGGATATATGGTATGCTTTGGCGAAGGGCAACAACCAATTCGGGAAACCCCGGAATGCAGGCAAAACCATCAACTCTCCCGACGATGAAATTACCCCCTGGTACAACAACGGCAAGCTGTATTTCAGTTCCCGGTGGCATTATGGCTATGGCGGGTTCGATATTTTCAGGTCGGATGGAGTTCCGGGAAACTTCGCCCCCCCCCTATAACATGAGCCGCCCTTTCAACTCTCCGGCCAACGACTATTATTTTTCCATCGATAGTACAGGCTTGCAAGGTTTTTTGTCTTCCAACCGAATGGGTTCTCTTTACAAAAAAAGCCCCACCTGCTGCAACGATATTTATACGTTTCAATTCCCGGCCGAACCGTCGCATACACCGGCCGAATCGCAGCACACAGAGATACAAACCCTGGATGATCTGAACCGGTACCTGCCTGTTCAACTGTATTTCCACAACGACGAACCCGACCCCCGTACCACAACAAGCACCACAAAAAGCAACTACATCGATGTATGGCAAGCCTACCTGATGCTCCGCAAAGATTACCTCAAGGCATATGCCGGCGGGTTGCGTGCGGAAGATTCGGCCACGGCGGTAGCACAGATGAATGATTTTTTCGAAAACCGTGTAATTCAGGGCGTAACCGACCTAAAACTTTTCTCCGACCTGCTTTTGGAAGAATTGGAGAAAGGCCGGAACATCGAGATCACCCTACAGGGGTTTGCCAGCCCGCTTGCCCGAACGGATTATAATGTAAAGCTTACCGGAAGGCGGATCTCCAGCCTTGAGAATTTCTTTTCCGACTATCGGTCGGGGGGCTTTTTGCCCTATATTCGTGGCGATGCACCCAATGGCGGCAGCCTTACTTTTGTTCGCATTCCTTTTGGAGAATATACCGCCGATACATTGGTAAGCAGTAACCCCGAAGAAAAGGAAAGATCCATTT
>CALLUQ010000028.1 GCA_938010565.1 uncultured Flavobacteriales bacterium
AAAGGAAAAACGACAGGATAAAAGCGACGACCTGGTTGCCGGAAACAGACGAAGCAAAAATACCAATGGCTACAAAACCGCCACCAAGACACAACAAACCAATGTAAGCACCCCATGTTCCGCCGGTATCCATATTTCCTACGGGATTGCCCAGAAAGAAAACGGAGATGAAGTAAACTAAAGTGGGCAGGAGGGCAAACAAAACCAAAAGCCAGCCTGCCAGAAATTTAGCCATCACAATCTGAAGATCGGTGAGGGGTTGGGTGAGAAGCAATTCGATGGTGCCGGTTCTTTTTTCCTCCGAAAAAGCCCGCATGGTGATCGATGGAATGAGGAACATAAACATCCATGGGCCGATCACAAAAAGAGTATCCAGGCTGGAGTAGCCGCTGTCGAGTACGTTCAGATCAAAAGGAAAAGCCCACATGATAAGCCCGGTCCATAGCAGAAAAATAGCCATTACCATATAGCCGATAAACGAACTTAAAAAGCTTCTGGTTTCTTTTCTTAAGAGTGCTAACATGGTTCCAATCACGCGTTCTGCCGATAAGCAAAAGCGCTAAAGTAACGTTTTATCATGGGTTATTGGATAAAGGAGCGAGTTATCCAACCCGTATGGTGTGCGCCGGATGCAAAATGCAGATCCTTCCGTTTGCTTGGTCGGAAAAAACAAAGGTGCAAAAATATTTTTTTTCCGGTGTGCCGGATCGGGAAGTTTTTTGTTGGATGCCGCGGCGTATGGTGGTTTGGAGATAAAGAATAAATCAAACCGAAGAATTTGTATGTTAGCGTCCTTCAATGCTCTCGTAAGCGTATCACTTGTGAGGTGATAGCTATGCCGTTCCAGGCCAATGATTGCAAAAATACCATTGGGCTTGTGAGGTCATCAATAGTGTTCCAAGCGGACGCTTGAAACAGAGACGGGGATTAGATGGTGTGCCCGCTATGAGCATTCCGGATGGCCATAAGCCGAAAAGAACCAAAAAGATCGTTACGCCAGCCCATTATTATGTTTGCTTGAACAAGCATCTTGTAAAGGATAAATCAACCGGTTGGATTCTGGCTTGGCCAGGTTAGGAGGGATTCAAATGTTAAAAAAAAGCGAACCGGCTCTACTCGGTTCGCTTTTTAAAAAAATCTTAAGCAAGGGCTATTCTACTCTGCATTTACTAAATTAACTAGCGGCTTATTTTTAATGGTTATTGTTTAAATTCCTAGCTTATCAATTTGCTTGATGTAAAAGTATGGTGATGCCTTTGCATAATCAAATAAATACTCTTAGATTATAAGCTATCTAAAGGTCAAGATAATATTTTCTATTTATGTTAAATGTTTGATTTGTATTATTTTAAAGTTTATTTAAATTTGATAATATTATCCCTCTATGCGTCAACAGGAATTTCTATTTGAACTGGTACATAACCTGACCAAAAGTGAAAAACGTTATTTCAAGCTTTTGAGCAACCGATCGGCGGGGGACAAAACATACCTTTCCCTCTTTGAAAACATAGAGCAACAATCTATTTATGAAGAGGATATATTGTTAAAAAAGCAGAAGACCAGCAGGAAAACGTTTGCCGTAGCAAAAAATTATTTGCAAGAGCAGATCTTGAGGAGCTTGCGAAACTTCCACGAAGGGATTTCGGTGAAAACCCGGATCCATGCCCTATTGGTCAATGTGGAAATACTGTTTCAAAAAGGACTAACCCGCCCGGCTTTTAAAGAATTGAAAAAAGCCCGCAACCTGGCCATAAAACATGAAAAGTTTGGGTTGTTGCAGGAAATTCTGAACTGGGAGCGGCAATTTAGTATTATCAGTGAAAAACCTTTGCGCACCAACAAAGACATTGCAGCGGAAGAAGCCAACATTCTGGACAAGCAACGCAACGTATTGCAATACCAAAGCTTGTACCATCAGTTGCTCGAATTTAAAAAGCAGTTGGGTTATGCCCGAAACAAAAAGGATGAGAACAAGGTCAAAAAGATCATCAACCACGAGTTGCTGAAAGATGTAAACAAAGCTTTATCGGAACGGGCACGGTATTATTTTCACCTCAGCTATACCAATTATTGTTACATCATCGGAAATTTTGAAGACTACTATCAATCCAGCCTGAACATCCTCAAACTCGACCATTCTGCCATTGATGAATACGAGCAGCTCAGCGCAGTACTCAATCATATTCCATGTGCTTTTTTCGTGGGCCGAGCCGCTGAATGTCTGCAATACATTGACCTTGCAGAGAAAGTGAAAAACAAAATTTCGATAGGCAAGTTCGAATACATTGGCATGCAGGTGTTCTATTACCGGACTACCTATAAGATTGCAGCACTTGTGAAACAGGGCAGTTTCGATCAGGTGGCAGAAGCCTTGGCTTATGCTGAAAAGGCTTACCGGAAATATGAGCGGATGTTGAACAAGGAATGGAAAGGAATCATGCTGGAGATCATAGCGCTGACTTATTTCCTGATGGAAAAACCGAAAAAGACATTTTACTGGACCAATCAATTTCTCATCTCAAGCAACCGGAATTCCCGGCTGGATATCTATGTGTCTCTTCGGATCTTAAATTTGCTGGCCCTCATTGAGTTACAAGATTTTCAAACGCTCGGCTATGCGGCCAACTCAGCCTATCGCTCGTTACGTATGCTGAACAAGCCCGATAACTCTTATGAAGTAGAACTGGAATTGGTACGCAGGATCAAAAAAATTCCGGGCATCGATGGTTTGCATGATTTTAAGGCCTGGGCACAAAGCCTGGAAGCAGCCATCCATGGCATCCTTAAAAAGGTGAGCAATCACGAATCGAATGAATACGAGCATATTCTGAAGTGGTTGAAGTCGAAAATTGAGGGTACTTCACTCATCGACATCATGAAGGCGAATGCAACGGCTTTGGGGCCTCTGGTAAACAATCAGACAGGGTAATGTACCTCCGCCGAGTTTTTGGCGAGAAAGGATCGGAAGCAAATGTTCCGGCCCTGATGGCAGCCGGAACATTTTGGCAATGTGTACGCTTTGTATACTACTACCTTATTGCAACGCACCGATTACTATTAGGTGCTTAAGGTGCAAAACGAACCAACATGTTGTTTAATTCAGCATATTTTTTCCGCTTTGTTGTTTTTTTGGACTTGATCTAAAAAAAATCCCGATATTTTCGGATAAGCACCTGGCTATTCAGGCACATAAACCAGTTACGATGAAACCTTTCTGTTTTCTTGCATTTGTTTTTTTATCTGCACTTCCTTGCGGCGCTCAAAATAACCTTCCGGTTTTTTCCAATGTTACTGCCCTGGCAGATACGGTGGGGCATGTGATGCGGATTTGGTACGATCTGAGTGATGCGGAAAATGAAGATTGTGAGGTTTGGATCCGGGTAAGATCGAACGATACGTCTTATACCGCAGATGTAAGTACGGCAATGGGAGATATGGGTTTTCCGGTTTCTCCCGGAACGGAAAAACAGGTGATCTGGCCTTATGGCCCGGGCCACCCCGATGTGCTGAACTACGATGTACAACTGGTGGCGGATGACCGGTATGCAATCGACATTCAGCAGATTGTTGACCAGGTAGATACGATGAACCTTCGGAATGATCTGAGTTGGGTACAAGGCATTCGCGACCCTGCCGTAGATCCGGCCCATTGGTTGGCCGTCCGCGATTCCATGAAAACGATATTCGACAGCCTGGGACTGGAAACCGAATTGCAGGCATTTCAATACAATGGGATCGATGCCCATAATGTCATTGGCCGTTTAAAAGGATGTGCGGATGCTGGCAAAACCTATATTGTAGATGCTCATTTTGACACTTATCAGACCGCTCCGGGTGCTGATGATAACGGATCGGGTGTGGTGGGAGTTTGGGAGGTGGCCCGTATCATGTCGCAATATACTTTCCGGAATAACATCCGTTTTATTGGTTTTGACCTGGAAGAAGCGGGGTTGATCGGAAGCAACAGGTATGTGTTGCAGGGAGGAATAAAAAATTGGGAAACGATTGGTGCCGCTTTGAATTTTGAAATGATCGGCTATTACAGCGATGCCGATTCGAGCCAACACCTTCCCGCGGGTTTTAATTTGTTGTTTCCTGCGGCTTACGACTCGGTGGCCGAGGCCGGCTGGAAGGGGAATTTTTTGACCAATGTGGGCAACACAAACTCCGGTTGGCTAAAAACGATGTACGATAGTGTGGCCCGTATTTATGTGCCTGATTTGCGTGTGATCAGTGTTGAAGTACCCGGAACAGGTACACTGGTACCTGATTTAAGAAGAAGCGATCACGCTTCATTTTGGGATGCGCAGATCCCGGCCCTTATGTTAACCGATGCAGCGAATTTTCGCAACCCCAACTACCATACGCCGAACGATATAATGGATTCGCTCAATTTTGGGTTTATGGGCAAAAACGTCAAAGCAACCCTGGCTGTATTATGCGAACTGGCAGGCTTGATCCATTGCAGCAGTTATGCCTTCACTGCCTCTGCTGACCCCGCTTCGGGTTTTGCAAAAGAAAAGCAGCATCCATCGGTACTTTCTCTTTCTCCCAACCCGGCTACAGGTAAAACCCGGTTAGCGTGGCCTTACGGCTGGGAAGGAGAAACCCACATGCTTGTCTTTAATGCGGCAGGAAAGGTGGTTCGAAAAGAAGTGGTTCCGGCCGGGGTATCCCATAGGGATATAAAAATAAAAGGCTGGCCTGTGGGTACTTATCATATTGTTTTGATCTCTTCTACGGAAGTGGGAACAACCCGTTTATTGGTGTCGGAATAAACCAACCCGATTTTCTGTGTTTTCGAATGGGGTAAAAACAAATGATCGGGTAAGATTAAGTGATGAGGTGCTTGTTTTCCGGCTGCATCTTTGGGGTTGTCGGTGGTCCGTAAAATGGAAACGTTGCCTTGGCACATCTTGGGTAAGCGGATGTTTTTACGAGGGGTTAATGCCGAGAAGAACTTTCGGCAAGCATGGATGAAAATGCGCCCCCGTTGGGCAATAGGAAGCCATATTACCCGAAATTTAAATGCGTTTGCCCTGGTAGGGGCCGGTGTGTATGTTCCGCCATCATCCGGATCATTTCAGCTGCCACCCAACCTCAAACCAAAACCTGATCCACCCTTGCCACACTCCAGGCTTCCGGTTTGGCATCAAAGAGTACTTTGGTATCTGCCCAAACGGCGGCAAACAACCCGGAGTTTCGGTAAGCATTTAATTTTTCCGGGCTTTCCCAATACGAGTACGTGAAAAAAACTCCGGGTTCATCCATCTGTTGTAACAATTCCAGGTGCCGACAACCATCAAAGTTGCGAATGGCTGTTTTGTTGGCCTCAAAAAGGGAGCGGAAAGCAGGAACAGCATCTTCCCGGAAGGTCATTTTAACAATGCGGATCAGCATAGGGCATCTAATGAAAAGGAAAAACACCGGTCAGAGGATTGGTATTGCCAAATTCCACCCGAACGATATCGTCAATTTTAAGACCAAAAAGTTGATTTGCTCCACCACCAGATCCCTTTACACCGCGGTTGATGGCAATTTCGAGAAAACCCGATGAACCGAATATAGCCACTTTTTCTCCATCCGGAACCTCGTTGTACGTTTTGTGGATGTGATGGATCTCGTATGAAGCCCGGCGGTAATAAATGTGGAAGGGCCGTCCACGCCCTGTTTCTTTGAACAATTTTTGGGTAATGTTGATAAACACATTGCCATACCCATCGATGTAGATCACCTTTCCGCGGATCACATCGCCTTCTACCACTGCCCGGAATAATTTGCGTTGTGTTACGTTTTTAACCCATTTTCCGATCACCTCCGGTGTGCCGCCCCGTGCAAGGTGGCAGGCAGCCTTCACAAAAACATGTTTGGTTGGAAAAGTGAGTTCATCGCTGTCCTGATCGAGGTTGATTTCCACGATCTTGTCGGGTATGCGGTCGAAAAGGATGGAGAAAATGCCATTGTCGGCCCCGATAAAAAAATGCCCGTCGAATTCTACCACCAAATGATGCGTTTCCATATCGGTTTCCGGGTTTACACCGATCACATGCACGGTGCCTTTCGGAAAATCGTTGTACGTATTGCGCAGTACAAAAGCAGCGGTAGCAATGTTGAAAGGCGGTATGTCGTGCGTGATGTCTATAATGATCGCTTCGGGCAACTGGCAGAGTATGGCGCCCTTTACGGATGCCACGTAGTAATCTTTCAGCCCCATGTCTGTAGTGAGTGTGATCATCCTCATAATCCCGGAAACTCCTTTCCTTAAAAATTTGCCTTTGGGCAGGAAAGGCGCACTGAAATCCTTAATTTAGCCATCCAAAATTAAGAAAGTTATCCGTTGTTATCCTGTTTTATCAGAGAGCGGAGGCGTTATTTTTTTACACAGTGCACTAACAAAGGACTAACAAAACCCGATTTGCAGGAAAAAAACATAGAGATCACAGAGCTGAATCCCATTGAGTTATATGGGGTAAATGACCGCAAGATCAACCTGGTGAAAACCTATTTTCCGCATTTGAAAGTAATTGCACGCGGAAATACCATCAAGGTGATGGGGCAGGAGGAGGAGATCAACCGGTTTGAAGCAAAAATTGCTTTGTTTGTCAAGCATTTTATGAAGTACAACCGGCTCACCGAAAGCAACATCGAAAACCTCATGCAGGAAAATGGCGATCAGTTGGTGGAAGAAAACGTATCGGGAGATGAAGTGCTGGTTTATGGTGTGCATGGCATCCGTATTTCTCCTAAAACCGTCAATCAGCGAAAGCTGGTGGAAACCGTACGAAAAAACGATATGGTATTTGCCGTTGGGCCTGCCGGTACGGGGAAAACCTATACGGCGGTAGCCCTGGCAGTACAGGCGTTGAAAAATAAAGATGTGCGGCGCATCATATTAACGCGTCCGGCGGTAGAAGCAGGAGAAAACCTGGGTTTCCTTCCGGGAGATTTAAAAGAAAAACTTGATCCCTATCTGCAGCCGCTTTATGATGGCCTGCGGGATATGATCCCTGCTGAAAAACTGAAAGAACTCTTTGAAAGTGAGATCATTCAGATCGCTCCGCTGGCTTTCATGCGAGGGCGTACACTGGATAAAGCTTTTGTGATTTTGGATGAAGCACAGAATGCAACCGCGGAACAAATGAAAATGTTTCTCACCCGTATGGGGAAAAATGCCAAATTTGTCATCACTGGTGATATGTCGCAGATTGATTTGCCCCGCAAGCAACAATCGGGGCTGGTATCTTCGTTGCAAATACTCAAAGGTGTAAAAGGCATCGGTATTGTGAAATTGGATGGAAAAGATGTGATGCGCCATAAATTGGTACGCAAGATCATTGATGCGTTCGATGTAAACAGTGCTGCCGAATAACTCCGGAATTCAAACACCATCCGCAAACTGTTCAAGATGATGTATACCCTCAAAACCACACATTTCGAATTGCCGGGTCAGCAAAAACGCTACCAGGGCAAAGTACGCGACGTTTACACAATGGATAACGATCAACTGATCATGGTAGTGAGCGATCGCATTTCAGCTTTTGATCGCATCCTGCCTAGGGGCATTCCTTACAAAGGACAGATCCTGAATACGCTGGCATCGAAGTTTTTAAAAGCCACCGAAGACATCGTTCCCAATTGGATGATCGCATCTCCCGATCCCAACGTAACCATCGGGCACCACGCAAAACCGTTTAAGGTGGAGATGGTGATCCGCGGTTACCTGACCGGCCATGCCTGGAGGGTTTACCGGTCGGGCAAACGGGTACTTTGCGGAGTAGCTTTGCCGGAAGGAATGAAAGAGCACGATAAATTTCCGGAACCCATCATTACACCTGCCACCAAAGCAGAGCAGGGCCACGATGAAGATATTTCGCGCGAAGACATCATCGCAAAAGGCATTGTTCCGGAAGAAGATTACGTGCAGCTGGAAAAATATACCCGCGCCATTTTTCAACGGGGAACGGAGATTGCCGCCCGGCAAGGGTTGATCTTGGTAGATACCAAATACGAATTTGGAAAAACGAAAGAGGGCCGGATCATTTTGATCGATGAGATCCATACCCCCGATTCTTCCCGCTACTTTTATGCAGATGGATACCAGGAAAGACAAGATAAGGGCGAAGCACAAAAGCAGCTTTCCAAAGAATTTGTTCGTGAATGGCTGATGGAGCATGGCTTTCAGGGATTGGAAGGACAGACCATGCCCGATATACCGGATGCGTTTGTACAATTGGTGAGCGATCGATACATTGAACTATACCAGACCATTACAGGTGAGCTGTTCGAAAAAACCGACCTCAGCAACATCCATGCCCGGGTGGAAAACAACATCAGGAATTTTATGGCCACTCAGTCTGCCACGGCCTGAAAGCCATCACAACCATGCGAACCCGGGTAGGATATCCGGGAAGGTAAAAGAGCAAAAACATCGGTTTCCATTTCTCCCACCGGGCCGGAAACGGTTGCATTTTTGAGCCGGTTTATTTATTGCCGGATGTTGTACTGGTCGTACTGTTTGATTTGCTCATAGAGTGAAAGCAAAAGCGGATGTTTCTCCTGCTGATCGTCTGCATTACCGAAATATTGCCTGAGTAGGATCAGGGCTTCCAGTAACGTTTCTTCTTCGAAAGGACCTTCGAGGTTTTCTACCACTGTTAACACTTCCAGTGCTTCCATGTAGTTGCCCTCCAGTGCAATCCGGGTTAATGTGCTGATGTAGGGAGTGGCTTCCAGACGCGATTGCCAGAAGATGGATAAAATGAAACTCCGGATCTTCCTCCGTTTCGGATCGTCAAGCGCCTCAATAAGCGGAGGAAGGCAAGCATTATCTGAAAGATCAAAAAGCAGGTTTTGAATGGCATCGGTAATTTTTTCAGACTCCGTAGTGGCCCGCATTTCAAGCAATGGAACGATCAGGGAGGGATCCCCTTCATCCCGAGCCCTTTTGATGGCATCCAAAACGATGGCCTCGTCGGATGCCCAAAGGTCTTTTATGATGGCCTGTAAGGTTTTTTCTCTTTCCTTTTTTGATTCGCTCATGGCTTTGTTTTTCGCACGCGAAGTTAGGCATTTTTTTGCCTTTACGGTGTTGCGGAAGAAAGTGGCATCGGCACTGTTGTGGTTCAGGAATGCAGGTTCCGGAATTAAAAAAAAAGTTCCGGATTGGTTGTCTGCACGTTGGTGTGGTGCCATTTTTCATTAAAATTGGCCGCCCGGTTTTTTCAGGCAAACAATGCACATGCAAAAAGCTAAATGCGTATACCGAAAATTTTACTTCCTATTCTAACCATGGTACTGCCTTCTTCAATGGCCGGTTCATAGTCGTTGCTCATCCCCATGGAAAGGTGCGAAAATGAGGGTTGGTTGGCAAATACATCCATTTTGAGTTGCCGGAACAATTGCGACAAGCCGGCAAATTCTTTCCGGACCTGTACCTGATCGGAAGTATGTGTGGCCATACCCATCACCCCATGGATGCATACATTTTTCATTTCGGCAAAAGCGACCGACCGGAGTAGATCCGGTAATTCCGCTTTATCGAAACCGTGTTTGGTCGTTTCCTTTGCAATATGCACTTGTAATAAACAGCGGATCACACGGTTGTTTTTGGCCCCTTCTTTGTCAATTTCCTTCAGCAACCGCATGCTGTCTACCCCATGGATCAGGTGTACAAACGGAGCAATGTATTTTACTTTATTCCGTTGCAGATGCCCGATCATGTGCCATTCGATATCTTCGGGAAGGGCGGCCTGCTTATCAGCAAGCTCCTGTACTTTGTTTTCGCCAAAAGCACGCTGTCCGGTAGCATATGCTTCCCGAATGGCCTGGCAGGACCTGGTTTTTGAAACCGCTACCAGGCATACCCGTTCCGGAATGGAAGAACGCACCGAATTCAGATTTTCTCGTATGCTACCCATGGTTGCAAATTTAGGAATGTTGCGGAGATCCGTTACAATTTAAAAATGGTTAATCCGCTGCGTATTTTTGGCTCGATCCATGTGGATTTAGGGGGCATGGTCAGGCCTTCATCGGCAATTTTTTTCAGCTGACCGAGTTCCACCGGGCGCAATACAAAGCCCACTTTGAACTTTTTACTGTCTACCCTTTTCAGGATGCCTTCAAGCCCTTCGGGTCCTCCGGTAAAATCGATCCGTTTGTCCGTTTTGAGATCGTGGATATTGAGAATAGGAGCCAACAGGTATTGCGTAAGTAAATGCGAGTCCAGCGATGCCACAGCATTGTTATCGTTGATCGTACCGGGCCGGTAATGAAGGCGGTACCAATCGTCTTCGAGATACATCAGCATCTCATGGATCCGGGTAGGTTTCTCAGGTAAAGCGTTCCCTTCCTTTTGCACCTTAAACGTGGTTTCCAGTTTTTGGAGGAAAGTTGCTTTATCCAATCCGTTGAGGTCTTTTATCACCCGGTTATAATCATAAATATCGAGTTGGCTTTCCGGAATAAACAAACTCATAAAAAAGTTGAAGGGTTCTTTTCCGGTGAAATTGCGGTTTTTGCTTCTTCGTTGTTGAGCCAGCAGGGCGGAGGAGGCCGTGCGGTGATGTCCGTCGGCAATATAAATGCTTCGGAAATCCTCAAAAGCCCGGGTAATCAGATCCAGATCCTCTTTCCGGTTTATGTTCCACAACTGGTGGCGTATGTGATCGGTATTGGTGAAATCGTATTCCGGCCTTTGCGCCAGATAGCGGCCGAATGTTTTTTCCAGCTCATCATGATCGGGATACGTCAGCAATACCGGTTCTGCATTAAATGTACATATATCCAGGTAACGGGTAAAAATGTTTTCCCTTTTGGTGAGGGTTTGTTCGTGTTTTTTGATGGTACCGTTGAGGTAATCGTCGGTACTCGCACCGGCGATCAATCCGGTGTACACCTTGCCGTTTTCTTTGGTCTGGCGGTAGAGGTAATAACAAGGCTGCTCGTCCTGCAAAAGCCAGCCGTTGTTTCGGAACGTATTGAATTTTTGGTACACCCGTTTAAAACGCTCATCCGAATTTGGTCGGCTTTTGTTTTTTTGTCCGAATTCCGGTTGTATGATGTGTATGAAGGTGTATGGGTTGGTTTCCAGCTTGGCATTTAAAATTCTGCGGGAATAGGAATGCACTGCTCTGGAAGCCACAAGGTGTACCTTATCTCTGGTAGGGCGGATGGCTTTGAACGGTTGAATGATGGCCATAAGTATACAACGTTTTACGGCCGACTAAAATACAGGATTAGCCGAACTATTCAACTTTTCGGATCACATTTTAGGGGATGTGCGGGGGATGGCGGTTGTTCCGGTGTGTGCTTTATTTGTCTCTAAAAAAGGCATACATATTTTCTTTTTCAAGAGGAGACCATTGGGTTCCGTGAAGTTTTTTGTCTTTCCAGTAAAAAGTTACTTCTATGGTTTGAACATTATTTAACTTGCCTTCGAAATGTATTAGATTAATTTTGGAATTATTTTTAGTTATTCCAAATACTTCCCAGTATCCATTTTGTTTGGAAACCGTTTCTGTCAATGCATTTATAGCAGTTATTTCAGAGGATGCTTTTTTGCTTTTCGAAAGTGTATCTCATTGCTAATGAATGTTTCTTGTTCTTTTGACCTGTAAAAATAGATCCAAAAAGCAAAAAGAGCGATTCCAATTATAATTAAGGTAATAAATTTCATGTTTTTCATTTTATTCCTTTTTCAGCTAAAACATGGTCCAGCCATTTTATATAAACCGAATCGTGCCTATTGCGAATTCATTCGCCGCTGTTCATAATCGAATGAACATCTTTGGGATATGTAGTACCAACTTTATATTCATCAGGTAGTTCTAATGCGCTCAAAGCAACGACGGGGCTTTGGTTGGAAAAGATGGATTAGAGATTGGATCTATGAAAAATCGGGAGTGTATAACGACTACCGGATAAGACGATCTCAGAAGGATTTTTCGATGCAATAGCGCTATAATCTTTTAGACGAAGTTAATAGGAAAGCGTAGTGTGGGAAAACCGCATGCTGCGTTTAACGAGGCGGGAGCTGGAAACATGATCGAAAGATGCGTGCGCCAGTTCCCGACCCTATCTGTGAAAGACTTGGGGTGAAACTCCCTTTGTCTACTCGATCCCATCCGGATAATGGATAAAATGATAATTGATTTTAATGGGGTTAGATGGTGTGCCCGCTTTGAGCACCCCGGATGGCCATTCAGTAAATGGTGAATCTGAAGTAAGCAACGACAAAGGCGGTGTGTGCAATTAAAAGGAGATCGCAGTACAAGGGTAGAAAACCAATAATCAGGCATTTGGCGTTAAAAATAAAAGCCCCTGATTTTTTTAAACGATGCGGGTTTCTTTTCCGATTTTCTTCCGAAACTTTACCTCATTGGTGCTTCCGGAAGGTGAGAACAACATTTTAGACCATTCCGTAATTGGAGTGGCTATAAAATACCGTAGTTAAGTGAAGCCGTCATTTTTTTGTTTTGAAAATTGTTTTTGCTTTTCTAATTCATGCTTTTTTAAAGCAATCATAGTGTGGCCAGTTCGGCTTTTAAGGCTTTGGTAAGTCCTTTTACCACCAGATCATACGAATGGTCGATCCATTCTTCCAGCAACTCATCTGAAATAGAACCATCTGTATTTACCGTATTCCAATGCTTTTTGTTCATATGATACCCGGCTTTTACCCCCGGGTATTTCTCACGCAGTTCAATGGCTTTTTCCGGTTCACACTTCAGATTGATGCTGACAAACCGATCTACACTCGTAAGGGCAAACATTTTGCCCATTACCTTAAATACCAAAGTACCGGCATCGAACGGAAACGATTCGGTAACGCCTTTTTTTGCCATGCAATAATCCCGGTACGATTCTATATTCATCAGACTTCGTAATTGAGCGGAAGCATTTTTGACTCTTTGATACGAGACAATACCACCATGGTTTGCATTTGCCCGATCTCCTCAATTTTACTGAGTTTATTGGCAATCAGTTTTTCGAAAGCAGGAATGTCGGTTACCCTGATTTTCAGCTGGTAATCAAAACTCCCCGTGAGTTGGTAGCACTCTGTAATTTCGGGGATGTTGTGGATGTGTTCAATGAATTTACTGATGGCATTGTTCACTTGCCGCGTTAACGATACATGGATTAGGGCCGTAAAACCCAAACCCAATGCCTCGGCATTTACTTCCGCATGATAACTGCGAATGTAATGGTTGTTTTTTTCCAGTTTTTTTACCCGTTCAAGGGTGGGAGCCGGAGACAATCCAATTTCTTGCGAAAGCTGAATGTTGGTAATTTTACCGGTTTGTTGAAGGATTTTGAGAATCTTCTTATCGGTAACATCAAGAGAGTACGCCATAGTGTGCAGAAGATGGGTGAGACTTTTTAGTGAAGGCTAAAAATATTGTTGAGCCGGCACAATTCCAAATCATATTTTGTCAATCGAGTATTTGGTATAATATTGGTTTGCTTGGCACGGCATCGTTTTCGAAAGAAGCAATTTGCAGGTTGAGGAGATAAGCTCCATCTGCAATAGCATCCGGAACAAAAATGAACTCCGTAATAGTGGCATCAAAACGGGGTGCTTTCGGGTAGTTCCAGAATTGATGGTGTGCGAGCAATCGTCCGTCGTCGTTTTCCCGATCTACACTGGGCAAATCGATAAGGAGGTGTTTTACACCGCGTTCGCGTAGCCATTGTGCGGCCCGATGATCGAGGTAGGGCGGATTGGTTTGCGAATACTGTCGCTTGGTTTTGCTTTTGGCATTGGGAAGGGTCCGGATCACTACCGCTTCGCTATGAGAAGCACCCAATGCCACCTTTACCTGTTCCAGGGTAATTACACCATCGCCTGTTTTTTGAAACCCACGATCGGCCTGAAGTATTTCCGGGGTAAAACTGGCCAACTGGGCTTCAAAAAAAAACTGTTTCAAATGCTGGTTAATGCTGTATACCGTAGTGCTGATGTGGCCTACACATTCGGTATGGCAACCGTTGCCGTGCGGATTGAAAAAAATGTTCCGAAAATTCACCGATCCGCCTTCGGCTACACTGCCTGTAAAGTTTTCCGTCCGGACCGGCTCTATCCGGGCAGGCTCCACATACCAGGCACTGGCATTTTGAGGGTCGGTGCTTATCGGAATAGAAATATCGACCGGTTTGGAAAGGTCGACTTTGAAACAATCGTTTTTAGTTTGGATGGAAGCAATCATAAAAGCATTTTATCATAAAGGCATATCTCCGTGCCCAATTTAGGGTTTTTTGTTAAACCTGATTCCGGCCGTACTCCATCCATAGTTTCCTGGGTCAGGTTTTCAGCTTTCTGTATAACCGATCATCAACAGGCATTTTAATGCAACTTTCCTTTTCAGAGGTTACGCATTACCATGCGTGCGGTAAAACGGCTCCTTTGTTCCAGTAATATTTCTTTTCCTTTGGTTACCCGATCCATGGTTTCGGTATCGTAGTGCCGGATGGTGGCCAATTCGAGTCCGCTGTTGTAGAGTACTTTGTAGCGCTCTTTCAATCGTTCCACCAAACGAGGAATGCGGTCGGAAATATCGACACTTACCGTAAAAGATAAAGCAGAATGTTGCATCAGGTTGACTTTTACCTGCTCTTCCGCAAAAACAGAAAAAATATGGCTTTGATGCTTTTCCACAATGAAACTGAAATCGCGTGGCGAAATCGACATCAAAACTTGTTCGGTTTTGAAAATGAATGTAGGGATCAGCGCATCGGAAGCAGTAGAATCCTGAATAACCGTACCTTCTGCATTCGGATCCATAAAAGACCGAACATAAAGGGGAATGGACTTATTCTGTAGTGGCCGGATGGTTTTCGGATGGATGATCGTGGCTCCATAGTACGCCAATTCGATGGCTTCCTTGTAGGAGATGCGTGGCAAACGGACGGTATTGTCAAACCATTTAGGATCGGCATTCCGCATTCCGGGAACATCTTTCCAGACGGATACTTCGCTTGCATCCAGACACCAGGCCATGATCGCACCGGTAAAATCAGAACCTTCGCGGCCCAGCGTGGTGGTTTGGTTGGTATGGGTATGTCCTATAAAACCTTGCGTTATTGCAACAGCAGTTGCCTGCTTCTTTATCCAGTTTCCTACCTTGTTTTTGATCAGCTTTTCCGAAGTATCCCAATCCACTTTTCCTTCGCGATAATCGTGGTTGGTTCGCACCAGGGTACGGGCATCAAACCAAGCGGTATTCAAGCCTTGTTCCTGTAAATATTGGTGAATGATCTTGGTGGAAACGATCTCGCCCCAGGAAACGATCTGATCGTATTCATAATTGGCATTGTCCGAGGCTGTTCCGTTAAGGTAATTCAATAAGTGGGTAAAAAGTGCATTCAGATCTTCTTTTAAAGGTTCAGCCGTTTCGAGTTTCAGGTCGGCAACAATTTCCTTGTGAAAACGAATGCGTTCTTCAACAAGTTCCTTTGCCTTTTCGGAATTTCCGCTCAGGTAAGCCGCCACAACTGCTTCCAGGGCATTGGTGGTTTTTCCCATGGCCGAAACTACAACCAACAATTGTTCCTCCGAGAACAAGCCTATAATTCCGGCCACATTCTTAACCGCTTCAGCATTTTTAACCGATGCTCCTCCAAATTTAAAAACCCGCATCCGAATGAATTAGAAATTAGTGAATAACAAAACCCGGTACCAGCAGTATCGCGTTTTTTATGTTTTTGGGTGCATGCAACAATACCTGCAAACTTAACAGAACCATTAAGAAGATGAATACCTCTCCGGATAAAATGTTGGTTGTGGCAAATTTTGCTTTCCGGCCCGGATAGAGGATCTGTATTGACCACACCGGAAGAGGGTACGTTTTATGCCATCAAAAATGATCCGATGTGACTACATCAACACGACCATTGAGCCACTCGTCATCCAAAAGGGCATTGTATTTTTTATAAAAATTAATAGCCGGTACATTCCAATTGAGGACTTGCCAGTCCATGCGTTTCGCGCCTTTTTTTCGGGCGGTTGCAATCGTCGCTTCAAACAACATTGCACCTATTCCTTCCCTCCGGTATTTTTCATTCACAAAAAAATCTTCGAGGTAAAGGCATCGGCCTTTCCAGGTGGAATAACGGATATAGTACAAGGCAAAACCGATGACCTCACCTGCTTTATCTGCAACCATAACCTCAAAAGCCGGCCGGGCTCCAAAGCCGTCTTCTACCAGTTGGTCGATGGTTACTTCCACTGCTTTCGGTTGTTTTTCATAAACTGCCAGTTCGCAAATAAGCGCATGAACGGCAACCATGTCTTTTTCTTCTCCTTTTCGGATGTTCACAAGTTCCATATCGAATAAATGATACTTTAGCCAATGATAAAACATTAAATGTGAAAAAGTACTACAAAGTCCGGAAAAACAATTTCCGGGAATCGTGCTCATTCAAAGCCGATGCTCACGATGTGTGAATGCGCATGCAATGGAATGAATGCTTTCCGTTACTTGTGGCCTTCCGGCAACAATGAATATGTTACGATTGTTTTTCTTTACAATGCTCCGTTAAGTTTTAAGCCGCAATTTTACCATACTCCAAAGCTTTCTTCACCTTTTATCGATTTATTGGCTTGTTTGCGGAAATAGCAAACAAGGCTAAAAATCGATTAAGCACTAAATCACTGTTATGAAGTGTTTTAGCGTTTGTCATTGAAAATACTTTTTTTGTTCTTTATGGTCTTGTACCCAGTGTTGGGTCTTCGCAATATGGATAGCAGTGAGCGATGTGTTAAAATGGAAATTTAACTTATTTACAGACCTGGTTTGTGAGTCATTTAATCCCGTATGTTGTTTTCCGTCACGATATAAAAACGCTATCGGAAAGCTGGCTGGATAGTATTTCAGGATCATGGCGTGAGAAAGCGATAAATCAGTAGAAAAGTAAATTTTATGCTTCCATTTGCCCTTCGTTTTGGTGTAAAGAAGAACCATATCGACCTTTCGTTTTAAAGCAATGGAATAAACGATACCCTACACCGGTTTTTGTTGATTAGAAATGGGCTTCGATTTTAATTTCTGCTCCTTGATATCGCTGAAAAGAACTTTGTCATCATATACTTTGGGTCGGCCTCTTTTACCGTGAATATTGTGTTATATAACTGATAACCATAACTATTTGGGTAACAATGACCACATTATCAATTACATCTCATGATTATTTCCGATTTGGTACTGCCGGAATAAATTTGTACGTTGCAGAAACAAAAACAAGGGTGTTGAATATGCTAAATCGGGGTCAATAAAAGCAATTGTTTTTATAGGGCGGTTGGCCATAGATGAGTAAAAACGTGAAAAACATATACTTATTACTTGCAATCATTGGATTTACGTTACCCAGCATTTGGGTGGTTATGGAGTCGTTGGATACAGGAAACATCTTACTTTATGCCCATCCGGTGGCTACCGTTAAAGGAATGTTTGCCAACCGAATTTCGACCATTTTTATGATCGATTTATTGTTTACTGTCTTGGTATTCTTTGTTTGGACCTATCATGATGGAAAAAAGGCGG
>CALLUQ010000029.1 GCA_938010565.1 uncultured Flavobacteriales bacterium
ACTAGTGTTAAGTCAGGTGTACTGTGTCGTATAAGTTGCCGATATTTTTGTTCCGGACCATGCGAAAAACAGGAGTTTAGTATAGCTAAGGGATTCTTTTTCAAAGAAGTCCGGGATAAAAAGATCAAAACTTGGTGCGGCTAAAGTATGCTTGACTTGACACTAGGCGCTTAGTGCGCCAAACGAACCAACGTATTGGTTCCAATCGCATGTTGTTTCCCGCTTCGCGGCTTTCTTTCGGACTTGATCTAAAAAAACATCATAATTCAGCAGCTTTGTTTTGTGTCGCAAACTCATTCTACTGTGATGGTCTCCATAGACGATTCCTGTTTGTCGGAACAAAACGTTGCCATAGACTTTCTTCGGATCCCTCCTCACGAAGGGCAAATCAAGTAGGAAGATAGGAGTTATTTTCCTATCCGTCCTCTCACACCACTCAGCGTACGGTTCCGTACAGGGCGGCTCCTTAATTTACGACTCTAAGCTTTCGGTAGTGGTCTTATAAAAACGCATTGCCTCTACCAGTGGGATAAGAAAAGCGAATGTTTGTATTTCCCCGGTTTTGGGTGATTCAATTCCAAAACCGGGAAACCGTTTCAGTTTAATTCGCCATTTAACCAACAAACTGCTGTATACAAAGCCTGTACTTGTGGAAGTGCAAATGCAACCCCGTATAGTTCAGGCAGAAATTCTTAATTGAATTTGTGATTTTTTGTGTTCTATTAAATCATTTATGCTATCCCAAAGTAAAATTCGTTGCTGTAGAGCCTGCTTGGCGATCTCCAAGGCCTCATCCCATTTTTTTTGGTCATTGCCACACAGGTCTGCAATCATTTGTAAAGAAAGCGGCCCATGTTCATCACCGTCAAGTTCAATGTGCCTGTCGAGGTAATAGGTCAGTTTATTATAAAGCTTATTTTCCGAATCGGCACTTTTTAGAATTTCATAGAACATATCAGGAATGAGATCTTCTCGTCCAAATGTAAAGGCTGAAGCAATCAGGTGTGTTTTATGGGTTGCAATAATTTCAAAGGAAAAACGGACAAAATTTAAAACCCGGGGGTCAACATTTAATTGATCCAGTGCCGAATTTATGCCCGTTCCGGATTCAATTTGTTTGATCAGGAAATTAATTTCAGAAGGGTCTGCATTGATTTGCTTCATCGCATCCAAATACATTTCGAAGTGGCTTTTGGGTTCTCCTGCTTCGTTAATATCACTTTCTTCTCCGTGTACGATTTCATTTATAAACCTTGATAATGTCGGCCTTTTTTTGGGTGTCCAGGGCACAGAAGTACTTGTAAGCTCTATTTGTAACGCTTTGAGCAATGACATAAAATCCCAAACGGCAAAAACATGGTTTTCCATAAATGATTGTAGATCTCCAATATTGGCAAGGTTGTCGTATAACCTATGCGTTCTTAATTGCGCTCGTAATGAAGATAATTCATTTTCAATATTCTCAATTCTGTCCATAGTATAATGTATTTTTAATAGGTGTATAATGTTTCGTGTTAAACGTATAGGTTTGCCTTAAAACAAACAAGCAGATATAAGCTTACAACAAGGATGCCTATGGGGGTAAATATTCCGGTTTAAAAGCGATTTCTTTTTCGTTTCGGAAGTTGTTGGTAATCCCGACCCGGACGGTACTTTTTGATGAGGCCATGCAGGGTTTTCCATCATTTCAGAGCATCTGGATGCGAGGCCAATAAGGAGAATTTACTGCCTTATTTTCAGTTTGTTACCCATTATTTTGTTGTTCCGGACTTCTGTTCGGTTATCCCTTTCGGGAATGTAAACAACCTGCCAAACTCTTGCGGATAAAAGCAGGTTATGGCATACGACCTTTTACCGGTATAAGAAGCTGAAGAACTTGGTAAAGCCAGAGCGCCCGGCGGATGATCTATGGTTTCAGGCCAGAAAAATTTAGGAAAGAAAGAAAAGGATGATTTTGTAGGCAATGCTTTGAACGGATATGTAAATCAGGGTTGTTTTCAACGGAACTGTGCCTGCAAATTTTTCTACGGGCATTGCCGAAGGTCTTACAGCCCTATCCGGTTGCGACAGATTTGTGATGTAAAGCAGAAAGCGATTAAATAACGTGAGTTCGATATAAAAAAGGTGAAGTTTGGTTGGGAGCGAAACAGCATATTGTTCGAATTAAAAAATTGAATTTCAATCGATTAATAAATGTTCTGCTTGTGATTTTTTAGGTGAACGAATTCGGATTTCGTTCAAATTTTGTGTGGGATGATCATGTACGCCTCCACGATCGGACGAATTTGGGGAGCACCCTTCGCCCACATCCACTTAAAAAAGCAAGCAGGAATTTAAACCTCCCGGATCTTCTAAGGCGGTTACGGCTCTTTTGCGGAAAAAATCAGAACTGCATTTCAGGCACATCGCCTTTCACCGTTAACCGGCCTGCTGTTTTAGAAACAATTTCCTCCACCGATACACCCGGAGCCCGTTCCAGCAGTCTGAAACCCTCTTTGGGGGTAACTTCGAGGGTGGCAAGATCGGTCACTATTTTTTTTACGCATTGCACACCGGTAATGGGCAAAGTGCAGGCCGGAAGCAATTTGGATTCGCCCCGCTTATTGGTATGCTGCATGGCCACAATAATGTTATCGGCAGAAGCCACCAGGTCCATGGCGCCTCCCATTCCTTTTACCATCCGATCCGGAATTTTCCAATTGGCAATGTCTCCGTTGTCGGCCACTTCCATGGCTCCGAGTACGGTTAGTTGTACATGGCCGCCACGGATCATCGCAAAGCTGGTTGCGGAATCGAAAAATACGGAACCCGGTAAGGTCGTAATCGTTTGTTTTCCGGCATTGATCAGGTCGGCATCTTCTTCTCCTTCAAAAGGGAAGGGGCCCATGCCCAACAACCCGTTTTCGGATTGAAGAACCACACTGATGTGTTTCGGAATGTAGTTGGCCACCAGTGTAGGAATGCCTATACCGAGGTTTACATACCATCCGGTTTGAAGTTCTTGTGCGATGCGTTGTGCGATCTCTTGTTTGTTCAATGCCATTTTTGGGCGTTTTGATCGGTTGTTGAAGCCTTTTTTAACACATACATTTAATCACGCGGACGAACCGTACGCTGTTCGATGCGTTTTTCGTAATCGGTGCCTTTGAAAATGCGTTGGACAAAAATGCCCGGTGTGTGGATGAAATTCGGGTCCAGTTCGCCGGGGGCCACCAGTTCTTCCACTTCAGCAATGGTGATTTTTCCGGCCATGGCCATCATGGGGTTGAAATTCCGTGCAGTAGCTTTGAATACAAGGTTGCCATCGGTATCGCCTTTCCAGGCTTTCACCATGGCAAAATCGGCCGTCAATGCATTTTCGAGAATGTGCATTTTGCCATTGTATTCGCGGGTTTCTTTGCCTTCGGCAACTTCGGTGCCAAAACCGGCAGGGGTGTAAAAAGCCGGTATACCGGCACCACCGGCACGGCAACGTTCTGCCAGCGAACCTTGCGGGATCAGGTCAACTTCCAGTTCTCCACTCAACATCTGGCGCTCAAACTCATCGTTTTCGCCTACATAGGAGGAAATCATTTTACGGATCTGTTTTTTCTGCAACAGCAAACCCAAACCAAAATCATCCACCCCTGCGTTGTTCGAAATACAGGTAAGCCCGGATACTCCCAGATGAACCAGGGCATTGATGCAGTTTTCGGGAATTCCGCAAAGGCCAAAACCACCCAGCATAAGGGTCATCCCGTCTTTTACTCCTTCCACTGCTTCGGTCGCATTGGCTATCACTTTATTCATGCGATTGCTTTATGGTTTAAAATCGTCGTAGTTATACTCTTCGAAAGGCGCATGCAGCGCATTGTACAGGTCGCAATCCAGCTCTGCTGAAATGGTTCCGTCCGGTTTTGCAAAATCGCCTTTGGAGATCTTCAATTTATTGTCCTTGTAAATTTTGTTCATGTAATACCCCCAAATTGGCAAAGCCATGTTGGCGCCTTGTCCGTAGAGGGTCTTATCAAAATGAACCGAACGGTCTTCTGCTCCAACCCATACGCCGGTTACCAGATCCGGTGTGATGCCTATAAACCATCCGTCGGAGTTGTTTTGTGTGGTTCCCGTTTTACCGGCAATGGGGTTTGACAAGCCACCGTAAGGGCGTTTGTCGGAACGGATCCGCACACCTGTTCCGGAATGTTTTTCGGTAGAAGGATTGTAAACCCCATCAATTACCCCTTTCATCATGGAGAGCATGATGTAAGCGGTTTCTTCGTCCATGGCCTGGATCATTTCAGGCTCAACCTCAAAGATCACATTTCCGTGTTTGTCCTCAATTCGTGTAAACAAAATGGGGGTGATGTAAATGCCTTTGTTGACGAAAGTGGCATTGGCCCCCACCATTTCAAACACAGACAGATCAGCCACACCCAAACAAAGCGATGGTACGGCTTCCAGTTTTCCTTTTACACCCATGTTGCGTGCCATATCAATAACGGCCTGCGGCCCGGCTGTTCCGAAACTGTGCATGATCCGGGCAGAAATCGTATTCAGAGAGTTGGCCAGGCCATAGCGCAAAGATACCATATCGCCATATTCGTCTTCGGAGTTCTTTGGCTCCCAATCCTCCGGGGTGCCCCATACTTCTTTTTTAAAACGAATGGGAGTATTGGGCATTTTTTCACAAGGAGAATGTTGTTTATCAGAAGCAAAATAGGTGGCATAAACAAAAGGTTTGAACGTAGAACCTACCTGTCGTTTTGCTTTGCGTACGTGATCGTATTTGAAATGATGGTGATTGATGCCTCCGACCCAAGCCTTTACAAAACCCGTATGTGGATCCATAGACATCAAACCGGTCTGGAAAAACCCTTTTTTGTAACGAATGGAATCTGCCGGAGAAAGCAGCGTATCTTTTTGATAATGGTTGCTTTTTCCGGCATCCCAGGAAAATACCTGCATCTTAACGGGCGTATTAAATATGGAATCGATACTGGCTTGGGAGCGGCGTTTTACGATGAGCCCACAATCGCTGGCGGTGCAACGAATGGAATCTTCATCGAGCTTTAATACATGGCCTCGCCGGCCACACACCGCACACTGTTTTCCGGCTAAGACCTGATACCGCTCAGAGCGGTACTTTGCAGCCCTCAAGATCTGATCGATCTGTACCTGAGAAACTTTGTAGCTGAACGGGCGATTTCTTTTGTTTTGTAATTTCTCATTGAACAAAGGTTGTAACTCTTTTCCCAAATGCGTTTTCACAGCATATTCGGCATAGGATTGCATGCGCGAATCGATGGTGGTATAAACTTTCAGACCATCGCGGTTGATGTCGTAACCCGATCCGTCTTTTTTGTGATATACATAGCTGCCATCCGGATGGGTTGCAGAAAACATCTGTTTCAGATCTTCTCGCAATACTTCGCGGAAATAGGGGGCAAGCCCTTCGTTGTGATCCACTTTCCGGTAATTCAACCCTAGTGGTAGTGCTTTCAAAGAGTCCAGCTCTTGCGTTGTAAGGTAGCCGTTGCGTTTCATCTGCCCAAGTACGATATTTCGGCGGTTACCAGTTCTTTCCGGAAAACGGATGGGGTTGTACAGGGAAGGATTTTTGGCCATCCCGATGAGCATGGCGGCTTGTTCAACCCGCAGATCCTTGGGCGTGGTGTTAAAGTAAACCTGAGTAGCCGATTTGATCCCGACGGCATTGTTGATAAAATCGAAACGGTTGAGATACATGGTCAGGATCTCATCTTTGGTATAAGCTTTTTCAAGCTGTACTGCAATGATCCATTCTTTGAATTTCTGTCGGATCCTGGCCCATAAACCGGATGGCCGTTTGTGAAAGAGCATTTTTGCCAACTGTTGGGTAATGGTGCTTGCTCCTCCTTTGCCTCCCAAGTAAACCATTGCCCGTATAAAAGACCGCAAATCAATTCCGGAATGTGCTTTGAAGCGTTCGTCTTCCGTGGCGATCAAGGCTTTTTCCAGGTAGGGCGAGAGTTCATCGTGGCGCACATTTACCCGGTTTTCCCGAAAGTACTTCCCAAGCAATTTGCGATCGGCGGAATAAATTTCTGTGGCGAGATTACTTTTGGGGTTTTCCAGTTCGTTAAAAGTGGGCAATTCGCCAAAAGCACCGTTGCCTGCTAAAACCAGCATCAGTCCCAAACCTGCATAAGGTCCGATAGCGACCATCCAGAAAAGGGTAAGCAACCGCCTGTACATCCGTCGTTTTCGCTTGTCAGGAGTGTTCTTTTTTCCGCCTTTTTTCCTAGCGGTATTCCTGCGGGGAGGTCCGGCTGCTTTTTTTTTCATCATAAGGGACGGGTAAAATTAGACAATTTTTCGAATACGATAAGGGGTTCATACCAAGTGTCGGGGTGTTTTGATCAAGTGTTTCGGAAATTTTATTACATGCCTTATTATCATAACATTATGCATTATGTTCTTTTGGGTTAAAAGCGTTTTGGCCATCAGCGTTCCGGAAGGTGTTCAGATAACGGGAAGTACAGGCCCTTTATTTTTGTTAAATTTGCGACGTTTTTTGCAGCGAATACCATTTGAGAATGAAGGGAATATATTTTTTTCTGTTTGCTCTGCTTACGGGGATTATGGCGGGTTGTTCTTCCTCGGATCCGAATGCGCTTGGCATGTATTTCTGCGATGCCGAAAATGCCGTCGACTGCGATAGCGTTGTTTGTTTCGAAGGCGAACGAAGCCATTTCTCCGGAGGAGATCTGCAATCCAAAGCCAAAGCTTACGAAGGGCAGTTTAGCATAGCACTTCCGGAGAAAAAAAAGGGCTTTGAACTGAAATTGGATCATGTGTTTTCCAACCAGTTTATCCGGGCAGAGGTCTGGCGTCTTGATCCGGAGAGCCGGGGAAAACTGGTGGTTGTGAACAACCGTACGGGTAGGGTACTTAAAGCAACCGAACGGCCTTACAAAAGGGGGAAGAACGGTTGGGAACTGCTTGCCCTCGATCTGGTTCTGCCTCCAGGCATGCACGATGATCAGCTCTCCGTTTTTGTATTTCATCCGGGCACGGCAACCATTTATTTCGACAATTTGAAAGTGGAATGGAAAGCGAAACCCGAATATCCTGATTTTGCAGACGAAGAAAGCCTGGATATTCTTTTTCCGGCCGAAGATCTTGTTAAGATCAAGGCTTACCGCGATACATGCATCAAAAAAGGGTTTACGTATAACGAAGCACGCCGGTATTACGATGCGGCCATTCGTTGGAAAGGCACCAAAATGCAGGTAAAGATCCGTTTGCAAGGGAGCCTCCCCGAAGAAATGGAAGGCCCGAAATGGATGTATAAGGTCCGGGTGAAAAGCGATCATAATGTTATGGGCATGCGGTCCTTTTACCTCATCCATCCGGGCAATCGCAGTTTTATGGATGAATGGATGTTGCATCAGTTGTGCAAACAAGAAGATGTATTGACCACCCGCTATACTTTTGTTCCGATTACTTTAAATGCGAAACGAATGGGTGTTTTTGCTTTGGAAGAATGCTATGAAAAACAGGTGGTGGAAGCACAAAACCGTCGGGAAGGCCCCATTATCAAGTTTGACGATCAGGGCTATTGGGAGCGCCGTCAGCTTCCGGCGGAAAGAAATTTTGAAAAAGAATGGATTCCGGTTTTTGATGCCGCTTACATTGAACCTTGCAAAAAGAGTAAGACCCTCAAAACCGACAAACTGAGGGCCCAGTTTTTGATCGCACAAAATTTGTTGGAACACCTTCGGAAAGGTCAGGCCCCGGAATTGTCTAACATCGTTGATCTGGATCGTTTGGCCCGGTATTTTGCAATTCTTGAGCTGTCGGGTTCTTCTTTCCCTGCCCGATGGTACAATCAACGTTGGTATTATAATCCCGTATTGGGCAAGCTGGAATTGATCGCAGGAACCATTTATGATCCGAAAGCAGCCGGCACAAATTTATCGGAAGACCTTTTTAAAAAACAGGACAAAGAGGACCTTCTTTACCGGGAACGTATCTTTTCGGATGAAAAATTTATCGAACGATTTAACCATTATTCCAAACGCTATCACAGCCCGGCATTCCTGCGGTCTTTTTTAGCCGCCGTACAACCGGAAGAAGAACGGTTTAAAGCGATGTTGGAACAAGAGTTTAACCATGTTCCTCCTGCTTTTTTACATCGGCTTGCCGCTAAAAAAAACGCCACCCCTTTCTTTCGCGTTGCTTCCCACCCGAAACCCGACCCGTTGTTTCCGGGTTTTGCCTACAAGCCTTTAAAACATGTGGCCCTCAATGCTTTTTTTCAGGACTTTGATGCGGAAGATTCCGTTTCAAAGTTGGTGCTGGAAAATTTTTACCCTCTGGCTGTTCACATCACAGGTTATAGCGAAAAAGGCTCCTCCGTAACGGAACTAAAAGATTATTTGGCATTGCCTGCCTATACCGGAAAGGCGGAGGCACAAGCCGAACTGAAGATACCGGGAAAGCCGAACAAGGTGTATTACAAAATAGCAGGACAAAACAAGACATATTCCAGCAAAGTAATCAGATGGCCTCGCCCTTTTCGCTGGGTTCCGACCCACTGGCACGGAGCA
The DNA here is from genome assembly GCA_938010565.1 of uncultured Flavobacteriales bacterium. Taxonomy (GTDB): domain Bacteria; phylum Bacteroidota; class Bacteroidia; order Flavobacteriales_D; family CALLUQ01; genus CALLUQ01. The sequence goes on from CALLUQ010000029.1 coordinate 8,574, forward strand.
GCCAATGGGGTGGGTAAGGGGTACTGTACCGTAAAAAATGATACCCTTTATTTTAAACCCGGGTTGCATACCATGAACAACGATCTGATTTTTGATGATGCGATGCCGGTGGTAATGGACAGTACCGTCAGTTTGGTTCTTAACCGGGGAGCAACGGTGGTTTCTTATGCCCCTGTTTTTATTCGCGGAAGCAAAAAAAGGCCGGTAGAAATATACAGTACCGATGGCAGCGGGCAAGGGCTGAGTGTGTTGCAGGCTCAGGGTAGATCAGAGTTGAAACATGTGAAATTTACCGGTTTAAACACCATGATGAGAGGGGCTTTCTCGCATACGGGTGCGGTTACTTTTTACGAAAGCGATGTCGTTATAGACGGGTGTACTTTTAGCCATAACTCCTGTGAAGATGCCCTGAATATTATCCGGTCGGAATTTTACATCAGCAACAGCACTTTCAGCCATACCTCGGGCGATGCGTTGGATGCGGACTTTTGCACCGGCAGGCTAACCCATTCTTATTTTGAAATGACCGGGAACGATGCCATCGATTTTTCGGGAAGCCAGGTTACCATTGCTGACTGTACGATTAAATACCCGGGAGACAAGGGCATCTCGGGCGGAGAAGATTCACGGTTGGTGATCCGGAACAGCACCGTTACCGGAGGCGTAATTGCGGTTGCCTCCAAAGATAGGTCGGCACTCGATATCAAAAACCTGACGCTTGAAAAAGCGGACATTGGCCTGGCTGCTTTCAAAAAAAAGCCCGAGTTTGGTCCTGCACATATCCGGTTAAAAGGTTTAACTGCAGTTGATGTGAAACAAGATCATGCCATTGAACGTGGCTCCTTTTTGCTACTCGACGGGAAAGAAATTACCGGAACGGAAGACATTTCGAAATACAGATGGTACGAATAGGAGGAGGGCTTACCGGAGCAAATGCATTCAAATTTTGAACCACTTCTCCGGGTTAAGGTCGTATTGACGCTTTTATGGATAGCTCACCCAACCGGATAGCAGCTGCCATAAGGCATAAAAAGTTCTGCGTTTCTGCAAGGTTTCTTTTTCCCTGATTTCGTCGGTTTATAAACCTTATTACCCTTCTTAAGGATTGATTTTATTGGCAAATGGTTGAAAAATTGCTTTGTAGTAAGCATGTCTTTCAGATCAAGCCTGAAAAAACGTAGTATCTTACAACAGATAGATAACGGAAATTCCTACCTTATACAGAATCACGCATCTTTCTCTAAATCAGTGATCTATTGTTCTTTTCCTTGATGAAAAGAACCAAAAATCAAGGCTGAAGCTGTTGAGGCGACCCACTAGTGTCAAGTCAATCATTAACTGACGGATAAAGTCGTTTTAGTTTAATTCTTGATTTTTCAGTAGTAAACTGCCAATTTATCTTGGATTCACGATTGTTTCTGTGCTTGCACCAGGCATTGACTTGTTGTGTTAAGG
>CALLUQ010000030.1 GCA_938010565.1 uncultured Flavobacteriales bacterium
TGCTTGGCAATGTACTGGAACACCGGTCCGTCAAACAAACCACAACGGCCATCCGGTCTTTGAGTCGTTTACAAAAAGTAGAAGCCAAACGCATCCGGCCCGACCTTACAGAACAAAAAACGGAAACCATTCCTGCCTCCGCTATCCAACCGGGCGATATTCTATGGGTGAACCAAGGCGATCAGATCCCCTGCGACGGACAACTCCTTTCCGATCACGCTCTGGTGGATGAAAGCATGGTAACCGGCGAAAGCCAGCCCGTTGCTCGAAACAAAGCAGCAACATTAATGGGCGGCACCCTCAACCTGGGTAGCGCATTTAAAATGAAAGCTACTGCAACAGGATCACAAACCGTTCTCAGCAAAATTATCCGATTGGTAAAAGAGGCTCAGGCCGATAAGCCGCCCATTCAGCAATTGGGCGATAAAGTCAGTGCCATTTTCGTTCCGGTGGTTTTGGGGCTGGCTACCACTGCCTTTTTCATTTCCTGGCTCGTTTTTCATTTACCGGTAGCCCAAGCCCTGATGAACAGCATTGCCATGTTGGTGATTTCCTGCCCTTGTGCCATGGGGCTGGCCACCCCAACCGCTGTGATTGCCGGAATTGGCCGGGCAGCAAAAAAAGGCATCCTGGTAAAAGGGGGAAGTACCCTCGAAACCTTCAAAGGCCTTCGTTATATGGTTTTTGATAAAACCGGCACCCTCACCGACGGAAAATTTAAGGTAGAGCATCTACAAGTGATTGATCCCGCATATGCCCACCGGATGGGCTCCGTTATACACGCACTGGAACAGCAAAGCTCCCACCCCATTGCCCAATCGCTGGTCAACCATTTTTCTTCGCACCCGCCGGCCCTCCTTTCCTCCGTTAAAGAAACGAAAGGCATTGGCATGACGGGTACGGATGGCGATGGTCATACCTGGCAACTGGGTTCAAAACGCATCCTGGCATCCCATTCCCGAACTTCTTCCGATTTCGATTTGTACCTCACCCGAAACCACCGGTTGGTAGCTGGCCTGAACTTGCAGGATGTCCTTAAAAAAGACGCCCGGGAATTGATCTGCTGGTTAAAAAAGGAAGGCATCACTCCGGTACTCCTAAGTGGCGATCGTCGGGTGAAGTGCGAACGTACAGCCCGGGAAGCAGGCATTACCGAATGGTATGCCGAGCAATTACCGGAACAAAAACTGGAACGAATTGCACGCATGCGTCTGAAAGGAAAAACGGCCATGGTGGGCGATGGCATCAACGACGCCCCTGCGCTGGCCAAAGCCGATATTGGCATTTCCCTGAGCAATGCTACCCAGGCAGCCATGTTTTCGGCCCAGGTTATATTGCTCGATGCCAAACAACTGATCCACATCCGAACGGCCATTCTGCTCGGCCGGCACACGCTGCTCACCATCCGGCAAAATTTGTTCTGGGCTTTTTTTTACAATGCAGCAGCCATCCCGATCGCTGCATTGGGGCTGCTCAATCCGATGGTAGCCGCACTGGCCATGGCTTTCAGCGATGTGATCGTAATCGGCAACTCCATCCGGCTTAAATTTAAACCCCTTAAATAATGCCTCAAACGAATGCCGATTGGGTGCAGATCAACCGCAAGGCCTGGAACCTCCGAACCGTAGCACACATCGATTCTGATTTTTACAACCTTGCCCGTTTTAAGATCACCAAAAACGACCTGCCCGAGATCGACCTCGAAGCACTGGGCGATATCAAAGGCAAAAAGATCCTTCACCTGCAATGCCATTTTGGAATGAACTCTTTGTCTATGGTCAGCATGGGGGCCAATGTTACCGGGGCAGACCTCTCCGATGCATCCATTCAAAAGGCACAGGAGTTAAGCCTCGAACTTCACCTTCCGGCCCGTTTTATCCGCGCCAATATTTATGACCTGCCTGTGTTGCTCCACGAAACTTTCGACATGGTGTATACTTCCTGGGGAGCCTTGTGTTGGTTGCCGGATCTGTACCGATGGGGAAAGTTGGTGCGGCAATTTATAAAGCCCGGCGGTGTACTGCATGTTGTAGAGTTTCATCCCGTTTTGTACATGATGGGATCGCCCGGTTGGCCGTACGACTATTTTGGCCGGCAACCCGTAGATGAAACCGAAGCAGGTTCCTATGCAGGTCCCAAAAACCACTCCATCCGTTCCATTACTTTTGATCATCCTACCGCAACGTTAATAAACGCTGTTATTCAAAACGGATTGCAGATCAAAGCGTTCCGGGAATTTGATTACATGCCTTACCCGGTCTTTAACAGTACGGATACCCTCGAAAAAGGCAAATGGCGTTTGGAAGGGTATGATCGGCGCATGCCTTATGCCTATCATTTGCATGCCGTTCAACCCGGATAAAAAAGCATCGCTTCCGGAAATGCCATTTTATTGGACCGGAATCTGTCTCTTTGTCCGACATGGAAAATTTAACATAAAAGATTCCTTTGCAGCCTTCGGTTTAGAGAACAATTTCTAATTGTCTGTCAGGCATGCATAATGATAGTGTTGCTATCGAAAGCGTATTGAGGGTCAGTGATATGAAATGATATTCACCCCTCTAACTCTCCATTTATCCATTGTCAATTATCAACTACTCTTTCACAACGCGCACCACGGCTCTTTTATCCCCCGCTTTAATGGTCAGAAAATAAACCCCTGCCGGATTTTCGAACTTTAGATGAAACAATTGTTCATGGGCCCCGGATGGCGATGTGGTTTGAACGACTTTTCCACTTATATCCGTCACTGTTATGGCTACGGATGGGTAGGGGTTACCCAGGTCTACGGAGAAGTTTCCGTCTGACGGATTGGGATAGATCAGCAGTTTTTCTC
>CALLUQ010000031.1 GCA_938010565.1 uncultured Flavobacteriales bacterium
TAATAACGTAGTAATGTTGGCATCGATAATGGCGGCATAAGCGCGTTTATAACCATCCAAAATGGCCAGGCGCATGCCTTTACCTGCGCGGATCTCTTCACGAATGCGTTCGTATATGAGTACGTTGGCATCTACCGACATGCCAATGGTTAATACAATACCGGCAATGCCCGGAAGTGTTAAAGAGGCTTGCAGCGAAGCAAGTGCTCCGAACAAAAAGAAGATGTTTGCCAGCAGGGCCACGTTGGATATAATTCCTGCTTTGGAATAATAAAAGATCATGTACATGAGTACAAGAATGAGTGCAATGATAAAAGACCATACTCCGGTGCGAACGTTTTGTTCGCCGAGAGAGGGTCCTACAATGGCTTCATCTACAATAACTGCCGGAGCAGGCAATGAACCCGCTTCCAGAATGGTAGCCAGCAATTGTGCTTCGCGGATGGTTTCGGCATCCGTTCTTCCTCCGAAAGTGATCGAAGTGTTACCAGAGGGTATTTCGCCTTGTACAATGGGGGCAGAGTACACTTTGTTGTCGAGTACAATGGCCGCTGATCTACCAATGCTTTCAGCGGTCATCTTTTTCCAGGTCCCGGCTCCTTTGTTGTTAAATTGCATGGTAACTTCCACGCCACTTCCCAACTGATCAAATTCCTGAGAAGCCCGGATAATGGATTCTCCTTCCAGTTCGGCTTTTCCGTTTTTGGTGGTCACCTTAATGCAATAAAGTGAGAATGCGCCTGCCTGATCGGCTTTGTTGCCCCAGATCAAACGCAGGTCTTTTGGCAAGATGCCTTTTACACCCGGATCTTTCACATATTTCATGAATTGTGCCGTATCGTTTTCGTGAACGGCACCTATGCGACAACCTTCACTCCATTGCAATGATTGTGTTTCGGGGTTTTGGTAAACCGAAGCCTGGAAAATTTTAAAGATCGGAACACTCAATTCCTGGATCTTTTTGTTGAGTTCTTCCAACTGGCCGAAGCTTTCTCCGTTAATGGAGTCGCTTGCTCCTGTCGTAGAATCGTTATTCAACAAAGCCTGTAATGCTGCATCTCCGCTTTGATCGGGGTCAGAAGCATCTGTTTCCAATGGTTTTCCGGTGAGGGAGTCAGCCGCGTTGGCGGTTTGTGCAACCAAGGTATCTTGCTGTGCATTTGCCAAAGAATCGGCCACTACCAAAGAATCGCGTTTTGCGGTGATGTCTTTTAGTTGCGGGCTCAGTTCGTTTGCCCAATATTTGTTGATCTCTTCCAATTTCGGACTGATCTCGAAATTGTTGTAGGTATAAAAGAACTCCAGGTTGGCTGTACTCTGAAGAATACGGCGCACCCCTTCTTTGTCTTTTACCCCCGGAAGTTCGATCAAAATACGGCCGGTAAATCCCTGGCGTTGGATGGTAGGCTGAACCACACCCAAGCCGTCAATGCGCGTACGAATTACTTCCTGTGTACTTTTGATCGCTTCTTCGGATTCCTTTCTGAGAATGGCAATGCAGTCCTCGTTGGTAATTCCTTTTGGAAATTTATCCTTGTAGGTGCGGTTGTTGAAGATGTCGACCATCTGTTTGTCGCCGGCATTTTGAGCCCATGCATTTGCAAAAAGCGTGATGAAATCATCGTTGCTGTTGGCCATGCTTGCCTCGGCTTCGGTCATTACGGTCTGAAAAGTCTGGTTCACTGCCTTGTTGGCGGCAAAACTTTTTACCAGACCGGAGATGGATACCTCAAGTACCACGTTCATTCCGCCTTTCAGGTCAAGACCGATCTTCATTTCCCGCTCGCGACAATCGTCGTAGGTGTAGCCAAGAAGGGGATAAACCGACTCGGAACCTTTCTTGCGAAGGATTCCATTCTTCAACACCAGTTGTACGGAGTCGCGTAAAACCTCATTTGATTTGTCCAACTCAAGGCTGTCCATTACATGATCCACCTGACCCGCAGCATCCGTATCCGCTTGCTTTTCTACACTTGATGTGAAAAATGAAAACGAAATCTGGTAAATTGAAGCCAGTGCCAGCAGGACTGTAAAAATCCATATTGCACTTTTGTTCTGCATCTGCTTAAGATTATGGGTTTAAAAATAAACGCGCAAAGTTAGAATAACAATTCAATATTCCCAATAAATCGAAACCTTCCGAGGCAGGGCATAAGTGAAATGGCCTTTTTGAATTGTTATCTTTGTATTGATCTGGTTCTTTTGTTTTTATCATTTGTCTGCTATGCATCCACAATTTTTCCCATTCCTCGTTGTTTTTTTTATCAACTTATGTTCCTTGATGCTTCAGGCACAAAATAGTTTTGTGCAAACCAATGCCGTTCCGGTAATGGCCAACCATGTTGCTTTGAAGCACCCATGGGCCGGCGGAATGAATTCCTGCCAGTTTTCGACGATCGATCTTGATCAGGATGGGGTAAAGGATCTGTTTGTTTTTGACCGTACGGGCAACAAAACGCAAACCTTTATCAACAACAACATTGCAGGTACCGTTTCTTATACGTATGCTCCGGAATACGAATCGTTGTTTCCGGATTTATCTTACTGGGTATTGTTGCGCGATTACAATTGCGATGGGAAGATGGATCTTTTTACCTATGCCAGCGGAGGAATAGCAGTTTATAAAAACGTGTCCGATATCACAAACGGGCTTTCGTTTCAACTGACGGAAGACTTGCTGAATTCGTTTCAAGACCCGAATGTAACCAACTTGTTTGTGAGCCCGGCAGATCTCCCTCATATAGGCGATCTGGACAACGATGGGGATCTGGACATTCTCACCTTTGGCCTCATCGGCTCCTATATGGAATATCACCGCAATTATTCCGTGGAAAACGGACACGGTTGCGATACACTCGAATTTCAATTGCGCAACAAATGCTGGGGCTATTTTTCTGAAAGTTTGGCCAACAACGCTGTTATGTTGGACGACACTTGCAGCTGGAATGTAAACCACCCTGAGCTCCGATCGCAAATTACCGGAACCATGGCCAGGGAGGTGCGGCATGCGGGGTCTTCCGTTCTTGCTTTGGATCTGGATGGGGATGGAGATAAAGACTTGTTGCTGGGAGATATAAGCTTTAACAACCTTACGATGCTCGAAAACGGAGGGAATACCGTAAATGCTTATATGGTGAGCCAGAACAATCAATTTCCTTCCAACACGTTATCGGTTGATGTTGAAATTTTTCCCGGTTCTTTTTATGAAGATGTAGACAACGATGGCAAACGCGATTTGCTGGTCAGTCCCAATACACCCAATTTGTCGGTCAATGCGCAAAGTGTATGGTTTTATAAAAACAATGGCACCGATGGAACTCCGGTATTCAACCACATAAGCAACCGTTTTATGCAATCGGATATGATTGAAGTAGGAGAAGGTGCTTATCCGGTTTTTTTTGATTACAACAACGATGGGCTGGAAGATCTTTTTATCGGGAATACGGGGTATTTTCAACAAATCGGGGTTTACACTTCTCAAATTGCGCTTTATGAGAATATGGGCACTTCGGAAAACCCTTCTTTTTCTTTGGTGACGGATGATTTTGAAAACCTTTCTCAGATCGGATTACAAGAAGATGTTTACCCGGCATTCGGAGATCTGGATGGCGATACGGATAAAGACCTGCTCATTGGCGACCGGAGCGGCCGATTGTACTATTTTGAGAATGTGGCACCAATAGGCAGCGATGCCGATTTTACGTTGGCAGTTACCCATTTTTCGGATCATACGGGTGCAACCATTGATGTGGGACAAAATGCCACACCGCAGCTGATCGATATGAACGACGACCAGTTGCTGGATCTGGTGATTGGTGAAAAGCGTGGAAAAATCAATTATTATGAGAATATAGGAACGGCTTCGGTTCCTTCTTTCCGGTTGATGCACGACACTTTCGGGCATTTGAATGTGAAAGAATATTGGGCCGTTGATGGTTACAGTGTTCCTCATTTTTATCGGGACAGTACGGATGCACTGCAACTGTTGGTGGGTTCTAAAACGGGCTATCTGCATCATTTCGATAGCATTTCCAACAACCTGTCGGGTGCTTTTCACCTGGTGGATTCCACTTTTAAAGGGATTTATACGGGGATCCGGTCTGCACCGGCCCGAACCGATCTCAACGGCGACGGGCAGGGCGATCTGGTGATCGGAAACTTTAGAGGAGGGCTGGGTTTGTTTATGGGGTCGGACGCTGTTCAGGTGGGCCTTGAGGAACCAAAAAGCAATTTGCAGTTGCACCTTTATCCCAACCCTGCAAAAGACAAAGTTACCTTTGCTTGTGAAGGCCATTCCGGAACGGAGCTTACGCTCATTGTTCTCGATGTTATCGGGCGGAAAATGGCTACGCATTCCATACAGGGTTCCTGTTCTTTTACCTTGCATGTAAGCGATTTACCTGCGGGAACTTATTTTTGCATGGCAACAGATGGCATCGGAAAAAGCAGCCGGATTTTACTAATCCATCGCTGATCCCTACCTGATGTTATGATGGCGTACGGTGTTCTATTGTCGGGTGGTTTGGGTTAAAATACGGCTTCCGTAGCTCCGGTGTCCGCATGCAAGGCATCCGATACCATGCCCGGATGTAATTTACGGCAAAGCGCAACCGTTATCCGGAACTGAAACCAACGGGAGAGGGGCGTGATGAAAAAATAAGGGTCAAAAAAAAGCCCTTTCCCGAAAAGCAGGAAAGGACCTTCTGTTGGATGTATCCGATCTTTTTATCCGGCAGTAATGCCATCCAAAGCGGTATTCATATTGCGTACCGCAGCTGCGCTTTTCACAAACAAGGCCTTTTCGGCATCGTTGAGTGGTAAGTCTATGATCTCTTCGATACCGTTTTTTCCGATCACTACCGGTACACCGAGGCAGATATCCGATTGTCCGTATTCGCCTTCAAGGTAAACAGAGCAAGGGATCAATCGTTTCTGATCGTTGAGGATGCTGTCTACCAGGTAAGCTACTGCTGCACCCGGGGCATACCATGCCGAAGTACCCAACATTCCGGTAAGGGTTTTTCCGCCCACCATGGTAGCTGCTGCCACTTCTTCCGTTTTTTCAGCAGAAAGGAAGTTTGAAACAGGATTTCCGCTCCAGGTAGCCAGGCGTGTTAAAGGGATCATGGTGGTATCGCCATGGCCGCCAATTACCATTCCGTGTATATCGTTAGCCGGTTTATCCAACGCCAGGGAAAGGTAGGTTTTGAAACGGGAACTATCCAAAGCTCCTCCCATACCGATCACGCGGTTTTTGGGCAATCCGCTTTCTTTGAGGGCAAGATAGGTCATGGTATCCATCGGGTTGGAAACGATCACAACAATGGCTTCGGGAGAATGCTTCAGTACGTTGTCGGTTACCGTTTTAACGATACCGGCATTTACACCGATCAACTCTTCACGGGTCATTCCGGGTTTGCGTGGGATTCCACTTGTGATCACAACCACATCGCTGCCCGCTGTTTTGGAATAATCGTTTGTACTGCCGGAAATACGGGTATTAAAACCTAAAAGAGTGGCGGTTTGCATCATGTCTAATGCTTTTCCCTCCGCAAAATTCTCTTTGATATCCAACAATACTACTTCGCTTGCAATTCTCCTGTGAGCAATTGCGTCTGCACTGGTTGCACCAACATTACCGGCACCTACGATGGTTACTTTCATAACGGCTTATCTGTTAATCGATTTGAATAATTTGAATGATTCGGGATACGAAAGTAGAAATATGTTCAGATAATTCAGCGCATCGGGCCCTGAAATTATTTGATTCGGGTGGTTGCAGGTTTATGGTTCCGGAAAAGGGATTTATATCGGAATTTTTTCTGTTTTCAAAATTTCATAACTCTAAGGGGTTACGGATTTTTGATGCTGTAAAGGGGCCAGATCGAACGAACTCCGGATCGTTAGATCAAAGATTTTTCCTTTACTTTCGTATATCCTTTCCGATGGTTTATAAAAACATGGTAAAAGGCGGCAACCCCCACAAAACACTGCCGTCTTTTAAATCGAATAATAAAGATGAGTCCTGTTGATCGAGAACTTGAGTCTCTTGTTGATGGTTGCCGGAAAGGCGACCGCAAAAGACAGCAGCAGGTATACGAGAGGTATTACGGTAAAATGATGGGTTTATGCATGCGTTATGCCAGAGACCATGCGGAAGCTCAGGACTTACTACAAGAAGGGTTTATCAAGGTTTTTACAAAAATTGAAAAATACAACAGGCAAGGTTCTTTTGAGGGTTGGATCAGACGGATCATTGTCAATAATGCCATTGATAGTTTCCGGAGAAAGAAGAACGATTTTGTGCTGACCGACTCTGATTATGTACTGGATCTGCATCATGAACCACCGGAGGATGAAGATACGGAAAGCCGATACGGTAACATCAAAGCAGATGATATCGTTGCAGCCATTCAGAAGTTATCGCCTGCTTACCGGAACGTTTTTAACCTTTATGTGGTGGAGAATTATTCCCATAAAGAAATCAGCGAAATGTTAGGCATAAGCGTGGGAACATCTAAGTCAAACTTGGCCAAGGCCAAGAGGAATCTGAGAAAGATCCTGGAAAAGAAGTACATCAGATAGGCTATGAATAAGTTAGATGGATTTGAAGAATTGATCAAAGAGAAACTGGAACCGTTCGAGGTTTCTTATGATGGTTCTTCTTGGGCTGCCATGGATCAAAAACTCACCCAAGCATACCACAAAGCCAATACCCTAAAAAAAACAGGCCGTGCAGGCATTGTTCTGGCAGGCATTACTTTAATAGCCGGCGGCATTTACTTTGCAAACAGCCACCACTTTTTTGCACCGCCTCAGGATCGTAGCGATGTTTCGTTTACCACGCCTCCGGCACCGGTAAAAAACAGCGCGACAGCGGCGCTGTATTACCCTGCCGATGCTTCTGTAAAAAAGGCAATGGAACAGGATTCCTCTCTTCCATTACCGGCACAGGTAAATGTTCCAACATCCAACCTTGGAAACGATTCCGGCCACACCATTCAAACCCATCCGCAAAAATCGGTCAACAGCCATCGGGATCAGTTGGTTCAACCCAACACGTCTCCGGTTTCCAACGTTTCAACGGTTGCACCTGTGCCTTCGGAAATACGCGAACCTTCTGCTCAGTTCAGCCTGAGCCAGCATGAGGGGTGTGCCGGTTCGGTTATTGCTTTTCGGCCGGAGCGCATTGATGATAAGGTAAACTACCTCTGGAACTTTGGCGACGGCACAACTGCAACGGGAATTACGATAACACATGCCTATACCACCGCCGGAAATTATACGGTAACGCTCACCGCTTCCAGGGCCGGAAAAACCCGTACTGCGCATAGCGAGGTCCACATTTTTGAGGTTCCCGTAGCTGATGCCAGCTGGAAAATGACAGAAGACAGGCTGATCCCGGAAATGCGTTTTACCAACCTGAGCCGCCGTGCTCAAAACTACTTCTGGACGTTTGATGATGGTGCTGTTTCCACAAAGCGCGAACCTTCCAAAGTATTTACACGTGTTGGTCTGCATAAAGTAAGCCTTACGGTAACCGGCGATATGGGCTGCAGCAACACCAAGGTGTTTCGTGTGCCTGTAAAAAGAACCCTCAACCTTCTTGCGCCTACTTCCTTTACTCCCGAAAGCAATATTCAGTTGAATCAAAGCTGGATACCGCGTGCATTCGAAGCTTTTGATACCCGCTTTACCGTAACGGTAATGGATCAGAATTCCGGTAAAAAAGTGTTCGAATCTTCCAATGCAAATGAAAAATGGGATGGCCGTGATAAAGACGGTTATATCCGCTACGGTTCATCTTACATCTGGACCTGTATTTTTGTGAACAAATACCAGGAGGAAGAAACGCAGCAAGGTTATTTCGTGATTGTCAGGTAAAGGGTGTGAAGGGTGCCTTGTGTTGAACAACACAACGGATCAGCAAGTTTTTCGGGATAAATTAAATCTGCTAAACAGGCAGCCAGGCCTCTCCGCTTTCAACCACAGCAACGTTTCAACAAAAAACCATTCCCACCTTAACGCTAACGATTGCAGCTTTAATTGCGTACTTATTTTTCCTGAGAAGTCGGCAATCAGGCATCGACCGATTAAATCTGATCGGAACACCGCATTTTAGCATCGAACCCGTATTTGAAATACCTTTTGCAACAAGCCACCCACCGGAAGTTCTATTCGATCCTCTGCTTGCTCTGGCAGCCGGAAAAACAAAACGCGGTTTTTTTTTCTTAACCATGCACTTTCCCGTTGATAATCATCTGATCCACCCCGTTGCTGCCAAAAGCGTAGGGAATATAAGCAAAAGACTCCATGGGTCGGGTAATGATGAGGTTGGCGGTTTTGCCCGGAGCAATGCTGCCATAATCGTGGCCAAGATCCATGGCGTAGGCACCGTTGAGGGTAGCGGCATGAATGGCCTCGGCGGGTGTCATTTTCATTTTGATGCAGGCCAGGGAAAGTACAAACTGCATGTTGCCCGAAGGAGTGGAGCCCGGGTTAAAATCGGTGGCCAGGGCCAGGGGTAAACCTGCTTCGATCAGTTTTCGTGCAGGACCGAACGGAATGCCCAGAAAAAAGGAGCAAGACGGCAAAAGGGTAGGCATGGTGGATGTACCCATCAAAACCCGAACATCTTCCTCCCGCATTTCTTCCAGATGATCTACCGAAAGTGCATGGTGCTGCACACCGGCCTGTACGCCACCCATTGCTGTAAATTGGTTGACATGAATTTTGGGCCGCAAACCAAAAGCAGCCCCCGCTTTCATGATCCTTTTGGTTTCGGCAACGGTAAAATAGTTGGATTCACAAAACACATCGATGTACTGAGCCAGTTGCTCTTCTGCCACCCGAGGCAGCATTTCGTTCACCACCAGATCGAGGTAGGCATTGCGGTTGTGCCGGTATTCCGCCGGAATGGCATGCGCCCCCAGAAAAGTGGCTTTGATGGGAATGGGATTTTGTTCGGCCAGTTTTTTAATTACCCGGAGCATTTTTATTTCGGCTTCCATGGTAAGTCCGTAACCGCTTTTGATCTCAAGGGCACCGGTACCATACGCGATCATTTCGTCGATCCGCAACTGTGCATCGGCCAACAATTGTTCTTCCGGCATTTCCCGGAGCTTGTGTGCCGAGTTCAGAATGCCCCCTCCGGCCATAGCAATTTCCTCGTAGGTTTTGCCTTTGATGCGCATCTCAAACTCCTTTTCACGACTGGCAGCATGTACCGTATGCGTGTGGGAATCGCACCAGGCAGGCAGCACCATTTTTCCCGTTGCATCAATCACTTTAAGGTTGCGCCAATCGACAATGCCCGGCCAGTCGTTCATTTTTCCAAAAGCAGCAATTTTACCATTTTCAATGGCAAGCCAGGCGTTTTCGATGGCGGGTAATTTTTGCATTTCAGCCCCTGCCACCCATTTTTTTGGCGTTTCTTCTACCTGGAGGAGTTGTTGGATGTTTTTAATGAAAAGTTTCATGTCGGATCGTTTGAACCACAAAGGTAATACCTGGAACCATACAGCAGGAAGGTCCGTCCCTCCGCATGGCGGGAAACGCTACTGTCCGGCTATCCGTTGCCACACTCTGGAAAGCATTTCCTCAACGCATCACCTTTTTCACCTCTCCCCCGTAGGCAAGGCGGATCGAATCTTCATAAATGGCCAGAATATGCACCTTGCCGTACGTTTGACCTGCTTTTACAATGGCATCGCTGTTGTTGATGTTTACCAGAGCAATGGTACACGAGTCGGTTGTACTGTTCCGGATGATGCCTCCGTAATGAATGGAAGGCCACTTTACTTCGGCAACTACTGGCTGAGGCTCGGGCTTTTTTACTTCCGGAACCGTGTGGCGTCTGTTCGTGCCGAAACGGTTGCCTTCTCCGGATGTAGGGCGTGGCGATCGTGTGTTTAAAAACGGATCGCGGTAATCCGCAACAATGCGTACCGTATCCTGCTGCGGCTCCATGGAAACAGCCGGTTGAACAACGGGATGGAAGGCAGGTGTGCTTTTTTCGCGGTCCTCTCCTCCGGAAATTTTCCAGAAAATAAGGCCCCATACCCCTGCTACTCCTGCAATGAGTAGAGCATTCAAGGTTTTTTTCTTTGCGGAAGGAGCCATTTTAGTTTACTGAACGTTGAAGGTAAACCAATCCGAATAACCGCTGATGTTTCCTGCTTGATCGAAGGAACGGAGGCGCCAGAACCACTGGCCGGCTGTTAAAGCCTGTGGGTGGGTCAGCCCGTCCACTTCAAACTGCATGCCGGCAGGGGCAAGGGTATCCGAATGAAAATACAAACTGTCTTTGATGTATGTAGGGTTGGTTCCCATATCGGCAGGCCGGGCCCAAGAGAACAGCAGAGTGGTATCGCCCACGGTAGCCTGGTCGGGCGGAAAAGACGGCACGGGGGAGCCGGGTACCGTAAGGTCAATGCTAAAGGTAGCTGCATACACATCGGACGAAGAATGGCCGTTAAAGGCCTGCATGGTCCAGGCATACTGGCCTTCGGATAAGGTACTCTGATGTGTGGTACCGATAAGGCCGGATGCCGTTTCGGCCAACGTTCCGCCGGTATGGTCGTTATACAGGTTAAAGTCGTAAGCATTTACCGCATGATGACCGCTCCAGCTGAAAGCGATCACAGAATCGTTCAGGTACGCCTGGTCTGCCGGGGTTATCAGTACAAATTGCACCAATGCAAGGTTGCTCGTTGAATCGATCTGTAAATTGCGGGCATACCAGTTGGTGGTGCCGGAACCGTTTTTGGCCCTGATCCTCCACTGATAGCTGCCCGGATCCAGCTGCTGGCTGAACTGAAGCTCCGCCGTTGTGGTATCCTGTATCAGGTATACCATGCCGGCAAAAGACGGACTTGCAATTTCCAGTTCGTATTCCAATGCACCTTCCACCTCGCCCCATATAAACGCAATGAAGTTATCGCTTGTAAGGTGTTCGGCCGGAGGCGCCAGAAGGGGTACGCTTTTACCCTGGATGTTGTTTTCGATCACATCATCGCAGGCAAAAAAAGTAAAGCTACCGATGAGCAGCAAACCGGTGTTAAACTTTTTCAATATGTTGAAACCAAAGTTGAGCATATAAATTCGTTTTTTTCGTTTGAGGATTTTTTTCGCTGAAGAAGTGCACCGATGCAATTCTTGCTGAAGTAAAGTTGTTTTCCAGGTTGTGGATCATCTTGATCAGGTCTACATAATTACCGCGGATGATCACTTTTCCGGAACGGATATTATAATCGTTTTCCATGTAATTGTGGGGCTCGGAAAATTCGTGGATGCGGAGTTTTTTATCGCCGCAATAACGGCTGAGGTAATCGTATAACTCCTGATTTACGTTGGGGTAAACGGATGTTCCGTTTCCGCCAAGTTGCCGGTTAAGCAGATGGGCCTCCTGTTGCAAAGCGGCCATGGTAAGTGCCGCATCGTCTGCTTCTTGCATCATTTGTTCCAGTCTGGCGCATTCATATGCGGTGTGGAACGTTTTTGCAAATGCATATTTCCAGGCCATCCACCCGAAAACCACTGCTAAAGCGAGCAGGAGGTAATTTTTGTTTTTATAGCGAACCGACTGAAACATTTATTGCAGTGTAATTTGAAATGTAAACTTATCCGTATGGGTTTTATCGTCTTCCATATAATCGAGCAGATCCACCCGCTTTACCCAGTGGAGCCCTTCCAGTTCTTTGATCCATTTGTTGAGGGTGGTACTCCGGTTAACAGATCCGGCCACCACGAGGTGTTCGTGGTCAAAAATAAGGCGTTTGCCGTCTTTTTCCGGTTTTTTGAGTGGCAGAAGGTTCAGTTTTTTCAGTTGGATGGTTTCGGGAACGGTTAATCCGATCTGATCGGCCCGGAAAGCCATGCTGTAGTTGCCTGATATGCCTGCGGATTGCAACAGGGCTTTTTTCTGACGGATCTCGTTGCGCAACGTATTGATCCGGTTGAGTTGCCGGGCATTCATATTCGAGGTGGTTTGCAGGCGATTCAGCTTTCCGGCATAGTGGTCGTGCAGAAAAAAATTCACCAACAAACTTCCGAAAAGCACCAGAAGAAGCGCCCAACCTCCTATCCGGAACATTTGTTTCCGGTGGTGTTCGGCCCGGTTGTCGGTGATCGCGGCAGTTTCCGAAAAATTGCGGTTGGCAAGCGGAAAAAAATGACCGAGACCTGCGGAAAAGGGCAGGATCAGATCGCTTTGTACGGTTTTTTCTCCGATGCCGATGTTGCTGGGGTTTCCGCCGGATGAAGTTTCCAGACTTTCCATTTCGCCGGCCTTAAACCGCACCTTGTAAACGCCGTCCGACATTTCGGTGCCGTTGCCGGAGAGCAGGGCCAGTGCTGCCATCGGAAGAGGAGCAAGCCGTACATCGGTTACCAACCACCCGATAGCATCCAACGATGTGAGCAAAGGGGCCAGCAAATCGCGGCGCACAACGGATACAAAAGTAGCGTGTGCAGTTGTAACCGATTCGACATAAAAATCGTCGGTGTTTGCATTGGGCAGCATTCCATGCAGTGCTTGTAAAAACGGAACCTGTCCTTCCAACTTGCGATGCAGTATTCCGTTTCCTTTTAGCATGAGCACCACAGAAGGGTGGCCTTGTTTGGCTTTTGTTAAGGCTTCCGGGCTTTCAAAAGGCCCTTTGTGCTCTTTGATCTCCAGTTGTTGCCCCTTCAGTTTCAGTACCACAAAGCGGTAACGGAACCGATTGCCTCCGCATCCCTCTGCTTCGAGTACGGTAACCGACCGTTCTTTTTGTATTTTCCGGAACCAGTCGTTCATTTTTTAATAGATGATGGTGGGTTTGATAAAAATGTTCAACTGCGATTTGTTTTTGCTTTTTGAAGTGGTTCCGGTAAAAAAACGCAAAACAGGCACCCGACTCAGCCAGGGCAGGCCATTCGAGCTTCTGCCGCTGTCTTTCGATTCAAGTCCCCCCAGCAAGATCATATCGCCATTGGAAGCACGGATCAGCGATTCGAAACTGCGCGTAAACTGGTCTCGGGGTCCGGCTGCTGCTCTGTCGCCAATAAAGTCGGATTGTTCTACTTTAATATCGAGGGTTACCATCTCGTTGTTCGAAACGTTGGGTTTGATGGTGATGGATAAATCGGCATTGTTGCTTCGGAATTGTTGTGTGGTGGTTTGGATCGGATTCAACGTTCCGTTGATGTTTTGTTGTGTTTCGGCATAAAATTCAGTCGTTCCGATCTTCAGGCTTGCTTCATGTCCGTTTAAAGTGGCCAGGTGAGGCGTAGAACGAATTTTAACGTACTCATCGGCCTCAAGTGCCGAAATATGCATGTAAAACTGTGGCGTTACCTGGCCGAGGTTTACCGTAGTAAAACCGCTCAATGCCTGCAACAAGGTGTTGATGCTGGTGCTGTTAAAGTTGGCGTTGTATCCTCCTGTGCTGCCATCGGCCTGGTTATAAGAGCCGGTGGTAGATCCGGGAATGTTGGCTCCGCCCAAGCCCCCGCCAATGCCTACTGCCATCGATTTTTTTCGGGTTACATCTACAATAATTACCTCCACCATTACCATCGGTACTACCTGATCGATGGTGCGGAGAAAGTCTTTGACCTCCTGTATTTTGAGATAGGATCCGCTTGCAATGAGCCCGTTCAGCTCAATAAACTCTTTGATCTCCACCCCACTTCTTAGATCCGAAGGAATATAGTCTACAATGGATTCGATGGTGCGGTTTTCCATTTTGAGTAGTTCGGTAGTACGCAGGCCTTCCATTTTTCGTTCGCCGATCAGGTAAACGCCATCGTCTTCTTTATACGTAAATTCGGTTCCGTTCATAATGTTGGAAAGGAACTCCTCGTAAGTTACATGATCGATGTAAATGGAGGAACTGCCTTTCAGATCGGAAAAAATATAGCAGTTCTTGCCCATTTTACGGCTTACATCCGAAACCAGATCGTATAAAGGAACATGGTCGGCATCTATGGTGATCTTATCGTTTTTGATCTCCAGCACATATTCCGGGTGCTGATCGTTGTTGCCGGGCGTATTTCGGTTGTGTTGGCTCCGGTGGTTCCGGTGGTTGGTATCCGGTTCAAGGCCGGGGTCTTTTTTGATCTTGTACACGTTGTTGTTTTCTTCCACCACCAGGCCTTCCGTTTCCGCCATGTTTTTTAGGGCATCGGCAAAGGGGCGGTTCTGAATAAACGCATGGCGAACCACCACTCCGGCAGCATCGGGCAACACAATTACATTGTGCAATGATTTTCTGGAAATTTCCATGGCCACATTCACCAGCGAATCTTTGCGCAGGTTGTACGAAAGAAAGTCGGTTGCTTTGTTGTATTTGATTTCCGGTACCTTGGGGTCGGCCCGGAGTTCCACCACAACCGGCACGAATTTTTTTACGGTGATGATGTTGCCTCTGATGCTGAGGTCCAGTTGGTGTTGTTCACAAAGCCAGAGCAAGATATCTTTTACCGTGGCATCGGAAAACTTAAACCCGCCAATTTGTTGCTTCAGAGATAGGTCGGCCGCCAGGTTGAGGTTGTGTGCCGTACCAATGCCGCGAACAAATTCGCTGACGGTGGTTTTGCTCAAACTAAAATCGAGGCTGTCGTTCAGGCCGGGAACCGTATGGCTGAGTTCGGTGAGTTCGGTGCCGAGCCGGAGCATGCGGTCTTCCTGCGCCATTGCGGTGTTGGCAAACAACAGGGCAAAAGCCAGCAAAACGGTTAGGAGGAAAGGGCTGATGCAAAGGGGGATGTTTCTGGGTTTTTTCATAACGTATGGTATTAAGAATGGGGGGATTTGCGGTTCACTTTCATTATTATGTTGTTTTACCAGGAATCGGAGAGCAAAGGCCATGCTTCTTCAAAAGAAGTGGCTCCGCTTTCAAACAATTCGAAAGCGTTGTCGGCCAGGCTTTTCACTTTTCTATCCTGCAATAAGTTCCCAATGTCGTTTTTTTCTTCCCGGATGGCCGCACTCAAACCGCGATCGATCCGGATCACTTCGTACACGGCTTTACGCCCGCGATAACCGGAGTAATAACAAGATCCGCACCCCACGGGTTGGTACTGTTGGTGTACCGTTCGGGGTGCTTTGTAACCCTGCGGAAAGGCATCGGGATTAAAACCGGTGGTTGTTTTGCAATCGTTGCAAAGCAAACGAACCAGCCGCTGGGCTACGGTTGTGTTCAGGGTGCCGGAGAGCAAGAACGGAGGTACGCCCATATCTACTAGCCGGCTCACGGTACCCCAGGCGGAGTTGGTATGGATGGTAGACAGCACCAGATGCCCCGTAAGGGCCGCTCGGATGGCCATTTGTGCCGTTTCTCCGTCGCGGATCTCTCCCAGCATAATGATATCGGGATCCTGCCGGAGGAAGGTTCTCAAGGCACCGGAGAAGGTGAGCCCGATGCTTTCGCGCAGCTGTACCTGGTTGATCCCGTCGAGGGTATATTCAATGGGATCTTCTATGGTAACAATGTTTCGTTTTTCCTCGTTGAGGACCTTTAGCGTGGCGTAAAGCGTAGTGGTTTTACCCGAACCCGTTGGCCCGCTGATGAGCAAGATCCCATTGGGCTTTTGATAACCTTCGGTGTAATCCGAGAGTTCTTTTTTGCCCATTCCCAAGGCGGTAATGTTGATGTTGGTGGCATCGTTGCTCAACAAGCGCATCACCATCTTTTCTCCGTGAAGGGTAGGCAAAACGGAAACCCTGATGTCGAGTTTTTTGCTTCCGGCCATGGTTTGGATCCGGCCATCCTGTGGTAGCCTTTTCTCCGAAATATCGAGGTTGGCTTTAATTTTCACTTTATTCACCAAAGCCGGATAATCGCTTTTGCTCAGGTGATAACGCTCCACCAACATGCCGTCGATCCGGATCCGAACCCTGGCCTTATCGTCATAGATCTCCACATGGATATCAGAGGAGCCCAGTTCTTTTGCTTCCAAGATCAGTTGGGTCAGGAAATCTTCTGTTTGTTGGCCACTTATGTTTGCCGACCGGCTGTTGGAAGCGGTACGGCGGTAGTATTTTCCGAGTGTTTTGCCAAGGATGTCGGCACCGATCTTTTCAAACCGTATCTTTTTGCCGAACAACACCTCCAGTTCGCCTTGGTAAGCCGGAGTGTCGGTTCCGTCGGGAATGTAGAATACCATTTCATCGCCACTTGCCATTTTGGGCACAATGCGGTAGTGCCATGCCTGGTCGGTGGTGATCGACTGTTGCAAGTCGGCGGTTAAAGGGATGTAGTCCGGTTCCATCAAAAGTTCAGCAAAAGTAAAGTGGTATGATCTTCTCGTAAATCGGGCAACACCTGTATGTATTTTAACACCATTGTAGCCATCAGGGCCAGCGACATGGTTCCGGCCAGTGGCACCAGTTTGTTGGGTTGTTTGGCCACGGAGAGGTACCATGCGTAACCCAATATGGTCATCAGCAAAGCACCCAGAAAGAACAGTACAAAGTTGACCGGAGAGAAAGCCATGCAGATCACAAAAAAGAACAACAGGTCGCCAAGGCCCAGCAGGGTGTTGATGCCGTGGGTAAACTTTCTTGTTTTAAAGGAGAACCAGAAGATGATGCCTGCCCATTGCAGCAGCACAAACCCCATGTTCCATCCGGCTTGACCGGCCAGTTCCGAAAACGGCATACACAGCAAGCCCTGGGCGATAAACAGCAAAAAGAGCAGGGCCAGCCAGGCCCAATGCACGGAGCGGGAAGTGAGATCCTGCCAGGCCAATATGCCCAGTACGCCAAAAATCGTTATGTCGATCCCCTGCACCATTTAGTCGGGAACGGTTTCGGTTAATTCCATATTCTGATTGATCTGCCAGACGTTGAACACTCCATCCTGATCAAAGTCTGCAATTGCGCGTGCTTCGGCCGTATAACCGTTGGGCCCCGCATCCGTTACCGTAATTACATATTTGGCCGTTCCGCCTTCGGTTTGCAGCTTTTCCTGAATGAAATGCAGTTCATGGAGGTGGAGGGTGTATTTTGTATTTGCCAGGAAGTAAGATTTCTGCAACTGGTGTATTTGTCGGAGCTGTATTTTGGCTTCCTGGGTGTGTGCCTGGCCTACTACGCCTGTAAAGTTGGGCAGGGCAATGAGCACCAGAATACCGATGATTACCAGTACCACAAGCAGTTCCGTAAGGGTAAATGCCGCAAGGTGGTTTTTTTTAGCGTTGGGTTTTACGTTTTTTGGACACATTTTTTATCCGATTTTTGTACTGAGGTCAAATAAGGGTTGATACATGGCAACGAGGATAATGCCTACTACGCCAGCAATGAAAAGGATCATTACGGGTTCGAGCAGGCTGCCTGTTATGCCGGTTCTATGTTCTACTTCATCGCTGTATTGCCGGGCCAGCCGTTGAAACATGTGGTCGAGCTGGTTTACTTCTTCGGCTACTTTAATGAGTGCTATCATGCGCGATGGGAAGATGTGATCGGGGAATTGTCCGAAGCTTTTATTCAGGGGTATGCCACGGACCAGATCTGCTTTTACTTGGCGCAAAGCTTGTTCGGCCGGGTACCAGGAAACCATTTGTTGCACCAGATCGATGGCCCGTACCAAAGGGGTGTTGGATGCAATGAGCAGATGCATGGATTGACAAAGCCGGCTGAGAAAAACCAGTTGGATGATGGGGCCGATGAGTGGAATTTGCAGGACCACTCGGGCCGAGGTTTTTCGGAACCAGGTGGCTTTTCGTTGGGTATACAGCAATATAATGATCAGTACTGCCGCCAGAACTCCATATTTAAAATATGCTGTAAATGCATTGGAAAGATCGACCACAAATTGGGTTAATGCAGGCAATTCTCCGCCAAAGCGCAAAAAAACATCCGAAAACATCGGCACTACATAAAC
>CALLUQ010000032.1 GCA_938010565.1 uncultured Flavobacteriales bacterium
ACAGAAAAAAAGACCTTTTCCAAAGAGCAGTAATCTCCCCTGCAAGTATGTATAAATCTGAAAAATTGATACAGGTATTTGAAAATTAATTACTTCACTTCAAGAATGTAGCAGGCTTCACCTAAAATGACCACTCCCATGCTGCGAAACCAAAACTTTATTAAACTCCATGAAATGAAATGGTTTTTCAAACGGATTGCGATACCGTTATTCTTGATGATCTCCATATCTGCCAAGTTGAAGAAAATTGATCTTCCCTTTAATGCTAAGGAATAAGCCGATTATTTCAATCATAAAATCGTTTTGCCATTTATTCACTTCAACCATTTTGGAAAGCGTACTTTTTATCAGATATTTACTGTTGAGTTGACTCTTGACATTCATCTTAATATTTGCTCTTACAACAGTTTAAGGTACTAAATATCAACAATTCAATCTGTTTTTTCAACCATTAATATGCTAACAATCAAATATTTATACAAAACCTTAATGGAGTATTGATTAGAGGTTCTAAAACCCAACACCTGAACATTTGGAATGAAACAATATTATTACATCAGAAACGGGCAGCAAGCAGGACCTTTCCCCATCAGCGGGTTACAGGAAGCCGGCATCACCAAAGAAACCTATGTGTGGACAGAGGGCATGGCCGAGTGGCAAAAAGCAGGTGAAATAAATGATCTGTCGTTTTTGTTTACCCAACAAACAGCCACACCGCCTCCGGTTGACGGTGTACCCGATCAGGACCAAACGACAGGCCAGGTCGCTCACAAAAGGGATTACGATCCCCGGCAAAACTACAACTATGGCACACAACAACCCCGCCTCAATACGCCGTATGAGATGCTTCGGCCCATCCCCAACAGTACCGCTATTTTGGTATTGGGCATTTGTTCCATTGTTTTCTCTTTTTGTTACGGCATTGGGTTGATACTGGGGATTATAGGACTGGTTTTGAATGCCAATGCCAAAGGGGCTTATGAAGCTCAACCTGACGTATACGATCGTGTTTCTTTCAACAACATGAACGCAGGAAAAATTTGCTCCATCATCGGGATCATTCTCGGGGTATTGGCCATTATCTGGGTGGTATTCCTGTTTTCTCATGTAATGCAATATAATCCGCACCTTTACCCGATACAATATGCCATTGTACCATGAATGGGGATCTGGCCGGAGTAAAGATGGCGAAGGAAGAGCAACCCGAAGAAGTAAAATGCAAAAGAAAAAACGCCGGAAAAGGGAAATGAGTCGGTTGGCCTGGATCGTTTTATGGGGTATAAGCGGTTTAAGTACTGCTGCCCAATCTACCATTTGCATGGCAGAATGGGCCCGGGATCCGTATTGTATCTTTACGGTTCAGCACAACGAAGTAACGTTTCAGGAGCCGGGTGGTTTACCCGAAGTGGTACTGAGCTACCGCAACAACCGGGTGTATGCAGGAACCACTCCTTTTGGTTCATCCTGCTTGTTCACTATTTTTGGGGATCAAATCTTTTATGGAAACTCGACCATGAGCAAGGACTGTGCGTATTCTATCAGCGGAGATTATGTTTACCGGGGCAATTCCTACCGGAACGATGCCATTGTTTACACCCTTTACAACCACCAGATATTTAAGGGGGCTTCCACTTCCGGCAGCGACCTGTTGTATGTGTATACGGATAAAGGCGAGTTAAGCCCGGCACTTATCGTTTGCATCATTTCCGGATACGAATAAGTTCGGTTTGAAACTCAGGCCATATATCGGCGGGTTGGTCATTGCCATCACTATGATGGTACTTCTGGGGTACAGCGAAACATTTTTTAATGTTTTCCGGAAGCCACCCTTGCAGAAAAAAGCTGATTACCTGCAACATCCGGAGTATATCCGGGTTTACGATTCCATCCTTGCACAACGCATCACTACCCCTCCCGATTGGCAAGGTGCACTGGCCATTATCCGGTTGAACGGAGGATCGGAAAAAGAAATACTAAGCATCAAAAAATACCGCCTCGACCCGTTTTACCTGCCCTGGTTCGAAGCCGATACGTTGGGATATAAGGCACAAGCAGTAAAAGATGCGTTGCATTATTATGCGATGCAGATCCACGGAGAAGGTTATGCCGTAACACTGAACCGTGAGGCCGACTCACTGGATCGCCTTTATCAGCGTAAAGCAACATACGCACATGCCCGCTCTCTTTTCCATGCCTGGTTCAGAACAGCAAGTTGCCAATCCTCCCAAACGGATCACTATTATTTCCCCGATACGTTACTTCATCATAAGGGATTACGTTTCGAAACGGATCCGCCGGATGCGCAAAAACGCGCATCATACTCCTGTTTTCCAGGAACATTCGTTCCGAAAAACCAGGCCGGAGATACCCGCGTAGTGGTTTACTGGGATACTGCATTGCATCGCCACCCTTATCCCGATGTTCCGATCGGGTGGTTTCTCCTTCCGGCAGATAAAGGAGAATAATTGTTGAAAATACAGCCCTCCTGTTCCGGTTTCATTCGCAATTTTTCCTACCTTGACCGCCATCAAAATGTAACCCTTTGGCATGTTTGTTTTTAAACGACTTTCCCTTCTTTTCCTTGTTGTAGCATTCCTTTTCACCCTTCCGGTCTGGGGCCTGAAAACCATGAGCCACGGTCCTTATTCCATTTCGCTTTTGCAGGGGGAAGAAATCACGAACTACAACCACGACAGCATTCAATACCTGCGGTTTCATCCGGAAAAAGGCAAATATTTTCTGGATCAGACCCCTGTATTCCTGATCGATTATCACAATTCCGATTTTCAGATCGGGGCCGTAGATTCCGTTTTGATCGACATTGCAGGTTATGCATTTAAAACCTACCGGTTGCAACCTTTTTTACTCAGCGGAGTTGGCGGAGGAAATGTAACCATCAAAGTAATACCGTATAAAAACGGAGATCAGATTGCTTTTCCGCACAGCGGGGGGAAAATCAGAATCAAAGCCATTGAAAACACGCCTTTCTTTAAAAATGATGCCATTGTACTGGGGTTGCTTTTGTTGGTTCTGGCCCTCATTTTTAAAACCAGCAGTATGGATCGGTTCGCAGGCTTTTACAAATATGTGCCTGCACTGTTGTTGTGTTATTTCATTCCATCGCTGCTGAACAGTTCGGGCCTCATTTCCGGTGATTATTCCGAACTTTATTATGTGGCTTCCAGGTATTTGTTGCCGGCATCACTCGTTCTTTTGTGTTTGAGCATCGACCTGAAAGGCATTCGCAGTTTGGGTTCCAAAGCCATCTGGATGTTTCTGGCGGCTACCGTTGGCATTATCGTTGGAGGGCCAGTGGCTGTGATGCTTTGCAAAGGTATTTTCCCTGACTTGGCCTCGGGCAAAGGCCCCGACGAACTGTATCGCGGGTTGAGCACAGTGGCCGGCAGCTGGATTGGTGGTGGCGCCAACCAAACGGCAATGAAAGAAATTTACGAACCCAGTGCCGGTCTTTTCTCAAAAATGATTGTAGTGGATGTAGTGGTGGCCAACATCTGGATGGCATTTCTCCTTTTCGGATCGGGCATTACCCAACAGCTCGATCGGTGGCTTAAAGCCGATTCAAGTGCCATTGATGCCCTTAAATCCAAACTGGAAAATTATTCCGACAGCATCAAACGCATTCCTTCTTTCACGGATCTTATGGTCATTGTAGGCGTTGGAATGGTAGGAGTGGCAGCGGCACACTGGGGAGCGGACCTGATTTCGGGGGGCCTCGGGAGTTTTGAAGAAAGCCTCAAGTCTGTTCGCCTCGGATCCTTGCTCAAACCCTTCTTTTGGCTGGTGGTGATCGCCACAACCATCGGGGTTTTGCTTTCCTTTTCGAAAATGCGCAGCTACGAAGGTGCAGGAGCCTCCAAGATCGGAAGTTTATTCCTCTACATTCTGGTGGCTACCATCGGAATGCACATGGATGTTTTAAAGATCTTCGAATCGCCGGAGTTGTTTGTTGTGGGGTTGGTTTGGATGCTGGTGCATGTGCTCATTCTTCTTTTGGTTGCCAAACTGATCAAAGCTCCCTTTTTCTTTGTGGCCGTGGGCAGTCAGGCCAATGTGGGTGGTGCTGCCTCGGCCCCCGTTGTGGCTTCCGCATTTAGTCCTGCTTTGGCACCTGTGGGTGTTTTGTTGGCTGTATTCGGCTATGCATTAGGTACTTATGGAGCAATCATTTGTACTGAAATTATGCTTCGGCTGTAAGGCCCGTTTTTAACCGGAGAGCCTGCCACAAAGGTGGGTTCCCTCATTGCCGGAAAGTGATCCTGTTCCGGAAAAACCCGGATCGATGGCAATGCCATGACCCGAGCCGCCAGCGAACCCAGGTTCGTAAACGGAGGTCAACAAATGCACATGTCTTCGGAGATCGGAATGAATGCAGAAGGCTGTACAAGCAACGAAACCTTGTACCACAAGAAACAGGCAGCGCCGGATCCGATTGGAGCATCTGTGATCAGCCGCCTGTAAGTTTTTTAATTTCATTCAGTTTCATCAATGCCTCTACCGGTGTTAACGTATTGATGTCTATCGTATCCAGCTCATCGCGGATCCGGAGTAAAATCGGATCGTCCAGCTGGAAAAAGCTGAGTTGAAGCTCTTCGCTCCGAGCCGTGCCTTCCTGCTTTACCTTGTCCATTAGCTCTTCGTTGCTGTGCGATTTTTCCAGCCGGGCCATTACCTGACGGGCCCGCTCAATTACTTTTGCAGGCATGCCGGCCATCCGGGCAACATGAATGCCAAAGCTGTGTTCGCTACCACCCGGAACCAGTTTGCGCAGAAAAATAATTTTTTGCTTCATTTCCTTTACCGAAACATTAAAATTCCGGATCCGCTTAAACGTGGTCGTCATTTCATTCAATTCGTGGTAATGGGTGGCAAAAAGCGTTTTGGGCCGCATTTTTCCGTTTTCGTGGAGGTATTCGGCAATTGCCCACGCAATGGAAATGCCATCGTACGTACTGGTGCCGCGCCCGATCTCATCCAGCAGTATAAGGCTTCGGGCAGATAAATTATTAAGAATGCTGGCCGTTTCGTTCATTTCTACCATAAAGGTGGATTCGCCGCTGGAAATGTTGTCGGAAGCACCCACTCGGGTAAATATTTTATCGACAAGACCAATTTCGGCAGCCTTTGCAGGAACAAAACTGCCCATCTGAGCCATGAGTACGATCAGAGCGGTTTGCCGCAACAAAGCACTTTTACCCGACATGTTGGGTCCGGTGATCATGATGATCTGCTGGTCTTCGTTGTTGAGGCGGATATCGTTTGCAACGTATTCATGGCCCGGCGGCATTTGTTTTTCGATAACCGGATGCCGGCCGGCCCGAATGTTCAACGTAAACGAATCGTTGATTTCGGGACATACATAGTTGTACATCAATGCTGTATGAGCAAACGAAAGCAAACAATCGAGCCGGGCGATCAACTGTGCATTGTACTGAATGGGCTGAATGAAATCGGCCAGCCACAAGACCAGATCGTTGTACAACCGGGCTTCCAGTGCCTGAATTTTTTCTTCGGCACCCAAAATTTTGGTTTCGTATGTTTTGAGCTCTTCTGTAATGTAACGCTCTGCATTGACCAGCGTTTGTTTCCGGATCCATTCCGGTGGCACTTTGTTTTTGTGGGTATTCCGAACTTCCAGGTAATAACCGAATACATTGTTAAATGCAACTTTGAGGGAAGGAATACCCGTGCGTTCCATTTCACGTTGCTGTAGCTGCACCAGGAAATCTTTTCCCGATCCGGATACTTTACGCAATTCGTCCAACTCCCGAAGTACACCGGAAGCGATTACATTCCCTTTGTTCAACAAAGCCGGAGGATCTTCCTGTATTTCATTTTGGATCCGGACGACCAGCGAAGGACAAGGATTCAGCTGTTCTGCAATTTTTTGCAATGCTTTGTTTTCCGATCCGGCACATAAAGCCTGAATGGGTGCAACCGCTTCCATGGCGCGTTTCAGTTGCATCACTTCACGCGGATTGATGCGGGCTACTGCAACTTTGGAAATGAGGCGCTCCAGATCTCCGATGTGATAGATCTGATCTGCGAAAGCTTCCCGGAGTTTTTCCTTTCGGGTGAAGTGTTCCACCACATCCAACCGTTGTTGAATAGGCTGTTTGTCTTTCAGAGGCAAAACCATCCACCGTTTCATCATTCTTGAACCCATGGGCGAGATCGTATGATCCAGTACATCGATCAGTGTATGCCCATCCGGATTGGGGGAGGCCACCAGTTCCAGGTTGCGGATGGTGAAACGATCAAGCCAGACGTAACGTTCTTCTTCTATCCTGGAAATGGTGGAAATGTGGGCTACCTGATGGTGGTGCGTATCGGTCAGGTATTGCAGTGCTGCACCGGCAGCAATCACCCCCAGCCCCAGTTTATCGATCCCGAATCCTTTAAGCGATTTGGTGCCAAATTGTTTCAGCAAACGTTCGTTTCCGAATTCCGGCGAAAACACCCAGTCTTCCATGCAGAAAGTATGCAGCTTATCTCCGAAATGGGTTCTGAAGTCTTGGGTACGGTTTTTTTGATAAAGCACTTCACTGGGTTTAAAGCTTTGGAGCAGTTTATCGATGTAATCGATATGGCCCTGAGCCACCAGAAACTCACCGGTACTGATATCAAGAAAAGCCACACCGGCCTCTTTCTTTTTGAAATGAACCGCAGCAAGGAAATTATTGGTTTTATGATCAAGCACCTTATCGTTGTAAGAAACGCCCGGTGTAACCAGTTCCGTTACGCCACGCTTTACAATGGTCCGTGTCATTTTCGGGTCTTCCAGCTGATCGCAGATGGCTACCCTTTGGCCTGCCCGTACCAGTTTGGGCAGGTAACTATCCAGCGAATGGTGCGGAAACCCGGCCAGCTCGGTCATCTGTCCGCCGTTGTTCCGGGAGGTGAGTACAATGCCCAGTATCCGTGATGCTTTGATGGCATCTTCTCCGAACGTTTCGTAAAAATCGCCCACACGGAAGAGCAATAGCGCATCAGGGTATTTGTTTTTGATGCTGTAATACTGTTTCATCAAAGGGGTTTCCTTTGTTGATTTTACCGTTTGCTTCACTTTGGCTTTTGCTGTCAATTCAAGGCGTATTGAGTCGCTTCAAATCTACAAAGCAGCATTGAAAACAGAACCTCGTAAAAACCAGGAGTTTTCAACAATCCGGCAAAGTATTCAAGAGTGGGGCCGGCAATTGTGAATACCGGTGTTAAGTCAGGTGTACTGTGTCGTATAAGTTGCCGATATTTTTGTTCCGGACCATGCGAAAAACAGGAGCTTAGTATAGCTAA
>CALLUQ010000033.1 GCA_938010565.1 uncultured Flavobacteriales bacterium
CTCAAAAAGGAACATAAAAATAGCCTGAAATTTTATATTTGCTGAAAATTAAACGACTCCTATGAAACGATTTGGATGGCTGGTTTTGACAGCCTTTATGTTTGGATCGGGTGCCATGGCGCAACAGACTGCAGGTGAAGTGGTTATTAACACCCCTGCCACGAATGTAAATATGAACCCTTCTTCTTTGGCGGAAGCGATGGCCGATGAAGCTGCCGATCTGCGTTTTGAAGCGGCCACTGCCAAAGCAAAAGCCCAAAAAGCATATTTTGATAACCGCCAGAAACAAAACGTAAACAACCGCATTTGGATCATTCTTATTCTTCTGGTGGCAGTGGGTTTAAAAGGAGGTTTGCTTTACCTGGGTTATGTGGTTGATCAGGCTGCGGCCCGTCCTATCATTTACAGTGTATGGCCTCAAACAACGGGTAGTGTGAGCACCATGCGCTTTTCCATACCGGAAAACAGTTTTACGGCTGAACTCATGGTTTGGAATAAGGATGACGAAACCGTTTTTCGTACCGATATCGACAATTCGGCAACGGAGGTTGAGGTTGATGCGTCGGGTTTTGTTCCGGGAAAATACCGGGCTCGTTTGACCGGCGAAGCCGGAACTTCCAATTCGGTGAATATAACGCGCGTTTAATCTGCGTTTTTGTTGTACTGCCGAACTGAAGTACTTTCAAGTGGGGTGGTTCTGAAAACGTTTTTTGCCTTGCTTTCCTCAGGAAATACGGCTCCAATCCTCAGGCCGTTCGTTCATCACGGCTGCCAGGTGCCTGCTTGTGGCTTGGTGCTTGCTTTGTTGTAAACCGGGGTCCTGCTCCAGAAGTTCCAATGCTGCTTTGCGTGCATAGGTCAGAATATTTGCATCTTTGGTAAGGTCTGCAATCTTAAAATCGAGCAAACCACTCTGTTGGGTTCCGGACAGGTCTCCCGGGCCTCTCAATTCCAGATCGGCTTCGGCAATTTTAAATCCATCTGTTGTACCGACCATGGTTTTGATGCGTTTCCGGCTTTCGGCACTTAACTTATTGCCGGTCATTAGAATGCAAAAAGCCTGATCCGTTCCCCGACCTACCCTGCCCCTTAGCTGGTGTAGCTGAGATAGTCCGAAACGCTCGGCACTTTCAACCACCATTACCGAAGCATTGGGTACATTTACACCTACTTCAATTACAGTGGTAGCCACCATGATCTGCGTTTGCCCGGAAACAAACTGTTGCATTTCATACGCCTTGTTTGCGGCCTTCATCTGACCGTGCACAATGCTGACCCGATAATCGGGCAAAGGAAAACTCCGGCTGATGGATTCGTATCCGTCCATCAGGTCTTTGTAATCCATTTTTTCAGATTCTTTGATCAACGGATATACGACATATACCTGCCGGCCTTCGGCAATCTGTTCTCGCATGAACTGAAAAACGGAAAGGCGGTGTTCATCTTTCCGGTGTATGGTTTTCACGGGTTTTCTTCCCGGTGGCATTTCATCGATCACAGACACATCCAGATCGCCATAGAGGGTCATGGCCAGGGTTCGCGGAATGGGGGTGGCAGTCATCACCAAAACATGTGGCGATACGGTATTTTTTTTCCAAAGGCGGGCCCGTTGTGCTACGCCAAACCGATGTTGCTCATCTATAATTACCAATCCCAGGTTTTTAAATACTACGCGATCTTCCAATAAGGCATGGGTTCCGATGAGCAATCGGATCTCCCCTGCTGCGAGTTGTTCCAGCATTTGTTTGCGCTGTTTGGCTTTGGTAGAACCGGTTAACAAAGCCGTCTTTACCTCCAGGCCGTTCAAGTCGTTCCCGATGCTTTCGGCATGCTGACTGGCTAGCGTTTCCGTGGGGGCCATAAGGGCCACCTGGTAGCCATTGCCCATCGCGATGAGGCTGCACAGCAGAGCCACCATGGTTTTTCCGCTTCCTACATCGCCTTGCAACAAACGGTTCATTTGTTGGTTGGATCCCATGTCGTTGCGAATTTCTTTGATCACCCGTTTTTGTGCTCCGGTAAGTTCGAAAGAGATGTGGTGTTTATAAAAAGCATGAAAAAGGTCGCCCACTTTTAAAAACGGGATGCCTTTTAGTTTCTGCTGCTGTGTGTTTTTTTGCCGGAGTAACATCAGTTGAATAAAGAAAAATTCTTCAAACTTCATCCGGTTAATAGCCCTGCGCAGCAATTCCGCACTCTGAGGGAGGTGCAATTGGCGGAGGCTTTCTTCGCGGCTTAACAAATTGTATTGCCCGCGCAGTTCATCCGGCAATACATTGTTTACCTTCCCCTTCATCAGAAAAACCAAAGCTTTGGTAAGTTTGCCGATGCCTTTGCTGTTTAAGCCGCGTTCGCTCAATTTTTCCGTACTTGGATAAACCGGTTCCAGGGCGGGTGAAGCTTCTGATCCCGCCTTTGAGAACAACTCCATATCAGGGTGCACCATGTTGAGTTTCATCTGAAACATAGAAGGTTTACCAAATGCGAGGTATTCCCGTCCGATCTGTAGTTTGGGTTTTACATAGCTGATGCCTTTGAACCAAACGAGTTCAAGCAAACCGGTGTCGTCTTTCAAAACAGCCACCAATCGTTTGGAAGTCTTAAAGCCCATTTCCTCCACTTTGATCAACAATCCTTTCAGTTGCACCTGAGGGCTGTCCGGTGTTAGTTCGTTAATGGTCGAAAAACGGGTGCGATCAACGTACCGAAAAGGATAATGGAGAAGGAGATCGCCAAAGGTTTTGATCCGCAACTCTTTGCTCAATATTTTGGCCCTGCCGGGACCTACTCCTTTCAGGTACTCAACAGGTGTTTCCGAAAATGCGTTTGTCATGGCTTTTCTTTGGCTGAACAAAAATAATAAAGCTTGATGTTCGGTTTGCCTTTTCCGAAAATGATTTGGAACCGGAGTGGCTGCAAAGCCTTCGGGATGCAAATGCCGGATATGCCAACGACCCAACCCTGTATTATTGACTCTAACGGTGTGCCAAAGCAGAACCGGTCATTGGGTCAGAGAACCCGAAATTGGAAAGGCACGGTATTTCTCCGGGATGGAGTATCCCTCGTCACTTTTAAGGTATCCGGTGAAGGATATCGATAGTTTGAAAAAGGCTTTGCAGGTGGTGCATCCGTTAATACTACACATTTATAATTTCCAAACAAGCCAACTCATCATTGTCAGCAAACGCTCGAATGGTTGATTCATGTTTCCTGATCAGTGCTTCTACACCTTGAGTAGTATTATCATAGGTTCGGAGCCAAACGATTTTTGGAGGGTGTCCCCATACCAAAGAAAAATCGTAAAAGTCAGAGTCAAAAGTTACTATCGTGTAGGAGTGTGATTTGGCATAATCCCAAATTTCTCGATCCGAAGCATTTTCCAAACCAACATCACGAACCTGCTTTGCTTCAGCGAAAACATCTGAAATTCTGTGGATGAGGCGAAATGATATATTCTGATCAAAAAGAAGCCTCACGAAGCAATGCCATGTTGTTCCTCACGTGAAGCTGCATAGAGCAGACAAGCTCTAATTCCTTCCAATGAAACCTCTGGAAAATCTTCAACGATTTCTTCTTTAGTCATACCGTTAGCTAACCATTTAAGTACATCACTAATAGCAATACGAGTCCCAATAAGGACAGGTTTTCCAAAGCGCTTCCTTGCATCAATTTCTATGTGTTCCGGTACTTTCATTGTAAACTAAAGGTACGGATAATTACTCAATAAATTCAAATCTTTAAAACTACACATAATCCTAATTCTTCGGGATGTGGTTTAAATCGCTCGAAATAAAGCCTTCTCGGCATTTGTTGATAGTCGTCTTCTATTTTACCATCCACCCACCAGGGTTTTTCGAATCGAATTCTGTCGAGCACTTGTTTTTTAGATATCGCTTTAATCATTTCATCTCTAATTTTAGATAAAAACCCAAAATAGAATCAATGAATTGATCTTATTTTTTCAAGTAGCCGTTTTTAAGGAAATTTGTTTGATTTACGCGATTTGTTTTAATTTACACCGTGGTTAGTCACTTTTATTACTCGTAAACCCTGATTATCTTTCCGTTATCTTTCCCTTTTACACTTCTTACATAGGCGTTAACCGCTTTCGTCATGGAGATAGGAGCATGTCCGGGGAAATAACCCTTATATTTTTCATAAGCATCTTCTACCATTCCTAAGGAAACAACATTCATTCTAATTCCATTTTCGACTTCCAATGCAGCCGCTTGAACGAAACTATGAATACCACCATTCACCATTGCTGCACTTGCTGTTTTAACTACCGGATCGTCTGCTAAAATTCCCGTAGACAGGGTGATTGAGCCTCCTTCATTCAAGTAGTTTTTTCCAATTCTAACAAGATTTACCTGTCCCATTAATTTGCTCTTTAAGCCGATGTAATAGTCTTCTTCGGTCAGGTCATTGAAATTTGCCCATTTCGCCTCTCCTGCAATACAAATTATTGCTTCAACTACCCCCGTTTTATCCAACATTGCTTTTATTGAATTGCTATCGGAAATGTCTACCATAACATCTCCGCTTGTTCGCCCGGCAATGATTATATCGTTCTCTTCGGAAAAGTAGGTTGCGACCTTTTTTCCGATGGTTCCTTTTCCTCCAATTATTACTATTCTCATTTTTTATTGATTTTTGTCCATTCTCATATGCATCAACCCTTAATATGCGGAACAACAAGGCTTTTAACCGTATCGACCCACATAGGATCGAGGTTCAGGCTCGGAACCAGATCCACCTGTATACCGCCGTTTTCTTCGAATATCTCCTGATATTCAACACCAATTTCCACCAGCGTTTCAAGGCAGTCGGCCACAAATGACGGAGAGAACACCAACAAACGTTTTCCTCCTTTTTTCCCCCAATCGGCTACTACTTCATCCGAAAACGGACTGAGCCATTTTTCATTCAAACGGGATTGAAAACTAACGGTGTATTGCTCCTTACCAAGCCCCAGTTCTTTTGCCAATAACCGGGTGGTGGCATAACAGGTGGCTTTGTAGCAATGTATATTATCCGGCGTAATTTCGGTTTCGCAAGCATGGTCGGAACACAAATTATCGTCATACACCTTATCTACCTGTCGTTCAGGCAAACCGTGGTAAGAAAAAATGATATGATCGTAACTATGAAGGTCGAAACCGCTGGTTTGTGCCACAATGGAGCGGATGTACCCGGGGTGGTCGTAAAACTGACCTGCCACTGAAACTTCCGGAATGATCCACCATCGACGGATGATCTTCATCGCTTTATCCAAAGTAGAGCCGGTAGATGCGGAGGCGTATTGCGGGTACAAAGGGAAAAGTACGATCCGGTCGTAGTTGGCCTTCCGCATTTTTTCCAG
Organism: uncultured Flavobacteriales bacterium; assembly: GCA_938010565.1. Taxonomy (GTDB): domain Bacteria; phylum Bacteroidota; class Bacteroidia; order Flavobacteriales_D; family CALLUQ01; genus CALLUQ01. The sequence goes on from CALLUQ010000033.1 coordinate 5,363, forward strand.
AACCATATCCATGGATGGGTTGCCATAGCGCATGGCCAGTTCTACGGTTACTTCCTGCCGGTCGGAGAAAGCTTGTTGGAGGGCGTTGCGCAACCCCACTCCATAGGTAAGCAAAGGCGATTTTCCTCCGCTCATGCTCCAAAGCTCCTGATAGATCTTTGCCGATTTAGGAGCCCGGAAAGGAACGATGACCAGATTGACCAACATTTTACGCGGCAACGGTGGGATATCAATCACCCGGGGATCGTTTAAAAACTCAGAAAGGTATCTGCGAACATCGCCAACAGAAGGGCTCTCCGGAGTGCCCAAGTTGAGTAACAATACGCCTGTTCTTTTTTTCACAGCCTTATATATGTATGTTTATCAGAAGGATCAAAAATGGATGGCTCGCTTATCGGTGGCATCAAGTGCAGCTTCTTTAATGGCTTCCGAAAAAGTAGGGTGGGCATGGCATGCCCGCGAAAGATCTTCCGCCGATGCTCTGAACTCCATTGCCATCACCGCTTCCATGATCATATCGGCAGCACGTGGCCCTATCATATGTACCCCCAACACTTCGTCGGTTTCCGCATCCGCCAAAACCTTGATAAAACCAAACCGATCATCCATACTGGCCCGGGCACGGCCACTGGCTTTAAAAGGAAAATTTCCGGTTTTATAGGCGGTTCCGTTTTTCTTCAATTCTTCTTCGGTATACCCAACCGCAGCTACTTCAGGCCAGGTGTATATTACTCCCGGGATCAGGTGGTGGTTGATGTGTGGCTTTTGTCCGGCCAGCAATTCAGCCACAAAAACCCCTTCTTCTTCGGCTTTATGCGCCAACATGGCTCCTTTCACCACATCGCCGATGGCGTAAATATCGGGCACATTGGTTTGCATCGTTGTGTCGACATCCACACGGCCCTTTTCATCCCGTTTTACGCCGGCTTTCTCCAAGCCAAGACGATCGGTATATGGCCGGCGGCCTACTGCCACAAGGCAATAATCGGCTTCAAAAGCTACTTCTTTGCCTTTTTTCATGTCTTCTGCCGTAACGATCACCTTATCGCCATGGTGGGTTACCCCGGTTACTTTATGTTGCAAACTGATCGAAAAACCCAGGTCACGTTTCAACACCTTGGCCAGCTCTTTGCCCAGGCTTTTATCCATTGCTCCGATCAAACTATCCGCATATTCCACCACCGTTACATCCGTCCCCACACGGGCCATAACCGAACCCAGTTCCAACCCGATAACTCCTCCTCCGATCACCACAAGGCGTTCGGGTACTTCTTCCAGCTCCAAGGCTTCGGTAGAAGTAATGATGCGTTTTTTATCGATCTCAATGCCCGGCAAGGTCATCGGTTTTGATCCTGTGGCAATGATGCTTTTTTTGGTTTTTAGGAATACCTCTTCCCCCCCTTCTTTGGTTACCTTGATGGTATGCGCATCTTCGTAAGACCCATGTCCGTAATGCACCTGGATCTTGTTCTTCTTCATCAGAAAGTCAATGCCTTTTACGCTAAGGTCCACCACTTCGCGTTTTCTGGCTACCATAGCCGGATAATCGACTTCCATGCCCTGTAACCGGATGCCATGTTTTTCAAACGTATGTTGGGCATTGTGAAAATGTTCGGAAGAATCGAGCAATGCTTTTGATGGGATACAACCTACATTCAAACAGGTTCCTCCAAGCGTAGGGTAACGCTCAACCAAAGCGGTTTTCATGCCCAATTGTGCACACCTGATGGCGGCTACATATCCTCCGGGGCCTGATCCGATAACGACCACATCGTACTGATCCATATTGCGTTTTTTAGTTCTTGAAACACCACAAAATTAACAATGTTCGGGGATTCATCCCGATAAAGGGTCAAAGCGGGTTTTAATGCTTACCACAAGGGTCCAAAGCCAAAGCAGAACGGCAATA
>CALLUQ010000034.1 GCA_938010565.1 uncultured Flavobacteriales bacterium
GCCCCAAACCCGAACAGTGAGTTAAGTTAGGTTTTTTGCTTTAAATTCACCGTTATAAATAAACAAAGAAGCTCCATGCAGGCTTCGAGGCCAAAATAGTTTTAGAAGCGCCTAAAAAAGCGTAAGATGGTCTCAAAAAGCCCTTAACTTCGTGCCGTATGCGGATAAAAAAACAAATTCCCAACTTTTTTACTTGCTGCAACCTCATCTGTGGTGTTGTGGGCGTTGTATGGGTCTTGGAACCGTCTCTCGTTTTTGAAAGATCGTTGACCCGGGCTTGTTACCTGATCGGTATCGCCGCTGTTTTCGATTTTCTGGATGGTTTTGCAGCCCGTATGCTCAACGTTTCTTCTCCGGTAGGTAAAGAATTGGATTCTCTGGCAGACATGGTCACTTTTGGTGTTCTTCCCGGAGTGCTTGTTTATGCCGTGCTGAAACAGATGGATAACCTGCCTTTTTCCTGGTTGCCATGGGTAGGGTTGCTGCTTGTGGTTTTCTCGGCCTTGAGGCTGGCTAAGTTTAATGTTGATACACGCCAGAACGATTCTTTTATCGGCCTTCCCACACCGGCTTGTGCCTTGTTTTTCGGGGCTTACTTTTTAGCCCCTGTTGGCATCGATGCTTCGGTTTCCGGCGGGTCGGGTTTGTGGGAGGTAATGATGAATCCTTGGTTGGTTGCCGGGCTGTCGTTTGTTTTTTCTTTCCTGTTGGTTTCAAATATCCGCATGTTTTCACTCAAGGTAAGATCCTTCGACTGGGCCTCTAATAAACTGCGTTATTCCTTTCTCGGGATCGCTTTACTCATGATAACAGGAGGGATATTGATGAAGAATGTTTTCATAAGTATCCCGATCATTATACTTTTGTATCTTCTGATCTCAATCAGTAATAATGTTCTCAGCAATGAAATTCAAAGCAGAAATTGATATTATGCCTCTCGGCACCTTGCTTGATCCGCAAGGAAAGGCGGTTAGTAACAACATGGCCAACATAGGTTTGGGAGAAATTGCCAATGTTCGCATCGGCAAACATATTACCCTTGAGCTGGATGCGGAAAACCAGGAAATAGCAGATGGAAAAGTGGATGAAGCCTGTAGAAAGTTGCTGGCCAACGAAATTATGGAATCCTATTCCTATAGGCTTTCCGAAGCTTGAGCTCTTCTTTTTTCTGACCCTGAAAATGGTTTCCGCAGTTTGGGGTACACGGATTTTCAAGGGGCTTTTTTGAGGGGGGAGCCGTGGTTTTTTTTGCGCTTTAATTCAAAATCATCTCCCAGATAACGTTTTCTTACCTCGGGGTTATCGGCCAATTCCCGGGCCGATCCGGTGTAGAGGATCTTCCCTTCGATCAAAATATATGCCCGATCGGTGATCGACAATGTTTCCTGCACGTTGTGGTCGGTAATGAGAACGCCGATGTTCCTGTCTTTCAACTTCATCACAATGGACTGAATGTCGCGAACCGCAATCGGGTCTACTCCGGCAAAAGGCTCATCCAGCAGGATAAAGGTGGGGTCGGTAGCGAGTGATCTTGCGATTTCCGTTCTCCTTTTTTCTCCTCCGGACAGATGTGAGCCAATGGTTTTTCGTACGTGTTGCAAACTGAATTCATCGAGCAGGCTTTCCAGTTTTTTCTTTTGTTCTTTTCCGGAGAGTCGGGTCATTTGCAATACTCCGAGAATGTTGTCTTCTACGCTCAACTTCCGGAATACAGATACCTCCTGTGGCAAATAGCCAATCCCCATCTGAGCCCTGCGGTACATGGCTTCGGAAGTAATTTCTTTCTGATCCAGAAAAATGTTGCCTTTGTTGGGCCGGACCAAACCGACGATCATGTAAAACGAAGTGGTTTTTCCGGCTCCGTTGGGGCCAAGCAAACCCACAATTTCTCCCTGATTTACCTCGTAAGAAACCCCTCGTACTACCTCGCGGTTCCCGTATTTCTTCACAATATTTTCTGCCCTTAGCTTCATCCTAAAAATCGATCTGAAATTTCCCTCTTATACCAAACCGTACAATGTTGGGGTGGTCAAGATAAGTGATTCGGTACAGGAAATCAAAACGAATAAAAGTCAATATATTTTCAATTCCAACTGCTCCTTCAAGAAAAGGCCCGTTGTATAAAGCATGCATGTTTTTTCCCGGCAACAATTCTTTCTGATGTTGTTTTTTTAAACGGCCGGTCACTCCCTTAAATGTGGCAACCTCACGCCATTTGAGCTTGCGAAGCAAAGGGACCCGGTTAAAGAACAGGCCATCAAAATGATGCTCCACTCTGGCACTGACCCATTCATCACTGATGAATTCGAAATAATTCATGGTGTTAAAGGCATGCTCGTAATAATAATAGGTTTCATTACCGGAGTGGAGATTGAGCAAGGGGTAAGGCAGAATGCCCCAAATTTTACCTGCTTCGATGGCATAAGAGGTCCAACCCAGAGGGCCTGTATTGAACCAGTCGTGTAGGTTGAATTGCAATTTGTTGTAGTGGTACTGGCTGTTCCATACCCCTTTTATTCCGAGGGCGTATCGGGCACTTAAAATGGGGTATTTGGTTCCCAGGCTAATGCGCTCAAATTCTCCCGAAAGGAACTTTTCGTTGTGGGCCCAACGGGTATAAAAGATCAGTTCCGAGCGGGTAATGTGTTCCACTTTTTCCAAAGCATTGGTTTCGGCTTTTATTCGTACATACTCCAGTTCTCCCAGAGGATGCAATCTTTGGCGGCGGAACATGAGTTGATTGGAAAAGCCCGGAAACCATTCACGATCGTAATATGCTTTGCATTCTTCCAGGCGGGTAAGCTTCAAAAAGGGATTTCTCTGAAAAAAAGCCGATACTACATTATCCGTAGCATAGGCATTTTCGCTTTGTCCCAGTTGTTCCACATCGTCTTTGTAATAAGCAGCGATGTGATGGCGTGGTTTTTTCGATAAAAAATATAAAAAGCCCGCATTGTACTTGAAACGTTGATCTTTAAAGCCATAGGCGCCATACCCTTCCAACATTAGTCTTGAACTGAAGGCATTGCTGGTACGTCCTCCCAGTCGCAGGCGGGTTCCCTCCACCGGATTGTTGCTGTAAAGGGTGGAATAAGGGCCTATTTCTATCGGTCCGGTAACTTTATAACCGGTAAGCAGCATGGAAACAATATCGACATAGGTACGGAAGGCCGGGATTTCCGCAATGCTGTCCGACATGTTATAAATAAACTGTTCGTTTTTCCGCAAAGTATCGTGCCGGGCTGTTTGCCAATAGTTTGCATCTTTTTCGTCGGCATCGTCGGCCACTATGGTGTTGACCGGGCCGTTATAAAACGCATCTTCTCTCACCTGGTTAATGACAAAATTTTTATACGATGTTGTTTTTCGGCCATAAAGCCCCATGGTTTTCCGGGTCAGGTTAAAATCAACCACAACATGTTCTCTGGCAGGCATCCATACTTCTTTTTCCACCTCATTAAATTCCTGTTTGAAGTACAGTTCATTCACGAAATTGATGTTGGCATCCCGGGCTATTGTTCCTTCGATCTCCCGCACGGCATAAGAGGTATCGTTGATCCAGATGTCTCCTTTAAAGCAAGGCTCTTGTTTTCGCCGGGGTACAAACTGAATTTTATAACACCAATCGTTGCCTATAAAGGCACTATCAACCAAATAGTAGCGATAATAGGCAAAGCCAAACCCTGCGATCGGGCTTACAAAGTTTTTGCTGAAAACCTGCATGTAATTGTGGTACACATTCACATTCATGTACATATCGCCCAAAAATTGCTGTACGCTTTTGTTTTTGGTTCCCGAAACTTTGGTGGCTTTGATGATTTCTTTTTGTGTTTTGGGTTTTTTCCGGAAATAAAAGTCCGAAAGGCTTTCGGTTAAGAAAACCGGTAAATATTCCTTGTTTTCACTGGTAGAGTCAATTCCGTCAAACACAAACCGAAAAGGTTTAAAAACCTTCCGGTTCTTGAATTTATCGGTGAGGTTATTCAGATCAAACTCAATCTTATTGTAGGTTTCGTATTCGTAAGAGGTCAGTTTTTCTTTGTTGTTGATCTCCTTGTTCCGGATGGCTTTGCGGATGATGGCATGCGCCGGGTTTTCAGCTTTCTCATATTTTACAACTACCTCCCGGAATTGATGATCGGTAGCATGCATTTCAAAATCGATGCGTTGTGCATGGTCTTTGCGCACTTTTTTTACCGAGGTGCGGTAACCTACAAATGAAGCTTGTATTGAGTCGGTAGCATAATAGGTTTCGATTTCGAAATAACCTTCCGGGTTGGATGTGGTGCCCACTTTTGATCCCTTAAAACGGATGTTTACAAAGGGCAGGGCTTCTTTTGTTTTTGCATCGGTTACCCGACCGCTTATTTTGGTAGTTTGTGCATGCGAAAAGCCGAACCCCAACAGGGCCCGGCAGATGAAAATGACAGCTATAAAACGGCCTGAAGAATGCAAAAACTTGTAAATCATACCGATCTGATTATGATACGTATTCTTCTTCTTTAAGGTTGCGCTTTTCCGAGCGATCCGTTTTCGCAGATCGGTGGTGTGGCCAATGCCGGGTACTTCTTTCATATTTTGCAATCTCCGGGTACACAGCGAGGGAGTTGCAGGGGTAGTATTTGCAATTAAAGCAACAGAGAAGTACCTCTGTGAATTGATCTTTTCTTGCAGCATAAAGGGGTAGGGTATATGGGTTTTAAGTTTACTTAAACAGCGGCTTTTTTTCGTTTTTTCTCTACTCTTTTGGCGATGAGGATCCCCATTTCGTACAGCAGCATTAATGGAATGGTAAGCATGATCTGGCTAATGATATCGGGTGGAGTAATGACGGCGGCCAGAACGAGTAAAACAATGATGGAATGTTTTCGGAATTTTTTCAGTACATCGGAAGATAAGATCCCGATTTTTGAGGTAATGTATACGATGACGGGCAGTTGGAAAAAAAGCCCCGTAAAAAATGTTGTCATCACAATTAAAGAAAGGAAAGAATGGACCGTGAAGTTGTTTTCGAATTTCTCATGCATTTGATAGCCTCCAAAAAACTGAACCGCCAAAGGGGTCACTAAAAAATACCCAAATCCGATCCCGATAAAAAAAAGTACGCTGCTGAAAAGCACAATTCCGCGGGCCGCATTTTTCTCTGTATTTTTCAGTGCGGGTTTAATAAAGCCCCAGATCTCAAAAAAGAAGTAAGGAAAAGAAATGATGATCCCACCTACTATGGAAAAGAAGATATTCGACGAAAATTGTTCGGTGGGTTTGAGGGATTGGAAAGTGATGGGAATTTCGCCGGCGTAAAAGTTTTGTCCCAAACCCAGGATCTCTCCCAGTTTTCCAAACAGGATGTAAGTAGGGAAAGTCGCATAGGAATGTGCCAGGAGAATGTGCTCCAAAATCCATCCTGTGAACACAAAAAATACAATTGCAAAAGCCAAAATTACTACCGAAGAGCGCACCAAGCGCCACCGAAACTCTTCCAGATGCCCTAAAAAGGGCATGTCCTTTTGATCTGTTTCACTCATAATGGCGCAAAATTACGCAATTCAAAAACAACGTGATGGGTATGCATACCTGTGGTGCGTTGGTCAATGGGGAGGTGAATCATGGGGTAGGGATGAATTGGGTAAACAGGGCGTATTTTTTGCTAAAAGTAGTCATTTTATTTTCAAGCAGCACATTCTACTCACCACCCAGGAGCGGATAGAACTCATCGAACGTTTCATCAGGTGATTCGGCAAAGACCGCATAGATCCCCTAGTTTAAGGGAAAAATAATCTCTTAGCTGCATCAGGCTTTACCATCGGCTGTTAGCTGCTTTACCGCAAAGCCCTTGTTCAGATCAAATGGTCGATGGGCATCCAAAGAGGCAAGAGTGATGCGGTAGATGCCGAACGCATTTACCATTATGCTGGCCTGAACAAGCATCTTGTAAAAAACAATTCCGGTTACGGCAACGCAGGCGTATCTGCAAACGTTCCAAAAATTTCAAACGGAGCTTCTTTTGTTCCGGTGTGTACTTCCAACGTTATTTTTTCTGTCCGGGCTGCGTTTTGCAAATCGGTTATACAACGTTGCAAAATATCAATGTGTGCGGCTTCCGCACGAATTTCCAAACGGGTCATCGCTTTTCCTACCGAGTAGTTGTGGCTTGATTTCAGCTTGTGAATGTGTTTCAGACAATCCACCACCACAGCGAAGGCATCAGGTGTTTGCGGTGCAGCATAAGCATCCAGCTCTTCCGTCACAGGCCAGGGTGCTTTGTGAATGGACGGATAACCGGATTCCTCTGCTTCGACCCACGACCACACTTCTTCGGTAATATACGGCAGGAAAGGAGCAAACAAACGATTGATAATGCTTAATCCAACTCGCAAAGCCTGAATGGCGGAGCCGCCTTCGCCGGACACATCCGAGCAGGCATCAAAAGCCCTTTTCTTGACCAACTCAATGTAAGAGTCGGTGTAGTTTTCCCAGAAAAAAGTTTCGGTAAGCGACAGGGCTTTGGCATGGTCAAAACGTTGAAAACAAGCCGTAACCTCAGCAATCAATTGTTTTAAAGCTTGAATAAAGCTTAAATCCAACTCATGGGAAATGGTGGTTCGGGTGCCTTTTTGTGCATAAGTAAACTTAGCGGCATTGTAGATCTTGGTGACCAAACGCTGGCCGATCTTCATTACCGAAGGGTCAAAAGTAGTATCCACCCCCAACTTTGCTTTGGCCGACCAATACCGCACCCCATCGGCAGAATACGTATCCAGCCATTGGTCGGGTGTTTCTACGTTGCCTTTGCTTTTCGACATCTTTTTTCTGTCGGGATCAAGCACCCATCCGGAAATCAAAACATTGCGCCAGGGTATATCGCCTTCGTGCAGCATTGCTTTTGCGATGGTATAAAAGGCCCATGTACGAATAATTTCGTGTGATTGTGGCCGGATATCAAATGGAAATAAATTGGAAAACTTACCGGGCTCGGTTTCCCACCCTGCAGCAATCTGAGGCGACATCGAACTGGTAAACCAGGTATCAAGCACATCGGATTCTCCCCTGAATCCATTCGGAACACCGCGTTGATCTTCCTCATAACCGTTGGGGATATCGATCATCGGATCTATGGGCAACTGGTCTTTTGTGGGTAGAATCGGACGATCGCGATCCGGATTGCCGGTTTCATCCAACGGGTACCAAACAGGCATCGGAACACCAAAAAAACGCTGGCGGCTGATGTTCCAGTCGTACGCCAGGTTTTCGGTCCAGCTATTGAAACGGCCATGTGCCGATCCCGGGTACCAATCAATGGCATTTCCTTTATCGAGCAGGGCTTCTTTCTTATCCATCAAACGGACAAACCACTGGCGTGTAGGGATCAGTTCCAGGGGCCGGTCGCCTTTTTCATAAAACTTCACCATGCGCTCTACTGGTTCCTCCTGTCTTACCAATGCAGGCGCTTTTTGCCATGATGGGACCTCTGTTCTCAAAAGATCCGCAATGGTTTTACGGGCCACCACCACTTTTTGCCCTTCGAGCCGGCTGTAATATCCGTTGGCTTCGTCTGCATGCACCGATTCCCAATTTTCTTCACCAAAAGTAACCGAAACAAGCCTTCCGTTCAGACCCACAATGTTTCTCAGCAGGAGTTGGTTGCGCTCCCACCACTCCACATCTGTGGCATCTCCAAACGTACAAACCATTACCATTCCGGTCCCCTTTTCGGGATCTACTTCTTCGCTGGCAAAAATCGGAACTTCCACCCCAAAAAGCGGGGTTACGGCTTTGCTTCCGATCAGATGGTTAAAACGTTCATCGTCGGGATGACAAGTTACACCTACGCATGCCGGCAATAATTCGGGGCGGGTAGTAGCGATCTCAAAAGTGTGATCGGAATCTTTGATCCCAAAAGCAATATGATGGTACTGGCCCGCAACCATCCGGTCTTCTACTTCTGCCTGGGCAATTGAAGTTTGAAAGTCAACATCCCACATAATCGGAGCCGACGACGGATAAATGTGGCCTTTTTCAAAAAGATCGAGAAAACTGAGTTGAGCAATGGTTCTTGAACGGGTATTGATGGTGTTGTATTCCTGCCTCCAGTCTACAGACAGCCCCAAACGTTGCCACAATTCTTTGAATGCCTTTTCATCTTCCTGCGTCAGTTGGTTGCAAAGCTCAATGAAGTTTTTGCGGGAAATGAGCCTGGGCCGCTTTTTCCTTATTTTGGCATTGGCCATCTGAAACTCCAATCCTTCTTCGTACGGAAGGGTAGGTTCGCAACGAACGTGAAAATAGTTTTGCACCCTTCTTTCGGTCGGCAATCCGTTGTCATCCCAGCCCATGGGATAAAAAATGTTTTTACCGGTCATGCGTTTGTACCGCGCAATAAAATCCGTATGTGCATAGCTGAAAATATGACCAACATGCAAAGAACCCGAAACGGTGGGAGGCGGGGTATCCACCACAAAGGTTTCTTCCCTGCTTTTGGAAGCATCGTAAAAGTTGATCCCTTTATCTTCCCAAAATCGGTGTATTCTTTTTTCGCCTGCTTCGTTTTCAAAATGTTTCGGAAGCTGACCGGGGTCGATGGTGGTAAATTCGGTTTTCATGACCAATGTCGGATTTTTTTAGATGCGCAAAGATAAAAAACAATCGGCACCGGAAGGCTACTTCCCGCACCATTCTGCGGTGGTTTTAAGCCACGCTTCGCGCACAATTTGAAAGTTTCCGGTCGACGTTGTTTCGCACACCCCCCATTTTCGGTGAAAGTGTGAGAGGGTAGTCCGTGAACTAAAGCCTTCCGGATATAAACGGATCATTTGTTTTTAAATCCATGGGATCACGTTTTTTTGCCATTTCTCTTCAAGTTTTGAGATGGCAAATTAATTGATCTTAAAGTGGCACGGTTCAAGCCGAGATCACTGGCACTAATACTCCGGAATAGGTGGCACAGCTAGAACCGGAATAACCATGCTAATTGCCTGCTTAATACATGTAAAGAGATGGAGGTCAATATAATGCGGTTTTTGTCATGTGCTTAGCAAAACCGTTTAGAAAAATATCCGATTCATAGGGAGCCGAACCGCTTTATGGTTAGGTATTTTTAATTATTGTAATACTACACGCCTACTTCTTTTCAAAATAAAAGTTAGCGTTCAGGAAGTTGTACGATAAATCTCTCAGTTCAACTATTTCTTTCCATTGCTCCGGAGTAAATACATCTTGGTTGTAATTGAGTTCAAAATTGGCGGTTACCCCTTTATAATTTTTAGTGTAAGAAGATTTAATATTACCAACATCATTACTTTTTTCTTTGGCCATAAGCTTGTTTTCCATCCACTTATATTTTCCATCTAAATCTAAAGTAATTTTATACCTGGTATTGTATTCGTTATGGATGTACCCTTTCTTATCGCGCTTGTTCCTTAAATGAAATGGTGTGTAAAAATCATTGCCTACAAATTCATCCAAATTAAAGTCAATAATCTTGGCTTCTCCTTCCATTTTTTGAGCCAACTCATATTGGTAGTTTATGGTAAAGTCAGATTCGTTAATCTCATACTTTATACT
>CALLUQ010000035.1 GCA_938010565.1 uncultured Flavobacteriales bacterium
CGGGCTGGTAAGCCGGAGCAGATAAGATTGTGGCCGTATAGTTGCTAAAAAAGGGTATGTTGGTGTATACTCCTTCTGTTGCCAGCCCAAAGCCAAACCTGCCGCGTTTCATAAAATAGTTCTCATAATGCAACCGGGCTCTAACCCAGTTGTGGCGGATCATGATCTCCTGTAACGGCTGTGTTTCGGGCTTGGTACTTCCAAACACGGTACGTTCGGCCCCAAATACATAACGCCATGAAAAGGTGAGGTGGGTGCCTTTGCTCGCATATTGTTTTCGGTTCAATGTACTTCTTTCGTAAATGATACCGGCTGTTTGTCCGTCAAAATCGGTTAGGTCTGCCGTATCGCTGCTCAGGAATTGGTCGGTTTGATAGTATTCGTTTTTTAAGTTGATAAACTTATGTTCTACTTTGATGCGGCCATGATTGAAAACCGGAGTACCCAGGCGCAGCCCCGCATACCGATCGTGTTTGATAAGAAAAGACGGCTTTACATCTTCAAAAAAAGTAGCCAAACTCCGAAAATAATCCCAACGATTGAGGGCGAATACAGGCTCAATGAAAAACGGCAACCTGGTGGGAAAATCCAGCCTTACTTTCATTTGTGTGGAACCGTAAAAACGTCCGAAATAAGAGTTGGCCTCTACCGATAAGGCTATCCGGCTTAAAAACCGATAGCGCAAGCTGACGAACCCGGTATTGATCGGGCGGGAAGAGAAATTCCCTCCAAAGCCCGTTTCCAGATCGCGGGATTGTTTAATTTTTAGATCCAGATCGTAATAACCGGAAGAATCGTTGTAAAAAGCACGCGGATAAATAAACCGGATCTTATCGTCTGCCAACACCCGGAAGTATTTGGGCCTTAATTCTTCCAATGTACTTTGCCCTTTTCTTTTGTTCAGTACCTGGCGGATGTAGCTTTGTTGCGCTTTGCTCAAGCCTGACATTTTTACCTCATCAATTAAGAAAGGCGGTATTTGCTTCAGAAAAGCCAATCGCTTCCGATGCAACAACACCGGGTTTTCCCTCCGTACAATGTGGGTTTTTAGGGTATCCATCATGGCCATGGCAGCATCGTACCCCGATCGGATGGTTTTGGGAATATGGCTGAAATCAAATGTGGCCACATCTGGTTTGGGTTCGATCAAAATGCCGTTGTCGCACATCATGGAAAACTCCCGTTTCAGCAACAACATGTTCATGATCTGCGAAATAAGGTTATCGGCCGTGGGTTTTTCCAACTCGTTCGAAACATTGCTTCCGATGATGATATCAGGCAAAAAATCGCGGTACATCACATCGGTAGGAAAGTTGTTGTAAAGGCCACCGTCGAAGAGCAGTTTGCCATCCACCTCAATGGGCCGGAGATAAAACGGATAAGACATGGAAGCCCGGATGGCCTCGGACAAACTGCCTTTCCTGAAAACCACTTCTTTCTTTTCTGCAATATCGGAAGCCACACACCTGTAAGGAACGAACAAGCTGTCGAAATCGTAACCGGCTGCCGCCGCAGCACCAGAAAACAGCTCCATCAACTGAAAATCCAGCCCCGTAGGCGAGATCACATTGGTGGGGATGGAAGTATGCATGAACGAATCCAGGTTGAATTTAATGGAAATGAGGGAGGCATCGGCTTCCTTTTGTTTGAAGAAATACACACAATCGTCTTCTATTTCCCCTTTGGCCCATGTTTTAAATTGATCGGACAAGACCAACGTTTCCATTTGCGCCGGCGAATAACCGGAGGCATATAAACCGGAAATAACCGCGCCTACGGAAGTACCGCAAATAAAATCGATGGGAATTTTTTTCTCCTCCAGGGCTTTCAGCACCCCAATGTGGCTAAGTCCGGCTGCACCGCCACCGCTCAATACCACACCTACCGATTGCGCACAAACCCCGGCGGGAGCCAGGAGTATGCCAAGCCACAAAACGATATGTTGGGTTTTTAGTTGGATATGAGGTTTTTTATGCCCGATAAATTTAGAAAAGTTTGTCCTTTATCTGTCCGAAGAAAAGCGATCACTACAATAAAATAATGCATTTCAGGATAAAAAGCGAAAAGGAAACAAGAGAAAAACCATTTTTTAACGGATCAGGAAGAAAAAACCGACCGCATATAATCCGGTGTTCCGGCCAACCGCGATCCGAACCAGGAGAAATATTCGCCATCTACCATACGAATTTGGGCTTTGGGACACACCGCCCGGATCGGAGGAATATGCATTTCCCGAAAAGGGTAAGGCTCCGACGAAAGCAAGATAAGATCGGGTTTTGCCCGGGCAAGTGCGGGCAAACGAACTTCCGGATAACGGGCATTTTGAATGGCATTAACAAAACCGCAATGCTCCAGAAGGGCATGAATGAACGTTTCCGGACCTGCTGTCATCCACGGGTCTTTCCAAATGAAATAAGCGACTCGTTTTTGAGCATAATGCTCCGGTAGCCGGAACGCATGAAAAGCAGCCGCAATTTTCCGTGCCAGGGCTTCGGCCCGAGGCAAAGTATGGGTCAGTTCGCCAACCTTTTTCATCATGTTCAATGCACTGTTCAGGTCGGTAACGTTGCTGAGCCAAACCGGATAATCTTTTTCCAACTGTTCAATGCCGGCTTTTGTGTTTTCTTCTTTGTTGCCAATGATAAGATCGGGCTCCAGCTTTCGGATCCGTTTAAAATCCGGGGTTTTGGTTCCTCCGATGCGCATTTTGCTCCGGTACCACTTTTCAGGGTGTACACAAAATTTGGTGATCCCAACTACCCGATCGCCCAACCCAAGATCGTACAGCAGCTCCGTTTGCGAAGGCACCAACGATACAATTCGCTGTGGCGGCCATTGCTTCAGGTACACCCCCCTTCCCATCTGATCGGTAAACGGCATGGGCATCATATCTTATCAAGATTTGGTGTCATTTTTGGCAAATCTTTGTTTTTGCCACCGCTCCCCGCTTTCCCCGTAAAACGTTGTTCGGTTTAGGAACAACTTACTCTCTCTTATCTTTTGGTCTGAGCGGTTGTGCGGATCCCTCCTCTGTTTCATATCTACACCTTCCCTTATCGATTGGCTTAAGCGGTTGTGCGGGGTATCCACTGTTCTGTGGAGTGCGCGAAACAACCCCCGCTCCACCTTTCTTCGGCTACCTGCACCGCGCTTAAACGGTCACTGCACTATTTAATCCCCACCCCGGCCGATCACCGCTCGGGTCGTAAAGCCACGGAATGGAACGGGTGTTCTTTTCATGAAGTTATATAGCAGGAAAAAACATGAAGCTCTATTGTGTTATGCCCCTGTGCAGGCACCGGAAAACCACCTTACGCACAAATGATCAGGAAATGGCGCCGATCAGGTCGTGTCGGGTTACAATGTGTACCTCGTCGTCGTCCAGCCGAACCAACACCGCAGAGGTTTCCTTGCCTGTTTTCCGGGCCACTTCTTTCACTGTATCGGTGCCTTCCACCAGCGGAAAAGGAGGCTGCATTATGCTTTCGACAGGAGCGGTTTTTAACCCCGGATCGGCGATCAACCGGGCAAAGAGCACATGGTCGTTCAACGATTCTACAAAAGAACCGTTTTGTTTTGCCGGTACCTGCGAAATGTTATGGTGCGTCATTCTACCCACTGCTATTTCTACCCGGTCGGTTACATTTACCTCAATGAGCGGTTGGTGGCCGTTACCTTTTCTTCTTCGAGGAACCCCTGTTCGCGCATCCACTCATCGTTAAAAATTTTTCCCACATAACGGCTGCCGTGATCGTGAAACAACACCACTACGACATCGTTTGCGGTAAGTGCTTCGGCCATTTGCGCAATTCCGGCCACTGCCGACCCTGCTGAATACCCTACAAAAATGCCTTCTTCGCGGGCCAGCCGACGGCACATTACCGCTCCGTCTTTATCGCTTACCTTTTCAAAATGATCGATGATGTCGAAATCGACGTTTCTAGGAAGAATATCTTCGCCAATGCCTTCGGTGATGTACGGATAGATCTCTTTGGGATCGAACTCGCCGGTTTCGTGGTATTTTTTAAATACGGAACCGTACGTATCCACTCCCCATATCTTCACATCGCTTTTTTGCTCTTTCAGGTATTTGCCCACACCGGAAATGGTTCCGCCGGTTCCTACGCCTACTACAAAATGGGTGATCTTTCCTTCCGTTTGTTTCCATATTTCGGGCCCCGTTTGCAGGTAATGTGCTTTCCGGTTCGAAAGGTTGTTGTACTGATCGATGTAAATGGCATTGGGCGTTTCTTCGGCCAGGCGCTTTGCCACCGAGTAGTACGAACGCGGATCTTCCGGCTCTACGTTGGTGGGGCAAACCACCACTTCGGCTCCCATTGCCCGAAGCATATCCATTTTCTCTTTGCTTTGCTTATCGCTGAGCGTACAAACGAGCTTGTAACCTTTTACAATACAGCCCAGTGCGAGCCCCATGCCCGTATTGCCGGAGGTGCCTTCTATAATGGTTCCGCCCGGTTTTAACAAGCCTGAAGCTTCGGCATCTTCGATCATTTGAAGCGCCATACGGTCTTTCACGGAGTTGCCGGGGTTGCCGGTTTCAACCTTTGCCAATACGGTGGCTTTCACCCCCGGAAGTACGCGGTTGAGTCGGATGAGCGGTGTATTTCCGATGGTTTGGAGAACATGGTTGTGGTAATGCATCAGCCGGATAAATTTTGTTTCGCCAAAAGTACGCAGAAAACCGAACTATTCTGATCCGAATGTTTTAAAAACAAAGAAATCCAAGGGAGATTCTACGTATAGGGGAGCTTGAGCCCCTTTTATTGATTTCTATAAGAGAAATCAAGCCAAACGTGCAAAAAGCATCATTAGGCATCATTTTTTTAGTGTTTCCCTTTTTATATTAGAGATCACTTTTTCTTTTATTGATCTTGTTTAGCTCGCGATTGGTTTTCTTCAGATAAAGGCAGGATAACGGGTAAGCAGGCTCCGCCCATGCATCAGGATGCCATGATGGCAGAAGCTGTTTCTTTCGAAGCAGACTAAAACCATGAAAGCGAAAAGGAATGACACGAACAAAATAAAGGATGATTTATAGTTAGGTTGGTTAGCGAAAGAATGGTGAAATGCCGCCTTCTGGGGCATGTGGTGTTTTCCGTTCGGAAAAGTACCCGCAGTCGCCCGATTGCGGGGCTTTTGCAGAAGTTTATGAAAAATCCCGGTTCACAAGAGCTAAATCCCGTGTTTTTTTGCGGACGATCCGCATTTGTTTCGGTTGAAATTTCTTTAAATTACTAGATGTTAGTTGTGTATGTGAGGATTTTTGCTCTCAAAAAAAACCGTACGGTTATCGGGGATATTGTACGGTGTGGTCCGATTCAAAAAATGCATCAGGTTGTTTGACCTGATGTTCTGTTTAAAAATAAAATTTCTATTTTTAAGAAAAAATCATTTTCTGTTAACTTAATCCGCCACCCATGGTTAACCTCATTACCGGCGAACTCACGACCCACGAAGAGGACTTTACCCTTAACGGTCCCATCCCGTTCCGCTGGACACGCAATTACTTTTCGCACATCAAACGCGATACCCTGATGGGGAAAATGTGGCACCTGAACCACGACCAGGCCGTCACCATCGATCTCGAAGCCGACAGTTTCTTTTGGACCAACGACAACGGAAATGAATTGGAGATCCCCTACCTCGAACCCGACGACGAAGCCGTAATCGTTTCCGAAAAAATACGCTACCGCCACGACCCTGGGAAAGTGCTGATCGAAGATTATGAAAATCGGCTTTTTTACCACTATGCCAGCGTATGCAATACAAAAAACTGTTACCGTTTAACTAAAATAACCCGGCACCGCTTTCGCATTCAATTTTTTTATACCCCTTCCGGGAGATTGTACCGTATTATCGATTCCGGAAACCGCACCCTGCGCATCGAAAGAGACGATCAACAACGCATTATCGCCGTAAAACAAACCCACGACGCCCAAACCGACAAGACTCTGGTGCGTTACGCCTACGATGAAGAAGGCCACTTATCTGTGGTTTATGATGCGATGGATCAGGAAGCCACCTACTTGTATGCCCATGGTTTGCTCACCCGCAAAACCGACCGCAACGGAAATACTCAACACTGGGAACACGAAAATAAAAAAGAAGAACCCCGGTGCATTGCCCGGTGGTACAACAAAAGAAAGCACTACTCCGAATCTTTTTCCTACCAAAAAGGAAAAACCCTCGCTACCGATGCTGAGGGCACCACCACCACCCACCATTATAAAAACAACGAAATCACCCAGGTAACCGACCCGCTGGGCAACAGTGAATACTGGGAATATAACATAGACGGATGGGTGATGCGCTATACCGACAAAGCCGGCGGACATACCTACTACGGCTACGATGATTATGGCAATCAAACCGCTATTCGCCGGCCCAACGGCGGTTCTATTGGTTTTATTTACGAAAACAACCGGCCGGTGCTGGCCAAAAACGCCAAAAATGCGGTATGGATCTGGAAATACGACGAAGCCGGTTTTTTAACCGTGCGCATCGGCCCCGATAAGGACATTACCCGTTTTGAATATGCCAATGATCTGCTCACCAAAGTAACCGACGCCAACGGCCTGGAAACCACTTTTTCCTACAATGCCGAAAACGTGTTGGAAAAAGTAACTCTGCCCAACGGAGAAACCACCCGGTGGGATTACAACGATCAGGGCCAGTTGCTCAACGCCGTAAGCAGCCAGGAAACTGCCGTGCTGTACCAGTACGATGCCCTGGGCAGGCCCACCCGGATCAAGACGTTGGACAACAACATGGTATACCTCGATTACGACGGCGAAGGCAATGTGATCCAAGCAAAAGACGACCACCACCGCGTAGAATTTGCGTACAGCAGAACCGGAAAATTGCTCCGTAGAACCGAAAAAAACACCCAAATTCAATTTGCCTATTCCCCCGCCGATCGTTTACAATCCATCACCAACGAACACAAAAGCCTGTACCGTTTTGAACGAGACGCCTGCGGCAACATTGTAAAAGAAAGCGGTTTCGATGGATTGACTCGCACCTACCGGCGCAACTCCGCAGGGCAGGTCAGTGCTGTAGAAACCCCCGATGGCCGCACCACC
>CALLUQ010000036.1 GCA_938010565.1 uncultured Flavobacteriales bacterium
GCCTGATTTTTCCAACCAAGCCAGTATATCAGGAACAAAAGCCGTATCCAGTTCCAACTTTACACCTTGTGGAGCAAACTCTTTATGGGTAGGATGGATGACTTCCACCAACAAATCTTCCAGATGAGATTTTGGAAAACCGTAATACCCCAGCTCGGTAAGGTGAAGGTAGAAAGAAGGTTCATAATACCGGATGGTTTGGGCCGTATAATAATCGGGGGGGACTACCTGTTTAAGATGGGCAAATAGATCTTCTTTTCCGGCTCCGGTTTCCGGGATCTTGTCGCAGGGTACATTGCTCCATTGCCAGAAGGAGAAAGGATATTCCAGTACCATATATTCCAGTACTCTTAAGGTGCCTTTGGGGAATTTTTTTTGTCTTTTTTCCGCATAAACGGTCAACAAAGGGAGTATTTCCGCTTTCCTTTTAAGCACTTCCCGTTGAAAGGCAATAATTTTTGCACGACACCATTCGGAACCTGCATTTTTTTGCCAGGCATCTGTTCTGGGGTCTTCCTGTCCGAGTATCATAGGGGCAACATAGGGTACACTGGCGGTTACATCATCCGGATAAAAACGGCGATAAATGAGGGTGGTTTCTCCGCCTTTACTGGTACCTGTGGAGAGCCATTTTCCGGGATAGATCGTTGCAAGTACGGTACGGATGCGGTGCAGATCATCTGCTGCGGATCTATTTCTGAGGTATTGCCAGTCCAATGAATCAGGCACCGATTTTCCGAAGTAACGGAACTCGGCCTGTACCTGATTTGCCCCCATCATTTTACTCAATTCCAATTCGCTGCTGCTGCTCAGTGCATACCCTTCTGTTTCAAATACAACCGGACGGTCAAACCCCCTGTGTCCCAAAAAAAAACGCTGTGTAAAGTACCCTTGAGCAGTATCCTGATGATCGAGGTATTGCCGGATAAAAACCGCACAAGTGATTTTCCATTCCGGGTTGAAATGTGTTTTCACGTTTTGAACTCCCGGCAGGGCTCGAAGCATTTTCAGCAAGGAATCTGTTTCGGAAGTTTGTGCCTGAACTACAGGAGCGGCAACAAAGAGCACAATGGCTGTGATTTTGGTTAAAACGGTTGTAAAAGATAGCATGGTGCTTACTTTATGAGTGGGATATGCATTCGGAATGCCCGATCCATCATCTCAATAAACAGGCCTTAAAAATAGGATATTGAATCGGAAACTGACCGGAGCCACGCAAAATAAACCCTCTGTTGCCCAATCTCTTTTTATTACCGGTTTTATTACCAGACATCCGGGGTTATATTTCCGGCTGGAGGGCGTTGCATAACCTGGTTATGACCACAAACCAGACCGGCTCAAAACTCCAAGGCATGCTCCGACCTAAAAAACACTGGCATAGCATCCAAAAGCTACAACCACAACACACGGGGTGCTTCTCCGGCTTGCTGCGATAAAGGTCCGGCGATGGAATAAAACCTCCTGACCAACTCATTTACAATAGAAACATGTTGCTTATTCCGGAAATAGGTTTGCGGTTAAAACAAAATCGCATCAGGGAGAAATCAAAACCAATCCGGCCAAAGGCACAGCTGCTTTCTTTGCATGGAACCTGCCGAAAAACCAGCCGCAGATTGATGGGGTTTTGCCATGATGAGAATGAAGAATTTATTTATATTGCTAACGCCATCGGGAAACCAATATGTTAAACGAAAAGATCAGCATATTATATGTCGACAACGAGCGTGTGAATCTGCTGGCCTTTAAGGCTAATTTTCGTAACGAATACCATGTTTTTACAGCCGAATCTGTAGTTAAAGGCATGCAAGTGCTCGATAAGCAAGAGGTCCAGATTGTGATTGCCGACCAACAGATATCGGAAATGACGGGTGTACAATTCCTTGAAACCATCTGCGATACCTCCCCCAATTCCATCTGTATTCTCCTCACGGGTTTTTCCGATGTTTCCGCAGTAATCGATTCCATTAACAAAGGAAAAATTTACAATTATGTGACCAAACCCTGGAATGAAGAAGAATTGCGCCGGACCATAGCAGAGGCAAAGGAGACCTATGCCTTGCGCATTCGGAACAACGAGTTCGCCGAAAAATATGAACAGCTTTATCGCTTGGTGCCCTATCCTGTTATTCTGCTCAATGCCAAGGCAAGGGTTACAGGTGTAAACAAAGCAGCCAAAGCCCTTTTTGGTTGCAACTGCGAAAATTTACATCCGCAACAACATGTTCCTTTCTTTAGCGAAGAAATTACGTTGGAAAATATACTACGGAAAATTAAAGCAACAGGCGGTCTAACAGGCTTTTCGGTATTGGTAAATACCACAGATGGCCGCACCATTTCCTATGCTTTAAACGCTTCTCCTGCAAAGCTGAATGCGTATTACGGGTCTAATTATCAGTTGATTTTTATCCCTCAGGATAAAGGGTAACATGGCATTTGATTTTCCAGCCTTATTTTCGAACAGGTTTTTTCGGTTTTTGTTCCGGGTTGGCATGCACCCGCATCGGTCGGCGGATGCTTTTTATGTGGGTGGTCCCCTCATTTTGGAATGTTGCTGTATTGAGGGGCGAATGGCCTGACAATACGGGCAGGCATACACCGAACCGATCTGCAGGTCGCTTATGCGGGAACTGAACAAGTAGACAGATAGACAGAACTACACCCCCCGGTACTTTTCCGGTACCGGAACCAAAGGTCATATTAATTGCGGCTCAGAAATGAAGCTGTGATGTTCCAATTGTATTATATTTGTGCCTTTTACACATTATTTTTCACAATAATACATGAGCAAGCAACTCTTTGCTTTTGGTTTTCGTTTATGTGGCCAACATGGTCTTTCGTTTTCCTTAAAGGTTACACCAAACGATGCATCAAACTTAAACTCAATGATGAAATTTTTTCTCCTCAAGCCTTTCCTGACCGCCTTGCTAATGGTGTTTTCATTTCACCTTGCTGCCCAGGAAATATGCAATGATGGTATCGACAATGATGGCGATGCCCTTATCGATTTAAACGACACCATCGATTGTCCCTGCCTTTCCCTTGCATCTATCTCTCCCTTGCTGCCCAACCCGTCATTTGAAGACCAAACTTGTTGCCCCAATATCATGGATCCCTGGAATCCAGACTTTACATGCGTCAATGTATGGAAAAGAGCCAACTTCGGTACTTCTGACTTTTTCGATACCTGTGATTATTTCCCCTCTTTTATCCCAACTCCTCTTCCCGATGGTGCAAACTTTATTGGCGGATTTATCAGCAATGGGTATCTGGAATATACAGGGGCTTGCTTGCCCGATCCTATGATTGCCGGTGATTCATACGAACTTACACTTTCCGTTGCAGCCGCAATGGTGATAAGCGATCTCATCGGTTGCAACAGCCCCTTACCAACCGATCCCATCGATATTTCCATTTTTGGGCATGCCGACTGTTTCTTCTTTCCGCTGAATACTTCCGCAGTATGCCCGTCGGCATCTCCCGGTTGGGTCGAATTGGGTTCGGCAAGTTATTTACCATCCGGCCAATGGTCTGAAATGACCATTTCTTTTACTCCCGGCACCGACATTAATTCCCTTATTTTTGGTGTCGGTTGCAATGTGCCCCCCAGTTACCCCAATAATACAAACACTTGTTTGCCTTACTTTATGTACGATGATCTAAAGTTAGCATCCAACCACCCTCCGCTGCAGATGAGCGAGGCGGGACACCTTTGTTCCGATGACCTCTCGTTGCACTGCACCCCAAATGGAGAGGGGGGTACCTATCAGTGGTACCACGAAGGCATTGCCTTAACAAGTGAAACAGACTCCCTGATCAACATCAGCCAAAATGGGTATCCCACCGGAAATTATACGGTGCAATACCGCTTAGGTGGCGACACGTGCTATTTTTCGGACATTTCTGTTTCGGATGGTTTTGCGATCGATACCATCCACACTTCCGACCCAACCTGCAACGGTATCAACGACGGAAGCATCACCATTCAGTTGAACGGAGCAAATAATCCTACTTTTAGCATCGATTCGGCCCAGAGCTATCAACCCGGTAACACCTTTAATAATTTAGGCCCCGGCCTCTATTACATCTACACTACCGATGCAAACGGGTGTTCCGATTCTGCTCAGGTTACACTGGTTGAATACGCCCCTTTGGTATTGGACTCCGTCGTTTTAACAGACCCGATGTGTACACCGGATGCCAATGGAACGATCTCCGTTTACTCCAGTGGAGGAAACAGACCTTATTCGTATAGCATTGACGGCGGTAATACCCACCAAACCGACAGTATCTTTACCAATCTGTTGCAAGGCAACTACAACGTTTTGGTTACTACCCCGAGTGGTTGTACCGTTGGCACCAATGTTTCGCTTAACGCGCTGTCGCCTGATATTGTTATTGACTCCGTACTTATAGATGAGGCACTTTGTTTTGGCGACCACAATGGCTCTATTGAAATATTTGCCAGCGGAGGAAACGGTAGTTTTCTATACAGTAGCGACGGAGGAACAACCTTTCAGTCTGATTCTGTTTTTTCTCCCCTGGCTCCGGGCAATTATTCCATAGAAGTACAAGACAATAATTGCAGCGTTGTTGCCACTGTGGCTCTTACCGAACCCGATTCTGTTTTCCTCAACGTGGTTAACCTGGTTCATCCCACATGCCCCGGCCATTCCGATGGCGTAATTGATGTAACCCCAACAGGTGGTGTAGCGCCCTACAGCCTTACATTGAATAACGGGCCCGCCCAAACGAACGGAGTATTCAACAATTTAGCAGCCGGTAATTATACGGTGGAGGTAAGTGACGCCAATGGATGCGTCAAAAGTTGGAGTTTTTTGCTTTCCGACCCTAATCTTCAGACCATTAATTTCACGACTACCGATGAAATTTGCGACCGGTCAAATGGCACCATTCTGATCGATCCGTCAGGAGCAAATATCATCAGCTATAGCCTGAATGGAAATGCTGCTACCTCCAATACTCTCTTTACCAATGTTCCCGGCGGTTGGCATTACATTTCCTTTACTACTGCTGCAGGTTGCTCACAAAGCGATTCCACTTACGTAAATGAAGTGAACGGACCGACTGTAGCCTTTACAATGGATCCGCCGTCCGGAACGGTGAACAGCAACGATCCGGTTCAGTTCACCAACCAATCTGCCGGAAGCGGCCTGAGTTGGATTTGGGATTTTGGCGATCAAACTTCCGACAATACGGAACACCCTTCCCATGTTTACCCTCCGGAAGGCAACTACACGGTATGGCTTATTGCAACGGATGCAAACGGTTGTACCGACAGCATTTCCGCTCAAATAACGGTGCTGCCGGGTGACATTTTTATTCCCAATGTGATCTCTCCGGATGGGAACGGTTTAAACGATATCTTTCAGGTTGCGATGCCCGGTGCCGAACTTATGGATCTTCAGATCTATAACCGTTGGGGCAAACTGGTTTTCTCAAAAACCAGCGGCCCGATCGAATGGGATGCAATGATCCGGGGAAATCCGGTTTCAGAGGGCATTTATTATTACACGCTTTCTGTACGGACTTTCGGAAATGAAACCAAAAGTTTTACCGGCGAGATTACAGTAATATATTGATTTATTCAGGCATCAAATACCGGTGATGTGTGGCTTCTGTTTTTTTATGTCTCATGCATTGCCGGTGCCCGCAACAAGACTAAAACAGGCTGGTATGCCTTACGCCGTTTTACCAAAAAGGTTTGGGTTGGATGGCCAGGCCGGTCTTTTCTTTGTTCCTCAGACCAAACAGGGTAAAGGTTTCCGCACGAGGCCGTTTGCATCACAACAAAAACTTGTTCCGGGCAAATAAAAAGCGACAGGAAAACCGAGTTATCAGGCATAAAAGATGCACCACACGAAAAGTCCGTGTGAGAACCATGGCAATTACCGATCCGTTTGAAACGGAGTTCCGGTTGCCGGTTACGCATTTCTTATGGAGTGGCAGCCATCTGCAACCCAACCTGTATCTCCTTGTTACTTTTGAACAAAAGAGATGAAAGGGAACAACTTCGATATTGGCGAGGCGTTCCTGCTAAAGGTAAATTTTAACCGCATGTTCAACCGGATGCTTAACAGGTTGTATGATTTGGCGCACCGCAACCGAACGATCTTGTTTTTTTATCTGCTGTTGGGAGTAGCCATGCGCTTTTTCTCTTTCCACCGCAGTGTGATCGACTGGGACGAAAGCACCTATTTGCTCGGTGCCAAAGCTTTGCTTCAAAACCAAACGTTGTACGTCGATTTCTGGGACTTTAAACCGCCCGGTATTTTTTGGTTGTTTGCCGGGCTACAAGCTTTATTTGATGATGCCATTGTGGCAGCTCGCATACTGGGTTGTTTGCTGGTAGTAGGAACTGCTTTTTTTATCAACCGGATCTTTAAGCAATTATGGCCCAAAGAGCCCATCGGAGGGTTGATGGCCGGAGTTTTATTTATAGGAGCGATTTCTTTTAATACCATTGGCTTTAGCCTTACCAGAGGTACGGGTCTGGAAGTGAATACGGAACACTTTTTCATCTTTTTTTCCTGCCTTGGTGTTTGGTTGTTCCTCCGCAAACCCGATCAGATCTTTTCCGTTTTTGCTGCCGGTTTGGCGCTGGGAGCCGGGTTTGTGGTCAAATATTTCGTGCTGGCCGATTTTATTGCAATTTGTTCGTTGGCTTTTTTTCTTCAGGATAATGGAAAAATAGCCTGGAGTTTAAAGCCATCGTTAAAAAAAACGATGCGCCTGGCATGGCTTACCATAGGCTTTGTTTTGCCCTTTGGCCTGGTGGTTCTTTATTATTATCAATCTCCGCAGTGGGGGGTGTTTTCTGAAATGACCTTTGGGGGGAGTGCCCGATATTCCGGCGAACTTCGTGTAGGAAAAATGGTGGGATACTGGATGAATTTTTTCTATTTGGGAGGAATCGCTACGACATGTTTCGTGGGGGTGATGTTAACCGGTTGGAAAAAAGAAGGGCATTGGCGCAGGTTTGGGGCTCCGCACCTTTTGTTATGCTGGTTAGGCGGTGTTTTACTTGGAACTGCCCTGGTAGGAAAAAACCATATCCATTACCTCTATCAGGCTTTTCCGCCGTTTGTACTGTTGGCAGGCCTGTTGTTTTCTTCCCGGGTGCTGAAAAAAAAGGCTTTGAGGAATAAAGTTACCGGTATCATCACAGCTGTAGTACTGGCACTGGTACCGGTAGTAGCGGTTTTAAAGGTTCGGTTTTTGTTTGGTAAAGAAGATGTTCCCCGCTCGGTTGCAGCCTATGTTGAAAAGCATACAACCGAAGGCGGGTTGCCTTTGTTTATTTTCAATGATTATCACATTGTTTATTATCTGATAGACTGCCTTCCTCCTACCCGATACTACCATCCCAGTTTGCTTTACAATTCCAAACATGTGCACACGTCAGGTGTAGATGCCAATCGGGAACACCAAAATATTTTGCGTCAGAAACCGGCTTTTATTTTATACAATGATAAAAAGGCGAGCAGCAGTTTTCTGAACCGCATCAAAGACCATTACGAAGTGGATACTACGTTTGCCAAACACAGCGTGTTGTATAAACGAAAATAAAAATGCATTGCCAGAACATCGGATGGTACGCCGGCAGCCCTACCGGAGAAAAAGAGGGGTCAGAAGCAGTTGCTCCCGATCTTAAACAAAGGGGTTTTAGTATATGATGAAAAATTAATTCATTGAAAATCAATAAGCTTAACAAGCTGAGTTCGATTCTAAAAAGTACGATTTGATTAGACTTCACCGGCTGATATTTGATCGCTGGCTTCCTTGGGAAAAAGGAGTATGCAATAAAAGCAGCCATTGTGTTTACAATGAAGCCTGGAAAATATCTATGCCTTGAATGCTCCATCCGGCACCTGTTTTCTAATTCATCATTGACCGTTTCTATCACCGATCTTTTTCTGTGCATATTCCGGAGGCAATAGTGCCAGAAAATCCGGAAAATCGTGCCACTCCAACCGGCCGCAATGGTGCCATTTTAGAGTGATGCATTGGGTAGTTTTTTTTAACCGGTCGCAATAGTGAGGGCTTTCTTGTGCTTTTCTTTGATGAAAAGAACCAAAAATCAAGGCGAAACCTGTTGAGGCGACCCACTAGTGCTATTCCGTGGCTTCACGACCCAAGCGGCGATGGATTGTGGTGGGTATGAAATAGTTCGGTGTCCGGTTGAGTGCCGTGCAGCTAAAGGAGTTAAGGTGGGGCCGGGGTCGTTTCAATCACTGCATAGCACAGTGGGTACCCCGCACAACTGCTTAGGCCGGTCGGGGAAACTCACAAATCACTTTTGTCAAAAATGAAACGAGTTTCAGATCAGCACCTTACTCTTCCTTCTCACACTTATTACAGCGGTAATAAAAGCATTATTGACCTGCTTTCACATGGAGATAAATTTTAAACTGAATTCTGCTGGTATTGGTAGCCGTACTTGTAGCTTCGTCTTTGCCCCCCAAACTAAAAACGCTTGCAACCGATAATTTTCCCCCAACTCCGGTGGTTTCTTCTTCGTTTGAACTCACAGCAACATCAAAATTTACCTCTTTATATTTCTTATCATTCACCCCGTCACCAAAATTGTTTTCATCAATATATTGCTGTCCTTCTCGGATACCATCCGTAATTTGAATGATCGTTTGTTTTATAAATTCTTTTAATTCCATCGTTCCGATTTATTTTAGTACATGATAAAAAATTAATTCCTTGAAAACTAATCACATCACAAAACTTAAAGCCAACCGGAACCCAAGGCACAAAGTTTTGAGGAGGTAAACAAACCTATATTTTGCAGCCCTTGTGGGGGAATGTTTATTTTTTCACGATTTTTTTCACGATCCTTTCGTGCGCATTAAAAACTTCCAAAAAGTAAATGCCTGCGGGTACATCCGATACATCAATTTTATCGCTGACCATACCCTGTTGTACAGTTTCCCCTTTAAGGTTCGTAACGGTGCCGGTTAAGTTGGCATATTTGCTTTTAATATGGATCTGATGGGTCGTCGGATTTGGAAATATAGCAATCCCCGTTGTTTCGATGCCTTCCAAAACCGTAGATTGGTTGGAAGTGGTAATGTTTTCTTCTATGTTCAGTCTTATTGCATTGATAAATGCATTCATGCAAAACGGATCAGCAGAACTTGTACTAAAAATAAATCCAAACGTACTGTCATTCAGAATGGCATTATCTAAGGTGATCTGAAGAGAAGTACTATCCAGAAAATAGGTGCTGGTTGAATCATTTTCTGTCCAGAAACTTAGGGTATCAGCCAGATTATCCGATATAATGTGCCCGTTATAGGTAACCGCCAGGTAAGCATCCCTAATCTCCGAACCTGATTTTCTTTTGGTGATCTCAAGATAAACAGCACTATTTTCTATGTGAACGGGCTGAAATTCAAAATGTCCGAAAAACAGTGTATCGCTCCCGGCACCGGAGCAGACTTCCGTAAAAATGCTAAGGTTATCAATTGAATCTAAAGCAGAAACAAAATTTTCTTCTCCATTGGGCCCGCCAGAGCCCCACCATGACATATAATGGTCAAAATTATACACACTATCGGGAGCACTGGAATAGATGTTTTGTCCAAAAGAACATTTATTTAAAACGATCAGACCAATAAGAAGAATTATCTGCTTCATGATTTTTATTTAACTCACCAACAAAAATATAAAAGCTGCCGAAGAAAAATACCCGCTTAACCCCGAAAAAGCAAACTGCGCTTTTTACCTGCAACCCGCTATTCCCGATCCATCTTAATAACCGAGTGTGTGCAACATATCCGAAGCATTTTGTTCCTTAAAAATAACTTCCTTCACCAATTCCCCATCCTCATTTTTATGGATTAACACGTGTTTGAGAGCAGGAATGAGGCAATGCTGCACTCCGCCAAATCCACCGATCGATTCCTGGTAGGCTCCGGTATGAAAGTAGCCAATGTATAAGTTTTTCTGGCGGTTCAGGGTGGGCAGGTAGATGTACTTTTCATGCTCTTCCCAGCTGTAAAAATCCAAACTGTCGCAAGTAAGCCCTCCGATGTTAACCCGTTTATACGAATGATCCCAACAATTCAGCGGTAACAAAATAAAACGCCGCTTCAAAGCCCAGGTATCGGGCAAGGTGTTGATCAGCGAGCTGTTGATCATGTACCAACATTCGTTGTCGTTTTGTTCCTTTTCGCCGAGAATGGAAAAAAGCGTTGCTCCCGACTCGCCTACCGTAAAGGAACCAAACTCGGTAACAATATGGGGCTCAGGCACCCTTTTTTCTCTGCAAATTTTCCGGATCAGACTTAAAATTTCAGTGATGATGCCTTGATAATCGTATTTGAAGTTTAAGGTATTTTTAATGGGTAACCCCCCTCCGATATTCAGCGTATCCAGTTCCGGACATTCTTTTTTAAGCGCACAATAAACCGCAAGGCATTTGCGCAACTCGTTCCAGTAATAAGCCGTATCCCGAATGCCGGTATTGATGAAATAATGGAGCATTTTTACCTCAAAACGATCGTCGCCTTTGAGGTGTTCTTTGTAATACGGAACGATCTTTTTATACGCTATACCCAAGCGACTGGTGTAAAAGGAAAACTGGGGTTCTTCTTGTGTGGCAATGCGTAAACCCAGTTTTGTTTTCCGCTTTACGAGCGGTTTGAACCCTTCCAGTTCGAGGGTATTGTCGAGCACCGGAATTACGTTGGTAAACCCTTCGTTGATCAGGTCGGAGATCCACTTTACATAAGTATCGCGTTTAAAACCGTTGCACACGATCATCAGATCTTTATTCAGAAAGCCCTGTGCATACAATTTACGGATGATCTGAATATCAAAGGCAGAAGAGGTTTCAAGTTGAGCCCCGTTTCTGAGTGTTTCTTTTATGATAAACGGAAAGTGGGAGCTTTTTGTACAGTAACAGTACGTATAATGGCCCTGATAGCCCGTTGTTTTTATGGCTTCTCCGAACCAGTTCCTGGCCCTATCAATGTTGGTTTTGATCTTGGGCAGATAGGTCATTTTTAAAGGAGTGCCAAACTGTTCGGCCAGTTCAACCATATCTACATCGTGGAACATCAGACGACCGTTTTTAATGGCAAACCCTTGTTGGGGAAAATCAAAGCTTTGTCCGATCAATTCTCCATAGGTATGTTTCATTATCTGCCTGTGCTAAGGAATAAGGTTAAAAAAATTTGTAATTTTGCGCAGCCATTAGCCGGGCAAATTTAAGAAGTAATTCATAACTTTTTCGAACTGTATATCCTTTTGCCTGCCACAGTTCTACGAATACAAAAAAATAAGGAACAGTTCCTTTATATGAGCGAGATTAAGATAATTGAAGTGGATTCGGAAACGGGTGCGGGTACACGTGGAGCCAGTTTGGGAATTGAAGCCCTGAAAGTGGCGGCATTGAACAAAAAATCATTTCTTTTTAAAACCTATCCCGGCATTGGTGTGGAAACCGAAAACGCCATGTTACTGGAAAAGATCTCCACCCCCGATGCAAAATATATAGATGGAATTGTAAAGGTGTACCATCGCGTTTGCCATACCGTTACTCACGTGGCTTCCAACAAACACTTTCCTCTGGTACTGGCCGGAGACCACTCCACCGCAGGGGGCACCATTGCCGGGCTTAAAAAAGCTTACCCCGATCAGCGCCTGGGTGTGATCTGGATCGATGCCCATGCCGATCTGCATTCCCCTTTTACCTCACCTTCAGGAAACGTGCATGGCATGTCGCTTGCCACGGCCATGGCTGCCGATAATGAAGAAATGGCGGTAAAAAAACCGGATGCTCACACCAAAAAATGTTGGAACGACCTGAAAAATACCGGTGGGTTTGCCCCCAAAATACAACCACAAGACCTGGTTTATATTGCAGTTCGAAGTACCGAAGCCGGCGAAGATCATCTCATTAAAAAACACAACATCCGCAATTTTACCGTTGAAGAAGTAAAAGAAAAAAGCCCGGATGCCGTTGCGCTCGAAACACTGAAAATACTGAGCGGTTGCGATCTGATCTATCTTTCTTTTGATGTAGACAGCCTCGATCCCACGATTAGCCGCGGAACAGGTACACCGGTAGAAAATGGCATCAACAAAAACGAGGCAATGGCGCTTATCCGGCAATTCCTGGCACACGATAAAGTAGCCTGCTTTGAAATGGTAGAGATCAATCCAACCCTTGATCACAAAAATAAGATGGCCGAAACCGCTTTTGAAGTCTTAGAAGAAGCCATTCGGATAATTGAAAATCGATAAATTCCCGATCCCGGAATCAATACCACTTCCCGATGCATTTAGAAGAAAAGATCAATAGTGCTGCCTACGCAGCGGTGGAAACACTTTATGGCGAACAAATGCCTGCCGACCGGTTAACGGTGGAACCAACCCGTGATAATTTTGAGGGCGACCTCACCATTACCGCATTTAAACTGGCCCGTATTGCCCAAAAAGCGCCCCCGATCATTGCCGGAGAACTAGGCGAATATCTGAAGGAACATGTGGCCGAGATCGCCGGTTATAATGTGGTAAAAGGCTTTTTGAACCTCACCATTTCCGACCGGTACTGGCTGGAAGTGTTTGCTCGGATGCGCCAGGCAGGCAACTACGGTTCCGCTCCGTCGAGTGGTGAGGTTAGAATGGTGGAGTATGCTTCGCCCAACACCAATAAGCCCTTGCATGTAGGACATGCCCGAAACATTTTTTTGGGCCATTCCATGGCCCGGATCTTAGAAGCCAATGGCCACGAAGTAAAAAAAGTACAGATCATCAACGACCGGGGCGTACACATTTGCATGAGCATGCTGGCCTGGGAAAGATGGGGCAATGGCGAAACGCCAGCATCTTCCGGCTTAAAAGGCGATAAACTGGTCGGAAACTACTATGTGAAGTTCAACCGGGAATACACCCGGCAAACCCAACTGGTTCTTGAAAAATTCGAAGCAGGAAATTATGGCCGCCTCAACGAGGAACAAACCACCAAAGCCAAAGCTTTGCAAGCTCTGATCCGCAATGATGAAAAAAGCGCCAAAGATAAAAACAGTGCCGCCG
Source organism: uncultured Flavobacteriales bacterium (assembly GCA_938010565.1). GTDB lineage: Bacteria > Bacteroidota > Bacteroidia > Flavobacteriales_D > CALLUQ01 > CALLUQ01. Next base: position 13,072 of record CALLUQ010000036.1, read on the forward strand.
CTGCCTTAAAAGACCTGGCCAAAACACAAACCGACATCATTGGCGAAGCACAGGCCATGCTCCGGAAATGGGAAACCAACGATCCTGAAGTTCGCCGGCTTTGGGAAATGATGAACCGTTGGGTATACGAGGGTTTCGATGCGACCTATCGCGCCATGGGCGTAGATTTTGATACCATTTACTACGAATCGGAAACGTACCTCCGCGGAAAAGAAGAGGTGCTCAAAGGGTTGGAAAAAGGCGTTTTCTACCAAAAGGAAGACCGCTCCGTTTGGGCAGATCTTACCGAAGATGGCCTGGACCACAAACTGGTGCTGCGGGGCGATGGAACGGCTGTTTACATGACCCAGGACATCGGAACGGCCATCCTCCGTTTTGAAGAGAACCCAGGGCTCATGCAGCAAATTTATACCGTCGGAAACGAACAGGAGTATCACTTTAAAGTGCTGTTCCTCATTTTGGAAAAACTGGGGTATAAAATGGCCCGCAACAATTACCATCTTTCTTATGGGATGGTGGAACTGCCTACGGGTAAAATGAAATCCCGCGAAGGAAAAGTGGCCGATGCCGACGACCTTATGGAGGAAGTGAAAGAAGCCGCTGCCAGTATTACCGGAACATCGGGTGTGATCGACGAAATTCCGGAAGCCGACCACGAAGAGATTTTCCGTAAGATCGGAATGGGTGCGTTAAAGTATTTCCTGCTGAAAGTAGACCCTGTAAAAGGCATGATGTTCGATCCGGCTGCTTCGGTAGAGTTGGTGGGGCACACCGGTCCGTTTATTCAGTATTCGGCCGCACGGATCCGTTCCATTCTTAGAAAATACGAGGAAAAATCGGAATTAAAACCTGCCGAAAATTATCATGGAGAGGTCAATGCTTCGGCCAGAGAACTGATCATTTTGTTGGAACAGTTTCCTGCCATCATTCGGGAATCAGGAGAAAAGTACACGCCATCTACCTTGGCCAACTATGCATTTTATGTGGCGAAACAATACAACCGTTTCAACAACGATAACCATGTGTTGCATGCGGAAATTCCTGAGTTGGGGGCTTTTCGGGCAGGCCTTTGTCAACTGACGTTGGAGGTGCTAACCAAGTCGCTTTACTTGCTGGGTATTGAAGTGCCGGAAAGAATGTGACTTTGTAAACAGGCTGGCAGATACATCCCGGAAACATGGTCTGGCCCGGTTTCGGGAGCGTGGCATGGAAAGCGGAGAAAGAAAATGTGCCCTTCCAGAGTTTTACCCCAACACCGGTTGTTTTATGGTGGCAAAACGTGTACACGTTTTG
>CALLUQ010000037.1 GCA_938010565.1 uncultured Flavobacteriales bacterium
GTAATGGTCATTTTCCTGGTGAGTGGTTTCTGGCATGGTGCAAACATGACGTACATCGCCTGGGGGTTCGTGAATGCCCTATACTTTATTCCGCTCATGGTGCTGAAAACGAATCGTTCCAATATGGATAACGATATAAGCGAACGTTTTTTCCCCCGGATAGGTGTGCTTGCTCAGATCCTCTTTACGTTTACACTTACTTGTTTTGCCTGGGTCTTTTTCCGGGCCAGCTCCATCGAATTGGCAGGAAACTACATTCTGGAAATTTTCACCGGCTCTTTCTTTCCTGAAAACGCTTATTATTTCCACCCTTTGATCCTTTTTTTACTGGGTGCCTTTATCGCCATCGAATGGACACAACGAAGGCACCTTCATCCTTTAAAAATGGATCATTTACCAACACTGGTCCGTTGGCCTGTGTACATAACTTTAATTGTTGTTACCTTATACAGTACAAATTTTCACGAAGCACAGGAGTTCATTTATTTTCAGTTCTGATGAAACGTTTTTTAACCCGAATAGGCTTGTTCATTGTTTTTAGTTTGCTGGTATTTCAAATCCTGGGGTATGTATTTGATGCTTATTTTAACCGTTTCGACAACCATTACCTGAAAGACAAAAGTTCGTGGATTCTCAAATGGAAAGCGCATCATTTTGATTTCGCTATTCTGGGCAGTTCACGGGCTCATAATGTTCTGGATGTACTTACCATGGAGAAGTCCTGCAATAAAAAGGGGGTCAGTCTTGCCATGCCGGGCTCCAGCCTGGCAGCCAACTACCTTATTCTGAAAGAATTCCTGGAGACTGGTAATACCACCGATCGCTTGTTGCTAAGTGTCGATTATTTCGCATTCAACTCAGGCCATAGGTTTTCTTATCCTTTTCCGGATTATGCCTTTTTACCACTTTTTAACAAAAGTTACGTTTCCGAAATTTACTACGATGAAATCCCGGGTTACCAATACTACCTGTGGAAAATCGCTCCTTTACTTAAATACACGGAATTTAGTACAAAGTATCCTTTTTACGATAATTTAAGAAAGATGGGACAGCCTTACGAAAATCGCTATCTGGATAGCACCAAAGGCAGCGTATTGCTTTCTTCGGAGCATTATTCGAATACCATGCGTGGAAAAAAGCCTGAGCGTTATTACCTTTCTCCTGATCCCATAGACTGGAAATATTTTGAAAAGATCGTGGTACTCTGCCAAGCAGAAAACATCAACCTGATCTTATTCGACTCCCCTTATTATGAAGAAATTTACGCCTACCGAAATTACGATGAGATTTCGGATACGCTGGGCCTGATAGCCCGGGACCGATCCTTGCCCTATTATGCCTGTGGCCGGGATTCGGTCGGAAAACACAAAGCTCTGTTTAAAGATGCCACCCACCTCAACCGTCAGGGAGCAATGCACTTCTCCAGAAGGTTTGCCGAACAACTGAAACACGACGGGTTGCTTTAGTGCTCTTTTTCAAAAACATCCGCTTTACACCAACGCTCCACACGCCCTCTTAAAAAACGTGTTTTCTGGTATTTTCCTGTCGGTACAAATGTTCCACTTGCGCTCCGTTACCGCAAGGTTGATGAAGATCATTTTTCCGACTGATCTGCCTCATGATCTGTATCCTCGTTATATGCCAATTTTAGAGCAGCAAATCAATGTATGTTTCATGAAAAACTTTAACAGATGAGTTTAATGATAAAAAGAAATAGAAATGGCCTGATGCATCCGATGCGTTCATTCATTTCCGATTTTTTCAACAACGATAATTTTTTCGAAAGGGAATTTATGGACCGCTCTTTTGTACCTGCTGTTAATGTGAAGGAGTCGGATAAAAGCTTTGAAATTGAAGTGGCAGCACCCGGACTGAAAAAAAAAGATTTCACGGTGAACGTTGAAAACCGGGTACTCCATATTTCAACGGAATCGGAAGAGGAAAACGAGGAATCGCACGATAACTATATGCGAAAAGAGTTTAGTTACAGGTCTTTTAGCCGTTCGTTCTCCATTCCTGAACACGTGGATGAAAACGAAGTGAGTGCTGCTTATGATGATGGTGTTTTGACAGTAACCTTGGCTAAAAAGCAAGAAACAGTCGCCCAACCGGCTAAGAAAATTATGATTCATTGACCGAGCCATGGGAGTCGATTTGAAATTCATCCGGTTCGGCTCCCCTTTTTTTAACTTTAGCTTGAACAGATGGGTGCGATTACTCCCCTTGACTTTTCTTCGGATGTCTTTATGCCAAAATGACACTCCATAACGAACAAATAATTTAACTGCTTTATGAAAACAATACTGATACCCACCGATTTTTCTATCAATGCCCAAAATGCCACTGATTATGGAGTCCAATTGTTTGATGGTGCGGATACACGGATCGTGCTGCTAAATACCTACTACTTGCCTTATGCTACAACAGGAGAGTTTATTTCTGTTGATGATATTGTTGCAAAGGATACGGAAAAACGATTTGACAAGGAACAGAAACGGATCGGAAACCGTTTTCCTGAAATGAAGGCTACGGTAGATACGTTGTTCGAAATTGGAGATGTGGTGAGTGTGGTGCGGCACTTGGAGGGCAAAGCATCGCCCGATGTGATCGTAATGGGTACAAAAGGGGCCAGCGGGTGGAATGAGATCCTGGTAGGAAGCCGTACAGCTTCCATGACACAAAGTGTAGATTGCCCTATGGTGGTGGTTCCTGAAAACGCACAGTTCACACCCCTCAAAAAAATCCTTTTTACAACCGATCTCGAAACGATCCCCGAAACCGACACAATGGATGTTCTTTTGGATTTGGCACGCACATACAATTCTGAAATACAGTTACTTCACGTAGAGAAAGACGGTGAATCTCCCACCTCACACCCTATATCCGCTCCCAAAGAGTTGAATGATTACTTTACAAAAATACCCCATGCTTTTAAGACCACCACCGGAAAAAAGGTGGCGGAAACCATAGAAACGTATATAAAAAGCCACCCGACAGATCTGTTGGTAATGATCAGCGAACATGGAAATCTTTTCCATCGGATCTTTCACCGCAGTGTTACTAAAAAGGTAACCATGCACACCGAAATTCCCGTGCTGGTGCTGCACAAGAAAACCTGATTTACCTTCAACTCCGTTCCGGCCTGTTTTCGGGTTTCCGACAACTGTGGTACCTGCTCCTCATGGTTGCTGTTTTCTTAAAAAAAACGGCTGGTTGCAGGCTACCATACTTTTTCCAGTCCGGAGGCATTTAGTACAACAATCTCTTTGCCCTTTACCTGGATCAACTCTTCATTTTTAAAGTCTGATAGGGTTCGGATTACCGATTCGGGTGCGGTTCCCGCCATGCTGGCAAGGTCTGAACGGGAAATATCCGTTTTAAAAGGCGATGCACTTCCTGCATCAAAACGGTTTTTTAGTGCAATCAGGGCATTGGCAACCCGTTTGCGAACAGAATCATAAGCCAGGCTCAAAAGCAACTCCTCTTTTTCAATCAGGTTATTGGAGATCATCTTGATGAACCTGCCCGCAACATCTCTGTTCCGACGGATCAGCACAAGAAAATCTTCTTTCGGTATTTTTCGCACTTCCGAATCCTCCATCGCACAGGCAAACGTATCAAAAGGTTGGTTTTTCAGAATTGGCATGTAGCCGAAAAATTCGCCTTCTTTCACCAATCCGGTAATGTATTCTTTGCCATCATCGTGTACCTTGTATAACTTTACTTTTCCTCTGCTGAGGAAATACAACGCATGGGCATGATCGCCTTCATAAAAAATAACCTCCTTTTTTTTATACGTTCTTGTTCTGCGATCCTGAGAAAGTTCATGGAGTTCCTGCAGGGCCCGTGCTTCGTTGATAAAAAGGTTGAAGCCCGCAACATCCCTGGAAAACGCTTGTTTGAAAACCTGGCTTCTTTTTAATCTTCCTTCAACCGCATGCAGCAAGTCCATTTCTTCAAACGGCTTGGTCAGGTAATCATCAGCTCCCATGGCCATGCCCTTGCGCATATCCTTTCTCTCTGTTTTTGCGGTAAGAAAAATAAATGGGATGGTGCTTGTAACAGGGTCTTTTCCCAGCAAAAACAAAACCCCGTATCCGTCTAACTCAGGCATCATAATATCACAGATAATAAGGTCCGGAATTGTTTTTCCGGCCATTTTCACCCCAATCTTGCCATTTTCTGCTGTTGTTACCTCGTAATGCGCTAACTCCAGAATTTCCGCTGTGTTTTCGCGAATGATCTCATCATCTTCGATCAGGAGTATTTTTTTTTTGTTCATGGAGGTATGTTTGAAAGTAACAGAGTTGTGGTATTAAGTTGATGAAGCCAATCGCTGCGGGAGTTGAACGGTAAAAGTGGTGCCTGTATTTTCCGTGCTTTCAAATTCAATTTGTCCGTCCATCAGACTAAGATATTGTTTTACAATATGCAAGCCCAGGCCGGTTCCTTGGATATTTGTGGCGTTTTTCGCCCTGAAGAATCGTTCGAATATATATTTCTGATCTTGTTCCGGTATGCCCAGTCCCTGATCTTTGACCGCTATAAAAACCCTTCCGTTTTCAATTTTGGTAAGCCATTCAACCGATCTGCCATCCGGCGTGTATTTTATAGCATTCGAAAGCAGGTTAATCACCACATTCCTCAACAGGTGAGGATCGAGAAAGACATTTTCGTCGTTGCCTTTGTGAACGTGGTTGATGATGGGTTTCCCTTCTTGAATTTGTTGCAGGTATTCGGTGAGTTCCCGTGCAAACAGCGATAATTTAAAGGTTGCCGGAGTACAACTGATCTTGCCTTCTGCGAGTTTATCCAGCGAGAGAAAATCATCCAGAATGTTGGTCAGGTTTTGCACGGAGCTTCGGATCCGTGCAATGTGTTTCTGCCGTTTTTCGTTCTGCCCCGGTTCGGTATAACGTGCTATCAGGCCCACCGAAGAGAGGATGCCGGCAAGTGGTGTCCGGAATTCGTGCGAAGCCATCGATACAAAGCGCGATTTAAGCTCGCCCAGTTCCACCTCTTTTGCCAGGGCCTGCCGGGCATCTTTTTCTGCTTTCCTTCTTTTGCTGACCTCTTGTTTAAGGTTGGCATTGGTATGCTGCAACTTCGATATTACCTGTGCCAGTTCATCGGTTCTTTCGGCTACTTTGTTTTCCAGTTGCTCATTCAGTTCCTCCAGTTTTTTCTGCGCCTTTCGTTCTTCGGAAATATCGTGAACAATACCGGTATAAATGACTTTACTTTCCAGAACTACCTCACTCACCGAAAGGCGGAACGGGAATTTTGTTCCGTTTTTTTTCAAGCCTGTTACCTCCCGGCCGATCCCGATGATCTTTTTTTTACGGGTACGTTGGTAGTCTTTAAGAAATCCATCGTGCCGGTTTCGGTACGGTTCCGGCATAAGCATGCTGATGTTGTTTCCGGTTACCTCTTCGGGCGAATATCCAAACAACTCCGAAGCAGCAGTGTTAAAGGATTCGATTATCCCATTTCTGTCGATGGTAATAATGCCATCCACCGCAGTTTGAATAATGGAGTTTAAACGGTTTTCACTTTCGAGGAGTGCAGCTTCGATCGGTTGTATGTTGCTAATATCCCGAATGGTACTTACGAAAAATTTTCGCTTATGGATGTGCACCTCGTTGGTATGCATCAAAAACAAAAAGCGGCTGTTGTCCTTTCGTTTTCCTTGTATTGGTGCTTCCGTATCGATTTTAGTGCTTCCGGTTTCGCGGTAGTATTCCAAGCCGGATCGGTACCCGGAGCCATGCGGTTCGGGCAGGAGTATGTTTATGCTTTTGCCCGGAAGTTCTTCCGGAAAATATCCAAACAAGGAGGCCGCCACAGGATTAACCGATTCGATCATGCCCTGCTCATCAATTACCATAACACCATCGGGCACGGCATCCAATATTGCTTTAAGGAATGGTTTGTATTTGTTCAATGTGACGGACATATAAAAAACCGCGTTTTTAGCACCGAGCCCAGGCTATAATTCCAAAACAGCAGGATCAATCGTTGCTCCCTCCTGCAAGTCAGCTACCTTTCTTTGGATACGCCCCATGCGTGCCATGTGCTCGACCAGATCGACCGGACGGAAGTTTTCGGGCACATACGCACCCCCACAAACCGCCGGAATTTTACATCCGTATACCTGGCCAGGGCCTATTTTTTTCCCCATACGATGGAATTCCAGGATCAGATCATGCACAAACCATTCGTGAAGGTATTCCAGGTCCATCAGTTTTTTCGCCATTTCACCGGAAGAGCGTGCAATCGGGTTAAAATGCCCGCGGCTTGTATCGAGCCAGTGAATGCGATGTTTGGCATCTTCCAGAAAAAGATCGCCCAGCGAAGAGACCATATAAATTTGCACGTTTTCGCCTACCAGCCACCGCCATTCGGCCAGCAGGTCGTTTTTTCGATCTTCGGGAAAACGGACATACAGGTCTTCCCATTCAATAGAGGAACCTATCTGATGCATACTGCGAAGTTATTCTTTTTGAAATATTTCAGCCGTAACGGAAAGCCGTTTTTGATCCGGAATACCGTTGGAAAACACATGAAAGTAATACGCCCGAAGGCCCGGCTCTTGTGCTGCAATAAGGATAGTCTGAAAAACACTACTGGCTCCCGGTGCAATTTCCGTTTGCATGGGCGTAATTTTGAGGCAACTGCATTCTGATAAAACAGAATCGATGATGAGGGGTTTGTTCCCCGTATTTTTCAAAGTAAAGGTGGTGTGTAAGGTATCGCCCGAAAAGCATGCTCCAAAATCATGGATTTCGGAAAAGAAAGACATTTCCGCATACGAAGAATCGCGGTTAGCTTGTTGAACCGATACGATCCGGATCCGACGTTCAAGAGCGGCACTCCGGCTGTAAATGGATCTTTCCTTTTCTTCGGGGTTACTGCTTACCAATGTATCGGCGGTATATTCTCCAAAAGGAATGCGAACAAAAGTAAGGCTGCCGCCATTGGGTGCATCGCCACGAATATAGGGCAAAAAGCCCCCCGACCGAT
>CALLUQ010000038.1 GCA_938010565.1 uncultured Flavobacteriales bacterium
TGGCTTTTTTCTTCTTCTTATTCCCGGCTCACAAGCATTCTGCGGTTTTTTTGTTTGTAAAGCCGATGCCAAACTTTTCAACCGATCTTCACAAGTAATTATGGTCCGGAATGGCAACCGGTCGGTCATTACGATGTCGAACGATTTTCAAGGCAATGTAAAAGATTTTGCGATGGTTGTTCCTGTACCTGTGGTTTTGAAAAACACACAGATCAGAACAGTGGCTCAACACATTTTTGATAAAGTGGATGCGTACTCGGCGCCGCGGGTGGCTAAATATTACGATCACAACCCCTGTGCTCCGGTGGTTATGGAAGATATGGACTATTTACGTTTTGCTCCTGTCGTTGAACTGTCGGCCAATGCTTCCGATCGGAAGGAGAAGTACAAAGGAGTAAAGATCGAAGCCCGATACGAAGTAGATGAATACGATATTCTGATCCTTTCGGCGACGCAATCGGGTGGTTTAAAAAGGTGGCTGACGGATAACGGTTATAAAATTCCCGAAAAAGCAGAGGAGGTGCTTGACCCTTACATTAAAAACCGGCTGAAATTTTTTGTGGCAAAAGTAAACCTGGAACGCCATGCTCAGGGACAGGTACAGCAACTAAGTCCGCTTCAGATCGAATTCAATTCCGATCGTTTTATGCTGCCCATCCGCCTTGGAATGGCCAATGCCAACGGCGATCAGGATCTGATCATCCATGCGTATACCGATAAGGGCCGCGTAGAATGCACCAACTACCGGACCATTAAAATGCCGCACGATGTAAACGTACCCGAGTTTGTGGCCGATACTTTCGGCCATTTTTACAAAGCCACGTTTGATCGCATGTACCGGAAAGCAGGTGGCAAAGGGGTTTTTCTTGAGTATGCCTGGGATGTAAGCCCCAGAAATGCAGTGAAATGCGATCCGTGTGTGGGTACACCACCTATAAATCAAAACCTGGTTACCGCAGGCTGCAATTGGATCTCAAACCCCGCGGCAACGGTGCAATATACCCGCCTCCATGTTCGTTACAACCGCCGGAACTTCCCTCAGGATCTGTTTTTTCAGATTACTCCCAATCGGGAGCGTTTCCAATGCCGCTATGTGATCACACATCCTGCTCAGGGAGATCTGAATTGTTCGGCAGGGCGGGAATACCTTAAAACGCTCATCATTAAACGGGAAGACGAACTGAATCAACTGGCGCTTTTAACAGGGTGGAATGCTTCGGAATATCCGGATTATGTGGGCCGTTATAAAAAAATGCTCCAACCCTTCGAAGAAGAAGAAGATAAACGCAATGGATACGAACTCAACCTTGATCTTGAAATACAGGAAGATAAAGCAAAGGTGGGCGGAGGTGTTGTGTACTGGTGGCTGGCCGGTACTGTTCTGGTATTCCTGACCTTTTTTCGGGGCATTTTCCGGAGTGTTCGTTTCTGATCCCGGTTTACCAAAAACGGAGTTCCGTAAAAACAGATGGTTTTGTTTTTTGAATTCCGGCTGGCCTTGTGGTTTTATTTCCTGGCAATGAGTGGTACATTCGCACGGAAGTATGAAAAATTCTTCGGAAAATATCCGCAACGAGTCGGAGGGGCGAAAAGGCGAAAGCGTTTGTAGCGTTCGGAAGGGTGCGGGGTTGCGCAAAAAAATGGCTTCGGAAATTCCCTTCATAACCAACGTTAAAATTGAAAAACCTTCGCTGGAACGTTTTGGTGTTTGGTACTTCAAACGGATGAAGAAACGGCGACCGGAACCACCGAAAGAAGTGGAGATACACCTCCTCGACCGCAAAGAAAGGTTATCGCTCAGAAAGATCGAACGGATGGCCATTTTTAAAGCTGCAGTGGCAGGTGCAATTTCCGCTTTTGGTTCGGCATGGGCCAACCTGCAAGCTTATCCTTACATAGATAAAGAAACCCATGTACCCACCACCGATGATTACCTTTACTATTGGGCATTTGTAGGAGGCATTACCGTTCTTCTTACGTTGATTGAAATTGGATTTATTTATTGGGATTCTTTGCGATCGGTTTATAAAATCAGCCAGGTGGCGAAAGTGCCTTTGTTTCCCGATCATGAAAAAACGTCTAAAATGGCGTTTGCGCTGGCCCGGGCGGCGTTGGAAATTCCCAATCCTGTCAGTTCCGATCTCAACATTAACCCCAACAAGGAATCGTCCAGATGGAAAGTCATCATTTCCCCTGTGGTTTACAAAATGAAAATTGCGGCTACCAACTTTATTTTAAAGCTGATCATCCGGCGTACCATGGGACGTGCAGTGGCCCGTGTTTATATTGAATTTATTGCGGTACCGGCAAGTGCCATCTGGAACGGGGCGGTGAGTTGGCAGGTACTTCGCAAAGCCCGTATAAGTGCCATCGGACCCAGCTTTGCTTTGCATTTTGTGAATTTGTTGTTGCAAAAGTACACGGCATTTTCGGAAAACGCCAAAGCCGGAATGGTACGTGCCATTGGCAGCACCGTTGTGCGAAGTGAAAACCTGCACCCTAACCTGGAGTACCTGTTGCACATTCTGATGAGCCGCTTTGAAATACCGGAAATGGATGAGATCGATAACACGGCGTTGTTTATCGACGATCTGAAAACATTGGAAAAAGAGGAACAGGAAGCAGTGCTTCAGGTATTGGTTGTGGCGGTGATCATTGAAGGGCGCTTAAAGCCTAAAAAGCGGAGTTTGCTGAAAGAGGCTTTTTTTGCCGCCGGATATGGTTTTTTTAAGGCCGATATACAGTCTTTAAAAAAGGCCTTTTTTATTGGATCCCCTGTTGGATTTCCTGTGGTTCCCTTGCATAAATTGTGATCGTTACTTCTTTGCTGATGTTGTAGGTAAAAGTTACACCATGGTGTGATATACGTTTTGTACATCGTCGTCATCGTCCATCTTTTCCAGGAGCTTCTCCACATCGGCTTGTTGCTCTTTTGTGAGTGTTTTGGTTACATTGGGTATGCGTTCAAAACCGGAACTGATGATCTCAATTCCGCGGGTTTCCAGTTCTTTCTGAATGGCCCCGAAACTTTCAAACGATCCGTAGATCATCAGGGTATTATCCTCTTCGTCCGCAAATACTTCTTCGGCGCCAAAATCGATGAACTCCAATTCCAGTTCTTCCGGATCCATTTCGCCCTGGGCAAATTTAAAATGACAACTGCGGTCGAACATAAACTCTACCGAACCCGAAGTACCCAAACTTCCGTTGCATTTGTTAAAATAAGAACGAATGTTGGCTACGGTGCGGTTGTTGTTATCCGAGGCTGTTTCGATCAATACCGCAATGCCATGCGGTGCATACCCTTCAAAAACAGTTTCTTTGTAATCGGCGGTATCTTTTGAAACGGCTTTTTTAATGGCCCGCTCAATGTTTTCTTTCGGCATGTTGGCTGCCTTGGCATTCTGAATGGCAGCACGTAAACGAGCATTCGTTTCCGGATTTGGCCCTCCTTCTTTTACAGCCATGGATACTTCTTTCCCGATCCGGGTAAACGTTTTAGCCATCTGGCCCCAGCGCTTCATCTTTCGTGCTTTCCTAAACTCAAAAGCTCTTCCCATTTTTATTTTGATCTTGATGTGGGGTTAAAGATAACAATTGGAAAAATTTTGCCGCCTGCTTTTTTCGGAGAAAATGGCTTTACGGCCGTCGTTTTTGTGCTTGGTTTACCCATCGGGCATATACCACGGCAAAAATTCCTCCTGTAAAGAACATCAGTACACCATAAATGGCCGGGGCTAAAAGAATTTCCGGATAATTGGCCATCACTCCCAAAGATCCGATAAACAAGGCCAGCGATCCGTTTTGGATGCCACATTCAATGGAAATGGATATGCGTTGACGAAGTTCCGATCGAAACAGTGTACCACTGATAAAACCAACGATCATGGTAATGAGGTTGAGTGCAAGGATGGCCGGCCCTACTTTTTGAATGCCCGTCCAAAGGGTGCTTTTATTGGCCAGGATCGCGCCTGTAATAATGCCTGCCATCAGGATTACAGAGGTTATTTTTACAGGTGTTTCCATGCGATCG
>CALLUQ010000039.1 GCA_938010565.1 uncultured Flavobacteriales bacterium
ATTTCATACCCACCCAAATCCATCACCGCTTGGGTCGTGAAGCCACGCAATAGCACTAGTGGGTCGCCTCAACAGGTTCCGCCTTGATTTTTGGTTCTTTTCATTAAGGAAAAGAACAAGAGATCACTGATTTAGAGAAAGATGCGTGAGTCTATATAAGGTAGGTTAGGTATTTTACAACGCTGCTTGTCAGTCTGCTCCACTTTTGACCAAAGCAGCAAATACTTCATCGGCTTTAAAATTCCGGGCCTTGGCTCCTTTGCGAAGTATTTTGATGTGCCGGATCTTATCCCCCTGCGTGATCGCATTCACCACATTTTGCCCCTTTACAATGTGCCCAAAAACGGAGTGTCTCCCGTTCAGCCAGGGGGTTGCTTTATGGGTAATAAAAAATTGGCTACCATTGGCTCCAGGGCCTCCGTTGGCCATCGATAAGATCCCCGGACCATCGTGTAACAGAGAAGGATCGATCTCATCCCGAAATTTATAACCCGGATCGCCCATACCGGTGCCTTGCGGACAACCGCCCTGGATCATAAAATCAGAAATAACACGATGGAAAGTGAGGCCATCGTAGTAAGGTCCTTCCGGTCGGACAGCCGTTTTAAATGTGCCTTCTGCCAGCCCTACAAAGTTGGCCACCGTAAGCGGCGTTTTTTCCATTTCAAGCACCAAAAGCATGGTTCCTTTGTCCGTTTCAATCTGAGCATACATGCCCTCGGGTTGTTCGTTTAATACTGCCGGAAGGGCAGTCGTTTCGGGATTAACATCGGGAGTATTTGCACCGGGGGTAGTTTCCACATCGGGAGTGTTTGCATCGGGGGTAGTTCCCACATCGGAACTACAGCCTGCCCATACAAAAGGCAGCATACAAGCAATAAGCAATTTTTGCATCTCTGGTTAAATTATGGCGGATAAATTTAACAATCTCAGGTAGAAAACACACCATACAAACGCTTCTCTTTTTTGCTACATGGAAAAAACTCAAATCCGTATTTGAATCATAAGGAGGCTGTATACTCCGGTTCAAAGCCAAAGGTCTTGTCAGGCAAAACAGCGGCCAATGTCTGCGGATATTTTTCCGTTTTATGCGAGAAGTCCTTCAAACCTGTTCATCCAAAATTCCTTTCCTGCAATCCAAATGGCTTTCAACTTCGTAAGTCTATGTGGAACGCACCCGAAATAGACCCAACGAATACCGTTCTTCTTTTTCAGATGGTTCCCGAACATCCATTTTATTCATTCATATAAAAACAATTATTATGGGACAATCTGTTACCCAGCGAATGGGCAGCGTATTTGCCAAAGCACTCAACCTGGATCTATTACCCGTACCTAACAAAGTAAAACAACTTATTTTTGCTGCAGCCGAACGAGCCATCCCCTTCCAATTTGTACTTACTGCTACGGCTAAAAACGACAATTGTGGCGGAAAAAGCTCCGGTTCTTCCGATGCAAACAACGTGGAAGATGCGGATACGATCAATCAGAATCTCATGCTCATCGAGCATCCCAAAACAGGAACCATTACGGAGTTCCCGACCGGAATGAAGCGCAAAAAGAAATGCCATTGCGGATGCAGTGAAAACAGCACCATTGCAATGGACCCGGGCCTGATAGACGGCTCCAACCCTCCGGTTATTATTTCCGAGGATGGTCAGATGGAACCGGACGAAGCTTTCATCGGCAACATCAAGCGGTGTTGCGGATTGGGAAATGTTAGCATTCTGCCGGATGCTGTAAAAGATGGCCCTCAGGACATTGAAGTACCGTATAACGTTGAGATCAAGCTACCGGTTAAGAAAAAAACGATCACCATTGCCCGGTTAACCTTGTTTTTTAAAGTCAGCATCAAATACCAGGTCAACAAAAACCTTATCGGAGAAGTAAGCGGCGATTGTCCGGAAGATTGTTCCGATGAAACACGCAACATCAGTGTAGGTGTTTTGATCTCGGGCGAGTACAAAGCAGAAATTGAGATCCTGGATTTTAAGAACTTTTTCGGAGGAAAAAAGGGGAAAGTAAACCTCAGCAACATTCCCAACCTCAAGGTAAAGGGCAAAAATAATTCCACCATTTCCACCAACGACATCAAAGGGCAGAAAAACGCCGGAGGCACCATTATGGTAGGAGCCAAATTTGGCAACTATGCCGATGTTTTTGTTTACGAATTTTCTTGTACTCCGGGAAAAAGGGCCAATTTAAAACTCATTTCAAAACCCGGTTTTCCGGAATTGGCAGGCGATGAGAACAACGGGGCTTCGGGAGGCGAAACTCCGGGAGCAGATTCCAACCGAAACGATTGCATCGTCGACTTATTTTTTCGGAACATTACCTTTACCAACCTTCCTGCAAATGTGGAGCGGGTTGGGTTACTCTTTCGAAGAACCGGCCAGAGGCGCCCTTTGCTGGCCGTTCAGGGGCGGGTTCAAAATGGCGTTTTTGTTCCCATGCCTCCCATCCGTATCCAAAAACTGATCCAACGTTTTGTGTTGCGCAACCGCTGCAATAACAGCATCGAATTAACCGGAGTTACGGTAGATGTGGTGGCGCTGAGAGATCCGGCCATCATTATCGGAAGCCAGGATGCCAACATTCTTTTTACGGCTCCTCTCTGTTCCACACAAAGAAGAACCAGCAATGCCAACCGCAACATTGTCTTTGACGAAGGGTTTACCGTTTCTCTGGATCTTCCGGTTGTTTATCAATGTGGAGATGGCATCACCGGTACCGATGGTTTTTTGCCAACCCTGCCAAAGGGATTAAAATCGGAATGTTTTTTCCGTGCCAAACTGATCAGCGTGGTCGGAAACAACTTGAAGTTAACCGGAAAAGATTGGGTGTTTGATGTACGACTGGGAGACGATGCCAACCGTATAGTGGGTTCGTTTGAAGACAACAACAACAGCGCGTTGAAGCTTAAGAAAAAATCGCGTTTTTTTACATTTACACGCAGAACATGTGGCAGTTCGAAAGATTTTGACATTAAAATTCTGGGAACAGCCATTGAAGCCCCCGGTCAGCCGAATGCTTTGCTGGAAGATGCGGCAAGCATCGCATGCAGTGGGTCTGGTAATATAAAACCAGTGGTGGTTACCTTTCGGATCAACAAAAAACAAAACGGAGGAAAAGCAGATCCGGATCAACCTTTTTCTACCATTGTTTTTACATTTAAAGTAGCTGCAGTATGCCGCCGAACGATCGACGATTCCATTTTTGACCAATAATGCTACTGCTTAGTACCTGGTCGGAAACAGGCAATTTTTTTAAAACCGAATTATTTTTGATGGTCGTTGGATTTACTTTTTAGGAGGTGATGCCTAAGCATCAGGCGAGTAAAAATAAATTCAAAGAGCGCAAAAAGAAACGGTTTTAATTTTGAACTGTTTCCGACCAAGCACTACTTATCCATACCATCGCCCTTCATACTTTTTTCACTTTTGAGATAGAGGGCGATCTTTACCCGAACCGATCAAAGCGCGGTTACGATATAAAGAGGGCCGTTTTCATCCTTATTCACAGAGTATTGGAAATAAGAGCCGCCATCGGAACAACTGCTCCATCCCCCTCCCCGGGCCGAAAAAGCAAAACCGTACGATAAACAAACAAAACGAAAAGCCCGCAAAAGAAACCGGATCGAAGGGAAATTTGGACCGGAAAAAGAGATATACTGATCTGCAATTGTGGCATCCCATTGCAACTTGCCTTTGTTTTGGAAAAGGGTTGAGGAACATCATCCCACTCCGAACGTTTAAAAGGATGTTTGTAGTCCTGTTTTTTTTTACTTACAGATGTGATCCGTTCGACATTCAACACATCGAACGCAGCTGCTTCCAACCCGCTTGTGCATTTCTACCAACAAAGACGGATCAAAGATCGCTTCCGGATCCGTGTAGATGAGGCACCGTACGTTCTTATTTTTCTTCCTAATTTTGCACCGTGATTGATGTAAAAAAGTACCTGGCCTGGTGTCTCATCCTTTTGATGATCGACGGAGTATCTTCTTCCTCTGTTATCTGGCTGAACTTCAAGATCAACCAAGCGGAAATAGCACAAGTTTCCTGTAAGAATAAAGCACGGCCGCAGTTAGCATGTAAAGGAAGTTGCCAGTTAATGAAAAAACTGGAACGCAATAAAACCGATCGGAAAGCCCCCTTGCCCAACCCCGAAAATATTCCGCTGTTGCTGGCCCTGGGGTGGTTGGAAGAACCCTCCGGAAACCCCTTTTTTAACAGGATAAAAAGCAAGACCCGGATTACCGGAAATGATCGCCTGCGGAGAGGGGTTTCTTCTGTGCCTTACCGCCCTCCTCAGATCCTGCCTTCCTGATCTTAACATTCCCCCATAAGGGCGGTACCCTATCATTATCATTTAATTAAGTAAAGACCATTCATGAAAAAAGTATGGATCATCGCGATCTTGCTGAGTGGTAGCCTGGCGGAAGCATGTGATATTTGCCACCTCTACACTGGCATTGTTCCCGGCGACCAACAGCACCATATCGGCTGGATTTACCGAAGCAGAATGCACTTTGGTGAATTAAAGAACAAGGTTATTCGGGTAGGCGGGCCCAAGCATTTTAGCCCTGCAACCCGGGAAGGCACCGTTTACAAAGAAATATTCAACGTACTGGAGTTGCGGATGCGTTATCAGATCAGCAACAAATGGCGTGTAAGTGCAGGTGTGCCTTTGGTAAACAACTACCGCAGTATCGATGTGATTACCCGGGCAAATGTTTACGGAGTGGGCGATGCCTGGTTGCTGGGCGAAAGAGAGGTTTTCCGTTTCTCTATCGGAACAAACAATCAAAATATGCACCGGTTACAGCTGGGAGCAGGGGTTAAACTTCCCACCGGAAACACCAATCTCCGCTACCATAACACCCTGTTGGACCTCGATATGCAACCCGGATCAGGCAGCACCGACGGGTTGTTTTCCCTCGGTTATTTGTTGCGCTACAAACGTTGGGGAATAAACAGTTCCGGAAGCGTTCGCATCAGCATCGCAGAAAAAACGGACTACCGGTATGGCAACGGCCTGAATGGGGCCTGGAATGCTTTCTGTTTATTTCCTCTTGGTGAGAAAAGCAACTTCATGCCCAATGTGGGAATAAACTATGAAGCAGCCCGAATGGACAAGGAAGAAGAAAGTGTGATCGCCAATTCCGGCGGGCAGATCGTGTTTGCCGGCGCCGGTGCCGATTTTTTTATTGGAAGCCTTCAAGTGGGAGGAAATTTCCAAATGCCCGTTTTTCAGTCATATAACGGACAACAAATTCCAAACATTAACCGTATTATACTGCGTGTGCAGTACCATTTTAACAAAACAGATCAAACAGAAAACTTATGAAACGTTCCATACGCCCATATTCCCTTTTACTGGCCGTAATGGCCACAGTAGGGTGGTATGCATGCGAAAAAGATAACGACATACCGCACGAAGAAGACGTACATACCAGCCACACGGGCACCGTAAGCCTTTCGTTGGACCACAAAGTTGGAGAAGCAGATTTTCAATACCATACCGACTATACCGATGGGTTTGGGAATGTATACCAAATTCAGAGGGTGCAATATTACATCTCGGGAATTGCGTTTACGAACGATGCCGGTGCAACCGTGGTGGCTTTAAACGATACCTATTTCCTGGTCGATCCTATGGTTGATTCACTTGATCTGAAAGAGTTTACACCGGGCCATTTGCATGAAGTACAGTTTAATATAGGAGTAGATTCGGCCACCAACGGAACCGACCCTACTGCCCAAAGTGCAGACCACCCTCTGGCTCCGCAAAACCCGTCGATGCACTGGTCTTGGGCTTCAGGCTATAAATTTCTGGTGATGGAAGGCGAGGTAGATACGGA
>CALLUQ010000040.1 GCA_938010565.1 uncultured Flavobacteriales bacterium
CCTCAATAGATCAGGAATCTATAGAAAAAGATTGGAAAGACGGGGCCATGCTAAAAGAGGATTTTGATACAGCAAAGAAGGACTTTCGCGAAAGAGTATTAGCCTGTGGAGCTTACCGTATGCAGTTTGGTCCACAAGTAATTCCGTATAGCAAATTAAAAGAGATAACGGAAGATGTAGAAGGCAGCCTTCTTTTCACATTTTTTGGACTTGATGAACATAGTAAAATGGCATACGGATTCCGGCATCATGTAGGCGAGGTTGACGGAAATGCAGTTTATTTTCCCTACCAAACAGAACCCACCCATCTTTTGAAAAATAATAAACTGACACCCGTTACATCGGATGAATGGACCAAACTTGCCCAAAGGTATAAAAATGAAATAAAAATCAAATGCGGAGAAACCTCTGATTATGAGTACCTCAACGACAACGCTGGCCGCATGGTGATCCTACAATGGAAAAACGAGGTGAAGGCCATGTATGAGATGAATCGTAAGCTATTAAACGAGGGAGTAGCTACCGATCTGATGATCGAAAACGTCAGCATAGAGCATCCTGCTGATGATGGAGGTAATCCGGGGTATCGCCACGGAGTTGCTTTCTATGTGAGGTACAAGAAAGGAGATAAATACTACTCCATGTTAGACGACGGTGACTATGCAACAATTTATAGATATAAACATAAAGCCATCGATTACGGACACTTATCCCCACCACACTGTTGCAAATTTGAAAGAAAAAAATCTTCCACGGAAGAAACCTGATTAAACAAATCCGAAAAGAAGATGCTTACCTTTGGAAAAGCATCTTCTTTTCATGTTTGTATTCAAATTTAAAATCCTTGTACTCCTCGCTGCTTTTTACTACTGGTTAAAAGTGCAAGGGAAATCCCCCCGGTGGCTGTTTTTTTTGGGCATTCAGTTGGGAGGAGCTTGTTTGACCGAGGTCTGGGGTTTGGCATCAGGCTTTATCAACCTGAATAACCATGCCGTTTACAATGCCTATATGATCACCGAGTTTGTGGCGTTAACCTTAATGATGTTATCGTTGCATCCACACTCCAAAAGGTTCCGGTGGTATGCAAGGGGTTCCTTTTTGTGCTTTGTGCTGTTTTTTCTTTCTCATCTGTACCACACAGGATTCCACCAACTGGCAGCAAAACCCTTAATTGTGGGCGGATTTTTTTTGGCGACCCACGCCATGTGGGCCTTGTATGCTTTTGTTTCGGAAACCCACCATCCGATCTTTAAAAAGGCAGAATTCTGGATCCTGGGCTCATTGGTGGTCTACTTTCTGGGATGTTCTCCTGTTTTTGGATTTTTCAACAATTATTTCAGCGAAAAGATCATGCATGTAAACGATGTTTTGTTCGTACTCCGATACACGATGACCTTAGTAGGCATCCTGCTTTTTATAAAACAACCGGATCAAACCACCGCATGAACAACGAAGATATATTCCCGGTTATCATAGTGGTTACGTTAGCCATACTGGTGCTGGTGGTATTTTTTCTGTATTTGCTGGTAGTGGTGGCCAATCGGAAAAACAAACACCGGATCGAAATTGCGGAAATGCAGCAAAAGTTTGATCGGGAAGTGCGGTCTGCAGAGCGGGAAGCCGTACAAAGCACCTTGCATGAAATAGGGTGCGAACTGCACGATAATCTGGGGCAATTGCTGGCGGCAGTTCAAATTGGTTTAATGAACCGGTTTTCAGAGGAGTTGGATCAGGATGTACAACTCGCAGCTGTACTGGAAACGTTGGAACAAAGTGTGGATGAGGTAAGCCGTCTGGGCCGGTCGTTAAATACCGACTGGTGGAACCACCAAAACATTTTCCGGGCCATCCACACGGAGGCGGCCAGAATAGAAAGCCTGGGCTACGGCATTGTGCACATACACGAGACGGGGCCGGAAGTTTGTTTGCCCGCAGACGAAAGCATTTTGTTGTTCCGGGTTTTTCAGGAAGTCATGGGCAATGCATTAAAACACAGTCAGGCCACAGTCATCCACATCGAACTACAGTCGCACCCTTTCTCCATCCGCATCACCGATAACGGCATCGGGTTTAACCCCGATAAAACCGTGCAGGGCAGCGGGCTTAAAAACATTCGGTACAGGTGCCGGCTGGTTGGCATCCGGCCCGTATTGACCGCCTCGCCGGGCAAAGGGTGCTGTTGGACGTTTTCTAAAAATAATACAGATGGAACATAAAGTAGCAATTGTTGACGACCACCACATTGTAAGAAACGGACTGGTTACGATGGTCAACGCCATGCCGGGATACACGGTTTGCCTGGAAGCTGCCAACGGCAAAGCATTTATAAAAGCGTTGGAAAACAATACCGATAGCATTCCGGATGTGGCGATTGTTGACCTTCACATGCCGGTAATGGATGGGTTTGAAACCATTCGCTGGCTTTCCGGCCAACGCCCCGGGATCAAAGCCCTTGTACTTACCCTCGACGTAACGGAGGATGCCATGATCAGGGCCACCCGGATGGGAGCCAGGGGGTTTATCCGTAAAAACTCCAGGCCCGATGTACTCAAAACAGCCCTGGATTCCATTCGTTTAACCGGGTATTTTTATACCGACGAAATACACCGGAGCATACGGCAAAATCCAACCCTGCAAACCAGGGTAGAAAGGAAAAGGGCGGATGTACTTTCCCAGATCACGCCCCGGGAACTGGAATTTCTCCGGTATGTGTGCCATACGGATGAACTGACCTACGAGCAAATTGCCGATAAAATGAACATCAGCCGAAGAACGGTCGATCATTTCAGGCAGGAGCTTTTTGAAAAGTTTCATATCCGGAGCAAAGTGGGGTTGGTTTTGTTTGCACTGAAGTGGGAACTGGTAAAGCTATCGGATGGCAATTAAAGAACGAGCGATGCGATAAAGGGCCGGTTCGGAGTAAGTCCCCTACCAAATACATCTTGACTCCTCCGATAATGGTTTGGACTTTTGTATCCCCAAAAGATGAACCTACAAGACCGGATGTTCCTTTTGATAGAAGGCGGGCACGCCAGTGGAGAGAAAAAGCCGGTATTCTTAAAAGGCAAAGGTGTGAGTTTGTCGAAGTTTGGCTATTGGCTTAAAAAGTACAACTCCGTCCATGAACATAAAATGAAGTAGTTTCGACTTCATCTGAAATTAGTGCTTTTACCGACCATAGGGTAGCTTGGAATTTTGTGTTCTCAATCTCGTTATCGATTTTAAGGATAAAAATAGCCAAATTCAAATTTGGGTTGGATTATATGGCTAATTGCTTGCTAAAAACATGCAAAGAAATGGAAATCAATACAATGCAATTTTTTGTCATGTGCTTAGAAATATTTTATTAAATTTTTCCCCTATTTTTTTTAAACAGAAAAGAAAGCTTCATCACTACCAACAAGATCAATATAACCTGCACTTCCGGGAGCATCTCCTCCATGAATTGTAAAACCTCCCCTGATCACTCCGTTAACGACTACGGGGTCAGGCTTTATTCATACGCTTCCATAACCCCACGAATCATCTCCTATCGGAAAAGTTCTCTACCCACAACTCCTTTAATTCATCAAAAACACTTCCATCAGCAGTAATTCGGACTGCATTAGGGTTGATATGATATTCTCCTTCCGGTAACGGTTCTGTACGGACCATTTTTTGTTGTTCTATAGAGTAATCGAAGCTTCCATTTTCAGTCTTCCTTCCGGAGATTGCTTTATAAGTGAATCTTTTAATTTCGTTCGTTAACTTTACTCGAAATAGTAAAAATTCATTTTGACTCAAGAGAGGGAATTATATAGGTCTTATTTTCAGGCGGTTGCTAACTGGTCTTTTGTTGGTTTGCTGATAACACGGGATGACCTTACATGCGTTTGCCCCGGAAAGCTTCACCGGAATTTGATAAAGATCAGAATTTCATGTATATTTGCGCCACGTTAGCATATCAACGGACAATAAAGAGGGGACAAAAAGTCCCCTCTTTTTGTGAATTAAAACAATGATCAGCGAACAAAAACTCAGGGAATTGGTAGAAGCATACATCGCCGACAGCGATAGCTTTCTGGTGGATTTGCGTATCCATCCCGGAAATAAGATCGTAGTGGAAGTAGAGGGCCATGTCAGTTCAACATCTATTGAAGATTGTGTTCGGGTCAGTCGGTTCATTGAACACGATCTTCTTGATCGCAATGAAGAAGATTTTTCGTTGGAGGTTGCTTCTCCGGGATTAACCAATCCCTTTAAGGTAAAACAACAGTACAACAAAAACGTTGGTCGCGATGTAAAAGTAAAATGCAACGACGGAGCCACCATCAAAGGTAAACTATACGCTGTAAAAGGCGAAGAGATCCAAATCATAACCCGGGAAAAAGAACGGGTTGAGGGACGTAAAAAAAAGGAGTGGACGGAAATTTCTCATTTTCTTAAGATGGAAGAAATAAAAGAAACGAAAATTGTCATACCGTTTTAATTCGCAAACCCATGGCAACGATCAATTTAGTAGAATCATTTGCTGAATTCAAAGAATTCAAGAACATCGACCGCGGTACGATGATGAGCATTCTGGAAGATGTATTCCGGAGCATGCTGATCAAAAAATACGGAACCGATGAAAACTTCGATGTCATTATTAATGTGGACAAAGGCGATCTTGAGATCTGGCAGAACCGCGAGATCGTAGAAGACGGCGAAGTGGAAGATCCTCATGCACAAATTGCCTTCAAAGATGCCATCCGGATTGAGCCCGATTTTGAAGTTGGAGAAGATGTGTCGAAGGAAATAACACTCGAAGACTTTGGCCGCCGGAACATCCTGGCTTTGCGCCAGAACCTGATCTCACGTATCCTTGAATTGGAAAAAGATCACCTGTACGCCAAATATAAAGAGCGTGTAGGCGAAATTATAACCGGAGAAGTGTACCAGGTTTGGAAACGTGAAGCATTGATCCTGGATGACGAAGGCAACGAACTGATCCTTCCCAAAGCAGAACAGATCAATTCCGATTACTTCAAAAAAGGAGACACGGTCAGAGCAGTGGTTGCAAAAGTTGAAATGCGCAACAACAATCCGGTGGTCATCCTTTCGCGTACCGCTCCCGAATTCCTTGAACGCCTCTTCGAACTGGAAGTGCCGGAGGTATTTGACGGTTTGATCACCATCCGTATGATTGTGCGTGAACCCGGAGAAAGGGCCAAGGTGGCCGTTGAATCTTACGACGATCGCATTGATCCTGTAGGGGCTTGTGTGGGCATGAAAGGCTCAAGGATCCACGGAATTGTTCGCGAGTTGAGAAATGAGAACATTGATGTGATCAACTGGACAGGCAACGTCCAGCTTTTGATTACACGAGCATTGAGCCCGGCAAAGATCACTTCCATTTCATTGCATACAGACAAAAACAAAGCCGATGTTTATCTGAGACCCGACCAGGTTTCATTGGCCATTGGTAAAGGAGGGTTTAATATTAAACTCGCAAGTCGCCTTACCGGCTACGAAATTGATGTTTACCGCGAAGGTAGCGCAGAACTCGATGATGTTGATTTGGAGGAATTTGCCGATGAGATCGATTCGTGGATCCTCGATGAACTCAAATCGGTTGGATGCGATACGGCAAGATCGGTACTCGAATTGGGCGTAGAGGATTTGGTGAAACGTTCTGACCTTGAGGAAGAGACCGTTCGCGAAGTGGTAAAGGTCCTCAGTTCGGAGTTTGAATAAGAATGTTTTTGGCTTAGAATACCCATTGAGTAAGTCGATAATTTTAGATACCTTGCACAAGCAAGATTTTACGGTAAAACCACTGAATCCGTAAGGAAACAACAGATTGCGTCTATGATGTCAGACAAAAAACCACAACGGTTAAGTAAAGTCGCACGGGAATTTAACGTGGGGATATCTACTATTGTAGACTATCTGGCTGGCCAAGGCATCGAAATCGAAGCCAAGCCGAATAGTAAACTGAATGCAGAAGTCTATGATGTACTTCTTTCTGAATTCCAATCAGAAAAAATGGCGAAAGAAAATTCGCGCTCTGTTGGTTTGCACAAAGAAGTTCGGGAGACGATCTCCATTGAAGATACCCGCCTTCACGTTGAGGAAGAGGAAGAGGAGGAGCCGGAGGTTAAAGCTCCAAAACCTGCTGTCAAGACGATTCGCGCCGAAGTAAAAGAAGATATGAAAGTGTCGGTGGTAGGTAAGATCAACCTGGAAGCACTCAAAAAAACCAGCAAGGAAGAACCGCCCAAGCCGAAAAAAGTAGCCGATCCGAAAGAAACGGAAAAAACGGTTATACCACCTGTCGAAAAGCCTGTCGAAAAACCTGCTGAACCAGCTGTTGCCAAGGAAGCTCCCAAAAAGCCGGCTGTTGTTGCCAAGGAAGCTCCCAAAAAACCAGCGGAAACGGCTCCGGCTGCACCTGATGTTACCGAAAAAAAGCCGGAAATTCCCGAAGAAAAGGAAAAGCCTGCCGCAATAGCCTCGCCTGTTAAAACCAAAGAAAAGGAACTTGCCAAAGAAAAACCGGATACCAAATCAAAAGTACCGGAACTGATCAAAGCAAAAGTTGCCAAACTTGCCGGCCCAACCGTTGTAGGCAAAATTGAACTGCCTGCAGCCAGGCAACAAAAGCCGGTAGCGTCCAGTGCCAACCCCAATACGCTTAAGAAAAAGCGCAAGCGCAAACGCATCCGGAAAGTGGATGTAGGGCAGGAAGCCAAAAAACGCCCCGATAATCATGCAAACAAACGGGGTGCAGGGAACCATAAAAAGGGAGCAGCCAAAAGTGCAAAACCAGAAGTTTCCGAAAAAGAAATTCAACGGGAGATCAAAGAAACACTTGCCCGCCTGAGCGGACAAGGCAAAAATAAAGGAGCCAAAAACCGTCGGGCAAAAAGAGAGGCGGTTTCTCAAAGAATTGAGGAAGAAGCACAAAGAGCAGAAGCGGAAAAGAGCATTTTGAAAGTAACGGAATTTGTTACTGTTTCGGAACTTTCCAGTATGATGGATGTAGGAGTTACGGAAGTCATAAGTGTATGCATGTCGCTTGGCCTTATTGTAAACATCAATCAGCGTCTGGACGCAGAAACACTCAAAATTGTTGCCGAAGAGTTTGGTTATTCGGTAGATTTTGTAAGTGCCGAAGTGCAGGATATTGTACTCGAAGAAGAAGACGATGAAGGAACGCAGTTTGAACGCCCTCCTATTGTTACCGTAATGGGGCACGTCGATCATGGTAAAACCTCCCTTCTTGATTACATCCGCCGCGAAAATGTAGTCGCCGGTGAAGCGGGTGGAATTACTCAGCACATCGGTGCCTATAAAGTAAGTCTTGAGAATGACAAAAAAATTACCTTCCTTGATACTCCGGGCCACGAAGCATTTACCGCAATGCGTGCTCGCGGAGCTCAGGTAACGGATGTGGCCATCATCATCATCGCAGCCGACGATTCCGTAATGCCTCAAACCAAAGAAGCCATCAATCACGCGAAAGCGGCAAGTGTTCCTATGGTGTTTGCATTCAACAAGGTGGATCGTCCGGGAGCCAACGCAGATAAAATTCGCGAAGAACTTTCTGCGATGAATATCCTCGTGGAAGAGTGGGGTGGAAAATATCAAAGCCAGGAAGTTTCGGCAAAAACCGGCCACGGTGTTGATGAACTTCTCGAAAAAGTATTGCTCGAAGCAGAATTACTTGAATTAAAAGCCAACCCTAAAAAACGTGCCGTTGGTACCATTATCGAATCTTCTCTCGACAAAGGCCGTGGTTATGTTGCCACCTTGTTGGTAGAAGCCGGAACCATGCGTGTGGGCGATATCATTCTCGCAGGACAGTATAACGGCCGGGTAAAAGCCATGCACAATGAGCGTGGTCAGCAAATCAGTGAAGCGGGTCCTTCCACTCCTGTTTCAATGTTGGGATTGAATGGTGCGCCCAGTGCCGGTGATCGCTTCAATGTAATGGAGGATGAGAAAGAATCCAAATCCATTGCAACCAAACGCATGCAGCTCCAACGGGAACAAGGCATCCGAGCTCAAAGACACATGACTCTGGATGAGATAGGCCGTCGTTTGGCGATCGGCGATTTCCAGGAGTTGAATGTGATTGTAAAAGGAGATGTGGATGGTTCGATCGAAGCCCTTTCCGATTCCTTACAAAAACTTTCTACCGAGCAGATCCAGGTAAACATCATACACAAAGCAGTGGGGCAGATCACCGAATCGGATGTGTTGCTCGCAACGGCTTCCAATGCCATTATTATTGGTTTCCAGGTACGGCCCTCACAAAGTGCCCGAAAATTGGCCGAAAGCGAACAAATCGATATTCGTTTGTATTCCATTATTTACCAGGCGATCGAAGAGATCAAAGCAGCAATGGAAGGCATGTTGTCTCCGGATATCGAAGAAAAAATTACCGGAACAGCAGAGATCCGTGAAACCTTCAAGATATCGAAAGTAGGAACCGTTGCCGGTTGTTACATGCTGGAAGGAACCATGAAACGCTCTTCCCAGATCCGCATCATCCGGAATGGTATCGTAACTTATACCGGTGAACTTGGGTCGTTAAAACGATTCAAAGAAGATGTAAAAGAAGTGAAGAACGGCTATGAGTGTGGTTTGAACATCAACAATTTCAACGATATTAAAATAGGCGACCATGTGGAAGCCTACGAAGAAGTAGAGGTGGCTAAGAAGCTGTAAGTAAGCCTTGTAATCTGGTTAGATTTTTCAAAGCGGGTTTTACTATTTGAATGGATATGGTGAGTTACCTAAGTGTGGCATATGCTACGCTTAGGCACCAGACGATCGCATTACCGGATTGATGTTGTTTGAATTTTCCCTTTTGTACCGGAATGAAACCGGAAGAAAAACATACGATTCTTTTTGGGAAACCTGCAAGTTAAATGCAACCCACCACAGTAGCTATGCCATATGATCGATAAAATGACCGATCGGCAATCGACTTTATCGGTTGTAGCTTTATTGTTGTAAGTAGTTTTTATTCTACTTCAGTAATTAGATCCTCTCTACTTTTCCTAACCTTTTTAAGGTTGACTAACCAGTCATTTTCAGCATCTCTGTATCCCAATGGAAGCAAAACGCAACTTCTTAATCCTTTTTCTCTTAGATTTAAGATTTCATCCAATGCACTAGCATCAAAACCTTCCATTGGAGTGGCATCAATTTCCTCAAATGCTGCGGCTGTAATCGCTTGTGAAAAAGCAATATAAGCTTGTTTTGCAGCATGATTGAAATTCACTTCGGGGTCTCTTGGAGGATAACCTTTTAAAAGCATCTGTCTGTAATTCTCCCAACCTTCATTTTTAAACCCTCTAACCTCATTAACTAAGTCAAACATCCTGTTAATTCTATCTTCTGTGTAATTATCCCAAGCTGCAAACACTAATAAGTGAGAGCAATCTGAAACAACAGACTGACTCCATGCGATTGCCATAATTTTATCTTTTACCTCTTGGTTGGTAATAACATATACTTCAAAAGGTTGTAACCCACTAGAAGTTGGAGCAAGGGATATTGCTTCTATAATATTATCAATCTTTGCTTTTGGGATTACTTGACGATTCATTGCTTTTGTAGCATAACGCCAGTTGAGTTTATCTATTAATTCCATGTTTTAGTTCAATTCTTTTAATAATGTTTTTGCTGCTAGTTTTCCAAGTTCGTTTGATGCTAACGGACTAGATCCTGTAATTAGTCTCCTATCAACACACACTGTTTTATCCATTTTAGTATTCATCAAATTAACACCTAGGCTTTTTAATTTTTCACTTAACCCATATGGCATCTTGCCCGGCAGATAACCGAAAATTGGTGTTTTGTTGTCAACTGAATCGGGAAACACAGCCATATTATATCCTTTGTATAAGAATTCTTGTTTACCTAAAGTGGTTGATAAAAATGCTCCTGGCCCATGACAAAGGCTAATGGTAAACAAATCATTTTCATGGGCCCATCTAAGGATTTTTCCAACATTTTCATCCTCAGGAATGCCAATCATTGCTCCATGCCCTCCTGGTACAAAAACAGCTCCATACGAATCTGGATGGTCGAAAGAGGAGTTAATGAAGTCAGAAAGTTTTAGTGGATGGTCAAAGCTTGATTTGAGCTCGTTGTAGATGGTCTTAACGTGCTTATCTTTTTCAGGGAAAGCCCACATTTCAAAAACTACTGGTTTTCCTGTTGGAGTTGCAATATCAAAATCGAAGCCCGCATTTTTTAGGTGGAGCATAGGTAATAAAGCTTCTACGGGATGATTCCCTGTAGAGAAGTACTTGCCATTTTTCATTTTTAAGTTCTTGTTCTCTGTGAATATTACAAGAACCTTAGACTTTTTTCCTTCGTATTTTTGATAGGAGATATTTTCAAAATCTGTTTTGTCAGCCACTCCCATTTTTAAGGCCATTTTAGATGGGCTGTATGATCCGTCTGATTCTAATTTAGGAGCAAAACCCAATATTTTTTTAAGCATTACTTTTATGGTTTAAAATTTCAAAATCAAAAGTAGGGAGCTATTTTTGGACAAAAATTACCCTATGGTAATAAATCTATTTTTTTGCTTTTTCCGCTCGAATTCGACTCAAGCTTTGTTGAGTTATGCCAAGGTAAGAGGCTATATGATAATTGGTGACAAATTGTTCGATATCAGGATGTTGCTCAAGAAACAAATTGTATCTTTCAAGCGCTGTTAATTGCAATTGATTTAAAATTCTTTTATGCATACTAACTACATGTCGTTCTAAGTTTTTTCTTTGAAACGGCTCAAATTCTGGAAATTGAAAGTATATCTTATCTAACTTTTGAGCATTAAACTCAATAACGGTTGAATCTGTTATGCATTCGATTGTAAGTGAAGCAGGCTCATGGTTGTATATTGCCATAAAGTCACTAATCCACCAATCTTTAATCGCAAACTGTAGCGTATGTTCCTTGCCTTCCTTGTCGATACAAAACGAACGAAGACTACCTTGAGTAACAAAGAAGGTTTTGTTTACAGTTTGACCTTCACGAATTAAAATTTCTCCTTTTGATACCTTTTTTTCTTTGGCAATAGAATAGATATACTTCTCAGCCTCTGAAGAGATGGAAATCGATTTTTTTATTTTATTGATTAAGTTCTGCAAGGTTATTATTCTAATTACTTACAACGCTTGTGTATGGTGAGTGCGCTTGCACTTTCTAATATCACTGAAGTATCGATATTGCAGAGATAGTTAAAAGTAGCTCGAAAGCGCATTCACTATACATTTTGTTATGTCTTGTTTATTATTCCAAATTTACTTTTTCATTCTTAGGGTATTTCACCTCATAGCTCAGGTTTAATTTCTTTTGCTGCTGAGGTTGCAGTTCGAGTTCCCATGTCACTTCGCCAGTCTTCTCTGCTAGCTTTCCATTTGACAGTTCGATTGCTGACACAGTGATATCGTTAATTGCAGCAACAGGAATTTGATCGAAGAGCGTTAACTTGATATTCTGTGATTTTTTGTTCCGAGCGATTATCCTATACCATCGGCTTTCAATCTTTTTACTGCCAATCGTTTTTCGTTTGGAAAATTCATCGATTTTTTCTCGACCTATTACAATGCTTTTATCTCTGCCTAATGAAATGTTGAGGGTATCTTCTAATGACCGAGCATCAAG
>CALLUQ010000041.1 GCA_938010565.1 uncultured Flavobacteriales bacterium
TCGCATGGTCCGGAACAAAAGGAAAAGTACCGGTTTCCTTTCACCGGAATATGATGTATAAAGCATTTTTATAACGTGCATAAAACCATAACCCGATAAACCACACAACCATCAGCCATCAATTGTCAAACCGTGTTTTTAACTTGCGGTTAAATTTACGCTATACTTCATGAAATTAAGAACGAAATTAAGGTTGTTAGTTGAAGACAATACCTCCGAAGGCGGGAAGGTATTTGATTATTTTATTCAGGGGCTGATTTTGATCTCTCTGATCTCTTTTTCCATAGAAACCTTTCCGGATAACAGTTTTGAGACAAAACAAGTATTATTTATAACAGAGCTATTTTGTGTTACCATATTCTCTGCCGAATACATTTTGAGGGTTGCAGTGGCTAAAAACCCGTTAAAATACATATTTAGCTTTTACGGAATGATCGACCTGTTGGCGATTCTTCCGTTTTATCTGAATGCTGCAATTGATCTCAGAGCTGCGAGGGTTTTCAGGGTTTTCAGAATTTTTACCGCTTTAAAATTGATCCGATACAACCGGGCTCTGCATAGGTTTCATATTGCTGCCGGAATAGTGAAAGAAGAAATGATCTTGTTTTTTATAACGACAGCGATATTGATCTTTCTGGCTGCTTCCGGAATTTATTTCTTTGAAAACGAGGCTCAACCCGAATTATTCTGTTCCATATTTCACAGTTTATGGTGGGCCGTTGCAACGTTAACAACCGTTGGGTATGGCGATATTTTCCCCATTACACCCGGGGGGAAGGTTTTTACGTTTTTTGTGTTGATCATAGGAATTGGCGTGGTCACTGTTCCTGCCGGGCTTGTAGCAAGTGCAATTGCTAAGGCAAGAAAATTAGATGATGAAGAACAACAAAAACTAAAAAACTAAACGATCAACCCATAAGCACTCGGCATTGTGCAACAGATCCCCAAAAATCTATCTTGTGTTTTAGAGCCGAATGGTTTCGGAACGAAAATTTTTTATGCCCTTACCAACCATTCGTATCAGCAATGGCAAGATAGGATGCGGAAGAGAGAAGATCCAAAAGAAGAAGCCGCTCCGGAAGGTCGCTTTGTTTTGAATTACCCCATTTCCCCCACACCCAAGTAAACTTCCGTCCGATCAACAGGTTGGGGTTATCCTTTTGATAAAATCACGGCTGCGCTCCACTTTTTAAGGCAACACACTTGTTTTTCCAACTCCTCCTTTGATGCATTGCATGCAGAAACATCTGCTTAAAGCCGTTACTTTCTTTGCTTCCTTTGGGATATTTTAGATTTTTGTTCTCTTGTTATAAAATGTGCGTGGAGCATCCTTTCAATATCGGATAAAAATGATTGACATTAAGCAGATAATTGCAAACCCCGAAGCAGTAAGAACTGCTTTGCTGAAACGCCTGGAATCGGTAGATTTTACGGAACTTCTCCAATGGGAATCAGAAAGAAAATCGCTGGTTGTAGCCATGGAGAACAAACGGAACGAACGCAACAAAGGCACGGCTGAAATTTCCAGGATGATGAAGGAAAAGCAGGATGCCACTACTGCCCGTGAAACGGTAAAGCAAATCGGAAAGGACATTGCAGACCTGAAAAACAAACACGATGATCTTGCCACCAGAATTCATGATCTTCTGGTGAATTTGCCCAACATTCCGGAAGATATTGTACCCGCCGGAGGAAAAGAAAACAATGTAGTGATCGAAACCTTTGGCGAAAAACCCGGTTTTGATTTTAAAACCAAAGACCACGTTGATCTGGCAACCGACCTGAAACTCGTCGATTATGCCCGTGGCACCAAAATGGGCGGTACACGGAAGTGGGTGTATTACGGAGATGGTGCCTTGCTCGAATGGGGCCTGATCAACTATTTCATCAACCATCACATAAAGAACGGCTATGCTTTTATGTTGCCGCCCCATATCCTGAATGCGGAAAGCGGCTACGTTGCCGGACAGTTTCCTAAGTTTAAGGAAGACGTT
Organism: uncultured Flavobacteriales bacterium; assembly: GCA_938010565.1. Lineage (GTDB taxonomy): Bacteria > Bacteroidota > Bacteroidia > Flavobacteriales_D > CALLUQ01 > CALLUQ01. The sequence goes on from CALLUQ010000041.1 coordinate 1,995, forward strand.
TTTCATCTGGATGCCGAAGAAGATGCCACTCATTTTCTGTTGCCTACTTCCGAAACCGCCATTGCCAACTTTTACCGCGATGATGTGCTTCGGGAAGCGGAGTTGCCCAAAAAGATTTTCTCTTACACTCCATGCTACCGGAAAGAAGCAGGCGGATACCGCACCAGCGAACGGGGCACCATCCGCGGAAATCAATTCAATAAAGTGGAGATTTTCCACCTCACCACACCGGAACAATCCGAAGTTTCCTTTCAGGAAATTTTGGCAACCGCAAAACAATTGCTTCGCAATCTGGGGTTGCATTTCCGGGTATCCCGCCTGGCTGCCGACGATTGCAGTGCTTCCATGGCCAAAACGTACGACCTCGAAGTGTGGATCCCCAGCATCAACGACTACAAGGAAGTTTCCTCCGTTTCTACGGCCCATACCTATCAGGCCATCCGGGGGAACATCCGGTACAAAGATGCCGCCACCAAAAAAAACAAATATGTACACACCCTCAATGGTTCTGCATTGGCTACAAGCCGTTTGTTCCCTGCTATTCTGGAACAATTTCAGCAAGCCGACGGTCGTGTAAAAGTGCCGGAAGTGCTGGTGCCGTTTTTGGGGAAGGAATACTTTGAGTAGCATTTTTTTAATTCATACCTCCCCGTTCCAAACACCTCCCCGCAGCATGGCCAGGCTGCTTTCTCTTGCTCCATACGCAAGCTTCAAACTGTTGCACAAAGAAAGATCAGTGTGAGTTTTGAGGGGGAAAGGAGGGAGCTTTCTCGTGCTTTTCCTTGATGAAAAGCACCAAAAATCAAGGCTGGATCTGTTGAGGCGACCCACTAGTGCTATTGCGTGGCTTCACGACCCAAGCGGTGATGGATTGTGTTGGGTATGAAATAGTTCGGTGTCCGGTTGAGTGCGGTGCAGCTAAAGGAGTTAAGGTGGCTTCGGGGTCGTTTTGCTCACTGCATAGCAACAGTGGGTACCCCGCACAACAGCTTAGGCCGGTCGGGAAAAAGGGGAGGGGGCTTTCTTGTGCTTTTCCTTGATGAAAAGCACCAAAAATCAAGGCTGTACCTGTTGAGGCGACCCACTAGTGTCAAGTCAAGTTTAAGTCGGCGTAATTTTTTATCTTTGCGAGAAACCAAGAAAGCATGGGTATCAGATACAAAGTCACACTGACCAAAGAGGAGCGTGATATCTTAACCGATATCATCAGCAAAGGGAAACAC
>CALLUQ010000042.1 GCA_938010565.1 uncultured Flavobacteriales bacterium
ACAAGTCATCATACATGCAGATTCCCATTGGCCAAATGGAACATAAAACGGTATGACCCGAATATGTGATATAATGCCTATTATCAGATACTTATGTAAAAAAGAGCAAGGAAACAAGTACTTTGTGTAGTAACCACCTACCGTTCCGATTTTTTTCAGAATAATTTGGAATTGTAAACGGGATTGCGTTACTTCATGCTTGCATAAGCCAAAATACTAACACACAATAAAACCAACCAGCGCTGTAATGCATTAGGAATGAATTTCGGGTTCACTTTTGATCCGGTTTTCCTTTCGGTTAAAATGCTTTATCGGAGAATGCACTCTCAGGTGCAGGGTTAAAATTACCTGTCCTTTTATTGTTGTTGGTATTAAAAGAATGCTTTAAGCTAACCTTAATACTGCTGACCAATGCCATTAACCGAGGATCAACGTGCGAAAATAGGGATCCGGCAAAAGCATTATCTCTCTTTTCTGCCTCATGTCCGGAAAGCGTTCGGTAAAATACCGGGTGTAGAACTCATTGGTCTTGGCGCCAGAGAGGTAAACGGTAAAATGACCGACGAATGGGCTTTTCGGTTTTATGTAAAAGAAAAGCAACCCCTTGATCGGCTCTCCGCAGAACATCGGATCCCCAACGAAATTTTTGGCGTTAAAACAGATGTGCTCACTGCTTTCGAAAAAGAAGCACTCATCTGCGATCCGGCAGCGGTATCCGTTGACGAAGCCGAGTACCGCGATGTAGGCATGCGCGGCGGCATTTCCATCCGGAACCAACATTTTGACAACGATCACCCACACGGATACGGAACCCTGGGGTGCCTTGCCAAAAATTCGGACGATCACATTGTAGCACTCACCTGTGCCCACGTGGCGAATGCAGGATCCGATACCATGGAAACCACCGGCACACTTGTGGGCCAGCCCAAACGATGGATCAGTTGCTGCTGTTGCCCCAGAGGCGAAATAGGAGCCGTTTCAAATGCCGATTTCAGCGATCATTTGGATTGTGCCATTGTTTTGTTGGACGACGATTCGGTCAGCCATGTAGGCGATGGTACCCCGGCTTCAACCATGTTGAAAATTCAGGACTTGCCTGATTTTACCGGGCCGGCACCCATCATGTGTTTTGAGGAAGTGACCAAACGCGGCAGAACCACCGGTGTAACCACCGGAAAAGTGGCCGATGTAGCCTACGGCACCCATCAGATGCTCATTGAACCGTTGAATGGCGTAACCACTCCCTTTGCCTGCCACGGAGACTCAGGAGCCGTGATCGTAAACAGCTCCAACCAGATTGTCGGGCTGCTGGTAGCCGGCGATAAGCTCGACATCAAAAAAGGAATAGCCACACACATCAAACCGGTAATGGCCGCCATGGACATTACCATTGCAGGAGTTGCCGCAGCCGACCTGGGCGACCCGGTTGGCGGAGGAGCAAACGGATGCGAACACTTTGCCTGGGCTGGCGGACAACCCGATACGGCCCTTAACCCGGGTGAGATCTTTAACAGCTCCACCTTCTTTGACGGAACCCCCGGAGCCGTAGACTGGGATGTAACCACAGGAGGCGTACCCGCTGTTATCATAGAAAAAGATGGCGTTGCAATCACAGCAACGGGTACCGTAAGCGGAGCCACCAGCATCAAAGTACGCTACGATACCACATCCCCTACCAAAAGCCCGGTAAACGCGGCATTCGTCCGCGCCACACATAACGGAGCCTCATCTACCGTATTCCGCACCGTATTTACACTTACACCAAGAGCTGCCAATACATCAGGAGCTCTGGATCCCGATAATACACTCCGTTTTGCCAATCCCGAAGGCGGCACCAACGACGATCAGTCCGGTGTAGCCACCCCCGGAACAAGCGGTGCTACGCGCTACCTCGCAAAAACGGAAATTGTTTACGACATTACCCCTCAGGATATTACCTGGTCTGCCATGGGAAGCATTTCCTTTGAGACCGGTTCTCCGGCAGGCGCAACAGGAAACATTGTTGCCCGACGAACCGTGAGCTTTAACCGCGGTGCCCAGGCTACCGGCGATCCCAACCGCACCCACATCCAATCCTCCTCGGCAGGAACCGGATTTGATGATACCACCGTGGTAAGCACTGCCAATGATCTTCTCGGAGCTACGGATGCAAAACCCAATGAGGTATTCCGTTTGGCCAATGAAGGTCTTGATCCGTTTACCCCGGCGCTTGATCCTGCTACGCTTCTGCAAGCTTATTTACGCGCCGATTACCACGACTACCTTGAGTTTAGAACCGCAGATGTGGCATGGGTGAGAATTACACCTTTTGTAGAATGGTTTGCCAATTTAACCGGCGAACTTGGTGCGGGTGCACCTCCGACTGTTGGAGCACCTAATACAAGTGGATCAGGTACCACAGCAATATTGGTTCCAAATCAAATACCAACTGTAACTACTGCTGCAAACTTTGAGGTAAGAACAGGAGAAACTAATATTGATTTAACAGCTACAACAGCAGATGCGGATAATGATGTACTAACACCTTTGGTCTGGACCCGAACCTCGGGCACTGCAGTTGCGATTACCACACCTTCGCCGGGTGTTGGGCGGTTCACGGCCCCTGCTACACAAGGCGATATCGTATTTACAGCCACAATAGAGGATAGCACAGGAGCGCTTGCCCGTACACAGAGCAATCATATTGGAACAGACACGATCACGATTTCAGTTGTGGAATGGCTGGATCGCTTTGGAGGTTACCCCAATACAGGTGATAACGGTACGGAAGTTTTCACGAGTGCAGATTTTGGTTTCGCCGGACCTATTAATTGGGATGTTTCAACCGGAGGGGCGAATGGTTTTATAGTGGAAACCGGAGGAACAGCTGCCACAGGGCTTGCTTCTATAACGGTTCGATATGATAATGCTTCCGCCGATCAAACAAGAGCAAACTCAGTTGTGATCAGGGCTACAAATCCGGTTGGAGGGGCGGTGGTTATTAAACGAAGAACAGTATTTGCAGCAGAGTGGTTCGCATGGCCCGGAGGTCAGGGAACTACAGCGTTAAATCCGGAGGAAAGATATCGAAGCAGTGATATGGGTTATGCAGCAGGAACAGCGGTTGACTGGGATGTGAGTGTTGGTACTGCCAACGGATTGATCATAGCTACCGGTGGAACGGCAGCAGCAGGTGTAGCCACAATTAATGTACGTTTTGATACCACATCTGCTTCTGCTGCTATAGCTGATGTGGCAGTTATTAAAGCTACTGACGCTGCTGGGATAAAGCAATATAAACTGAGGACCATTTTTACGGTTACCCCTTCTGTAATAAATACAGCAGGAAGTACGCATGGCCTTGGAACAGTAGGTGCAGCGGCTGCAGCCGGTGGTAGAAATGACTTGACATATAGAGTCTCACAAGGAACAACGACTTCGCTCGGATTGGTAGACCCCTCCATGCCGGGTGTCACAGATTTGGCAGCCAAAGTTGAACAAGTATGGACCATTGCTCCGGTTAATATTCGATGGAGCAGAAGAGGGGTTACATTCGTATTTGATGATGGCCCTACTACCCTGACATATGTTGAAAGTGTGCCTCAAATTACGGGTGCCGGAGTTAAATTTGAATGCATTGCAACGCGAGACAAACAGGCAGCTGCATTGGCTCAGGTTGCCGCCGGAACAGCACGTATCATCCCATCGGATGCACACGGTGTTCCTGCGAACGATGCGGCTTTTGTTCAAGATGGTACAACAGATAGGGGTGATGCTCAATACCCTACCGATGCATTGCCCAATCATATATTTAGAAGAGATGCACCGGGAATGAATCCAAGTGCTCTCAATCGTTTAAGTGTCAGATCAAACTTCCGGGAGTATATTGAGTTCAGAAATGATGTTGCAATGGTCAGAATTACACCCTTTTCTGATTGGTTTGTTAATTTAACATGGTTAACAGGAGCAACTGTCGCGCCTAACAGTGTGGGATCAGGTCATGGTGCAGTCAATCTTGATAATACTACTCCAACAATTAATGCTGGGGCAGACCAGGCTGTTTCTGTTGGTGATGTGGTTACCATGTCCGTAACATTTACTGATGCTGAAGGGGACACAAGGAGTGGAGATTTTGTTTGGACACAAACAGGCGGACCTACAGTAGTAGCTTTAGCCGGTGCTTCTCCCATGTCGTCTGTAACTTTTACCGCAGCTGTAGTTGGAACATATACTTTCACAGCTCATGCTGATGATAGTACTGTAGCTTTGAATTCACATAACCCTGGCAATGCTCGCGGAGTAGATACAATCAATATTGTAGTAACATAAGTCTGAAATGAAAAAAACAAAATTTGATCGTTCGGGAAAAGACAGTTTAAATGCTTCGGTTGAACAATTGAAGGCAAAGATCAAGAGTAAACAAAACTCACGGAAGGAAGAACAATACCTGGTGGGCTTATTAAATGAATCGACAAACCAGGATGAGCTTTGTATGGCGATTCAATTGGCTTCTGAATTAAAATTGGTTGATAGTATTTCAAAGCTCTATTATTTATTGACTACGCCTGGAGCCAACCCCATCAACTTAAAGCATGAGTCTCCGGCCTCAGCATTGATCAACATAGGTAAGAAAGGGCTTCCTGATTTATTCCGGGCAATGAGTTCGGATAATATTGAATCCATACCCTATCAGTCAATTGCAAGTATTTTATTTCACTGGTTTGATGGTAAACAAGAAGACTTAAAACAATGGTTAGAGAAGGAACAAACCACGGCAAAACCAGATAAGCGAGCCATCTATAAAGGCATTTTGGAAGTCGTTAATAATTGGAAAGTAAAACCATGAAAACCCGCAAACTCGAATACTTCGAAGACCAACTCAAAGCATCGGCTTTGGGGCAGGAAGTATTGCAGGTTTTGCGCACGCATGCCAACGAAGCCATGTACCTCGTCAATAAAAACCGCCCTACGATGGTTTGCTGGCAACGGCATTATGGCCCGCATTTTATAAAATCGGTGGTCGATAGCGGCTTTGAAGAAGAGGTAAACTTTATAAAAGAAGTAAAAGGCATTTCCATGGAAACGCTTATCCTCAACATGGCTGAAGTAATGACCGACAACGGTACACCGGAATTAAAACGTGCCATCGGGAACTTTGCCCCTCAGGTGCTGTATATGGCCAGAAATACCCACAACCTCCGCGAGATCATGGCATTGATCAAAAACGGAAAACCAACCCAGCAACATGGCTGAAAAAAAAGATACTTATATACCACGCGATGAGTGTGTTGATCTCAATGCCGAGCTAGGCAAATCGCTCAAAGAAGTGGAAGATGCGATTTTGGCCCATCCCAACGTACTGTCGGTTGGATTAGGGATGAAAAAATCCAAAGGAACGTTGCAACGCGAGTTGTGTTTCAAGATTACGGTAGACCGGAAAAAAGAGGCAGGCGAACTCAAAAAAAACGAACTGATCCCGCCCGTCATTAATGGCATTAAAACCGATGTCGAAGAAGTGTTACAAACCATTCCCGGTGCCGCAGACTCCAAAAAGTACCGACCGCTTATTGGTGGCTCTCAAATGGAAGGCAGCAGCGGCCCCGGTTCGGGTACACTGGGCTGTTTCGGAAAAAGAAACAGCGATGATAAAATAGTGATCCTCAGTAACTGGCATGTGCTGATGAGCAACGAAAACACCATAGACGGTGCCCGTGCAGGCCAACCTTCCCACAACGGCTGTTGTTCCTGCTGTGCCTGCAATGAAATAGGGGAGGTAGTAGCAGGAGAATTCATGGCAAACGATATGGATGCAGCCATTGCTTTGCTCGACGGCCAGGAAGCAGATACCATTCCCGAAGTCCGATACATCAATGAGATCCTCGATCTGGGATTTGTGACAGGAGCCACCGCCCCGCTGGCCGGCGAAACCGTATACAAACGAGGCAGAACCACCGGCCTTACCAAAGGCCAGGTCCAAAACAGCAGGATTATATCCAATACCCCCTACGTTTTTTACAACGGTGTTGCGGTGCTCAGAAACAACCAATGCGCCATCGACCCGGTAGCACCACACGTCGATTATTTCCTCAAAGGCGACTCAGGCTCGGTTTCTCTGAACGAAAAAAACCAGGTAGTAGCCCTGAACTATGGCTTTGATCCGGTTTCGCATGTTACAGTAGCGACCGACATTACCGATGTGATGACCCAGCTGCAATTTACCATTCTCGATTCCACTTTTCACAGCGGTGCAACATCGAGCCAGGGCAATCCGGCCGAAGGCATTCCGTTTGGCGGAATGGCCGCCGGTACCATGGCCGGTAACCCCACTTTTTTAGAGGCATTTGAGCAACTGGAAGCCGAATTGAACCAGTACGAACAAGGAAAACGGATGATGAACCTGTTTGCACAACATCGTACCGAAATGTTTCGGCTGGTCAATGAAAACCGGGAAATGAAAGCAGCATGGAACCGGTATCAGGGCCCTTCTTTTTTGGCCCACATTGCCCGCAGCATTCGCAAAAAAGGACAACAGGTGCCGGCGTATATCAAAGGCATCAGCATGCAAAACCTCATCCTTAAAATGACCGCCGTGCTGCAACGCAACGGAAGCGAAAACCTCGCCAAAGATGTAACCGAAAACTACCTCGACATCCTCAATGTGATCGGAAAAGGAAAAACCCCCGATGAATGGAAAGCTGCATTGATGGATCAGCATAAAAATACAAACCGCTAGAAGCCAATAGCCATGCCGGAAGAAAACCAACGCGGAACACTTGAAGCCATCGGAGTTGAAATGGCAAAGCTCTTTTTACCCTTTCAGGAAAGGGTAGAAGCAGGCGAAATATTATTGCTTTTTCAGGAACTGGGAGTAGACCTGCCCGGCGACCTGGAAACCTATATTCCTTTTACCGATGCCGTTTCGGAAGCTTCCGACAAAGTAGCGGAAATGATCCCGCTGGTGAAAGCCATTATCGATGCCGTAAAAGCCGAGGATTATACGCTTACCGCAGAAAAAGTGATTGCCCTCATTGGCGTCATCGCAGAACTGGTAGAATACATTCAGGCCATTGTTCAGGCCATTGACGATCATAAAACTGCCAACCCGGGCGATTACACCGGATTTGATGCAAGCGTACTCGCCGACCTGGCCAAAAATGTGGTCGATTACCTGGTCATCAACTACCTGCAAAATACCATTCAGGTACTGGCCCTTTTTCTGGAGTTCTTTGGTATTATCAACGAAGAAACCTTCAACGAAGGAACAGCCGACGAATATACCCGAAAAACACTTGAACTCAGCAACGTTCCCAAACTCTTAACCAATCCTGCCGGGTTGGCCGGCGAACTGTACGGATGGGGGCTCGATGGTTTTGATGGCGAAAGCTTGTTCATCATATTGGAGAAAATACTGCTGTCGATCGGCTGGCCGGCTGTTTACAGCGACGACGACGGCCATCAACTGGACCTGTTTATCGCCAATGTAGAAGCGGCCGACTATGGCAGCAACCATACAGGCCTCATTTTTACACTGGGAAGTGCTTTGGGAGGGTCTTTTTCCCAGTCGTTTGAACAGGATAAATGGACCCTCGACGTTGATTTTGATGTGGCTTTGCAATCGGATGCAGGAGTGGTCATCAAATCGGATGGCGATTTTGACATCCAAAAACCCACCACCGAAGGTACCGAAGCCGACCTTTCGGCCTCCGTAAGGTGGACCGCCAAAGACAATGTGGACGGCCTGCCCCTTATCCTTTTCGGAGAACGCACCGGAAGTCGTTTACAAGCCGATGAGATCTCTGCCTTTCTGGGCGGCGATTTTGTCTGGAACATTCCGGTGGGAGATACACCGGGTACCTTTACCGGAAATATCACCTTCGAAGCAGAGATCAAAGACGGATTATTGGTCATTAAACCCAGCAACCCGGATGGTTTTTTAGCCAAAATACTACCGCCTGACGGTTTTACCCTTGATTTTGATGTATTGCTCGGGATCAGCAGCGAAAAAGGCCTGTACTTCCGCGGAAGCGGTACGCTGGAATTCAATTTCCCCGTTGCCATTTCGCTGGGGCCTATCGAAATTCAAAACCTTACCCTTGCCCTCGTTTTGGGCGATGAATTTAAAATAAACCTGGGGGCCGATATCAAAGCGGAACTCGGGCCCTTTACCGCCGTGGTCGAAAACATGGGAATGAGTACTGTGCTTACCTTCCCCGAAGAAAGAAATGGCAACCTGGGCCCGGTAAACATGGCGTTTAACTTCAAACCGCCCAATGGCATCGGATTGTCGCTGGATGCCGGTGCGGTAAAAGGCGGCGGATATTTGCTGCTCGACTACGATGCCGGCATGTACGCCGGTGCCATCGAACTGGAATTCGAAGGCTTGTTTGGCTTTACGGCCATCGGCATTGTCAACACCAAATTTCCCGATGGGTCGAAAGGGTTTTCCCTGCTTTTATTGGTCAATGTAACTTTTGGTACTCCCATTGCACTGGGTTTCAATTTTTTCCTTGCCGGGATAGGCGGGATCATCGGGCTGCACCGCACCATGAGTTCGGAAGCCTTGCAAAAAGGCGTAAAAGACGGTTCCATCTCCAACATCATGTTCCCCGAGAATGCGGTGGCCAATATCAACAAGATCATCAGCGACATGCAGGCCATTTTCCCCATAAAACAAGACCAGTTTGTTTTGGGGCTGATGGCCAAAATTACCTGGAACACTCCCGCCGTCCTTACCATCGAAGCCGGTTTGATCATCGAGTTTCCCAATCCCGTTAAAATTGCCATCATCGGGGTGATCCGCTGTTTGTTGCCCACACCCGATAAAGCCATTATTAAACTCAATGTAGCCTTTGTAGGCATCATCGATTTTGGTAAAAAACTGCTCTCCTTCGATGCCTCCATATTCGATTCCAAGATATTGACCATTACCCTGGAAGGCGATATGGCCCTGCGCATGAGCTGGGGAGAGAAAAAAGATTTTCTGGTTTCCATCGGAGGTTTCCACCCCTCCTACACCGCACCGGCCTACCTCGAACTGCTTCCGATGAAGCGGATCACCGTAAGCATTTTCAGCGGCAACCCCAACCTGGTACTTACGGCATATTTTGCGCTTACCACCAATACCATACAATTTGGTGCAGCACTCGATTTTTCTTTTACCATCTCTAAGTTTGGCATTTACGGCAAACTTGGGTTTGATGTGCTGATCCAGTTTTCTCCCTTCCGTTTTATTGCCGGCATCCATGCAAGTGTGGAAGTAAGATTGGGCAGCTCTGTCCTCTTTTCCATCGGCCTTGAGTTTAACTTGGAAGGTCCGGCACCCTGGCGTGCCTTCGGATATGCCAAATTCAAAATATTGTTCATCTCCTTCAAAGTTAAATTCGATAAAACCTGGGGAGAAGAAAAAGTCAACTCGTTGCCATCTACGGCTGTATTGCCCTTGTTGCAGGAAGAACTGGCCAAAGATGCCAACTGGAACTCGGTAAGTGCCGGAGAGAAAGAAGAGCTGGTTACCTACGCAAGCATTCCTTCTACCGAAGACATTGTGCTGGTAAAACCATTTGGAAGCCTCGAAGTCAATCAGGCTGTGGTACCGCTGGATCTGTCCATGTCAAAATTTGGAAATTACCTGCCGGACGATATTTCCAAAGCCACCATCACCACTTTTACCCTTGATCCGTCCGGCAACCCGGAGGTATTTACCAGCAGCAGTTTGGAAGACCTCCAAAACTCCTTTGCACCGAGTGCTTATAAAGAAATGGCAGATGCCGATAAATTAAAAGCACCTTCTTACAACGATGAAAACTCGGGGATACGCCTCGCATCTACCGACGATATTGTTTTTGATTACGGCATCAACCGCATTGTAGAATATGAAGTGATCCTTTCGGATTACGAAGAAGTACCCCTTCCGGACCGGATGCAGTTTTCGGGCGATATGTTCCGTCCTTTTGTTGCGGGTGGAGCCGTAGGAAAATCCAGGCTTTCAAAAAAGAAAAAACAAGCCAAAGAACGCACCGATAAATTTGTGCAGTTTGAAAGCGAAAGTTATGCCGTGGTAAATGCCTCCGACATGACCAATTTTGCGGGTGCCGATGGCCCTGTGTTTGCCTCGAAATCGGCAGCAGACGAATATTTGAGATCGGTGCTTAAGGACGATCCTTCTCAAAGCGGAAAAATACAATTAACGCCAAGTTTCCAGATGGCATAGACCGAATAAAAAAGTGAACCACCCCGGCTCCGGCTGAGGTGAACGAAACAAAAAACTATGAGCGATTCATTGGCCCATTATTCCTTTCTCCCCTGGTTGCGACAGGGCATAGGAACCAAAATAACGGAGGTGGACAAACAGGGTGCAACCCCCGGAGGCGGAGACGCCGATGTACGTGCATCTCTTGCAGTGAAACTTACGCTGGATGCCACCGATGTGGAAGACGAAACGATCGATACCATACACGTTTCCAAAACCCTTAAAATGTTGGGGCCACCCGATGTGCTGGCCATTTCCAAAGATGCGGTGGTAAGAAACGAACCCCAGGCTAAAGTCAACAATTACGAATCCAACGGTTTGCCCTATATCGAATTTTATGAAGAAGATTTTTTATGGAGATATACCCCGGCCCGTGCGGGTACGGTGGGCGAAGAGGTAGGAAGGTTAACCCCCTGGCTGGCCCTCATTTGTTTAAAAACGGATGAATTTGAGATCAAAAATACCAGCGATGGCCGGAATTACATTACCATCTCCGAAGATGCCATGTCAAACGCATTTCACGATCCGCTATACCACTGGTGCTGGGGCCATGTACACATGAATACCGAACTCGTTGCAGAAACGATCAATACACAAATTACGGAAGTTACCGATGAGTTGGAAGCCGATCCGGACAGCGGCGTTTCGCGTTTGCTTTGCCCCAGAAAACTCATCAAAGAAACAGGTTATACTGCTTTTCTCATTCCTGCTTTTGAAACGGGCAGGCTTTCCGGCCTTTCGCAAGATTACAGCACTGTTAAAGCACAGGAAATGTCGTGGGGACAAGCCGACTATTCGGCAAAAACCCGGGGCTACGATTATCCGGTATACCATTTATGGTCGTTTACAACAGGATTACACGGCGATTTTGAATCGCTCGCCCGCATTTTAAAACCGGTGGTTACCGATCCGGAACTGGGGAAACGCGACATGTACATTGCCGAAGCCGGCTACGGGTTGGATGAAACAGCACCCGATTCGCAGGTATTGGGACTGGAAGGCGCATTGAAACCCACCAACTTTATACCCGATACCTGGACCAACGGCAGCAACGATACCGATTACCGGGAACACCTGCGCAAACTGCTCAACCTTTCCATCGATCACAGCAAACAACAAACCGATGTAAACGCTGCCGATACCTTAATTACCAACCCGTTCTATTCCGCAACCCTTGGCGACGACCCCATGGTTACTCCCCATGTTTATGGCAGATGGCATGGTCTGGTAAACCGGCTGGATACCCTCTCGGGCAATCACGATTGGGTAGACGAACTCAACCTTGATCCCAGAAACAGGGCTTCGGCAGGTTTGGGTGTTACGGTGGTGCAGGGAGGCCAGGAAGATTTTATGCGCCGGGCATGGAAACAGGTAGAAGAGATCAAAGCAGCGAACATTAAGATCAGAAAAGCGGCGGTTTCCAAATTTGTAAACATGGCTTTACATGCCAAACACATTCAACACGCATCTGCCGATAAAACCCTCCGCCAAACTGCTCCGATGCACAAGTTTTCGGTGCAGGACGGCCAAACGATCGAACATAAAATTACCAACAGCCTGGTACCCAATGCGGCTAAAAGTGCGGGCTTTACCAAAGTAACCCGCCCCGGAAAAAAGAACATCAAATTGGTGAATAAACAGGTACTGGACCTGGATGCCGGCGCCACACTGCCACACCATTCCGTTATTCCGAATTTCAACAACGAGATTGTACGGGCCTCCATCGATAAAACGGTACACGTACTCCCGAGTGTCATCAATACCGGGGATGTATCGCTGGCCATTTCGAGCAGTGTTGATGCCTTTACGGCCAACAAAGAAGCCATGGCACAACATTTTGTTTTTGAAACTTTTTTGGGCCTGAGCAGCTATACAAACCTGGAAACCGGACCGAATAAAACCTTGATGCTGAATGATCTGAGCACACTCATTACGGATTATACCGGTACGATTCCAACAGGAACACAGGCCCTGGCACAAAACCTGATCAATGCCATTAACGCATCGGTAGACGGAGGGGCAGGAGGAAGCCACGAGATCAAAATAAATGATGCGCCCTTTGTAGCCATTTTTGCCCATACACCGGCAACCGCCGATATTACCACCAAATCCTACCAGAACATACTCATCAGCCGCGAGGTACCCCCATTACAAACCGGGCGGTTGTCCAATGCCACCGGTTTAAACGACCTGACCCTTTATTCCGATACCTTTTCCAGTTTTACCACCGATACCAGTTACCTTCCCATCCCAAAAGGCAACAGCCTCGGTACGACAATAGAAGTAACGGCTTTATCGGACAACCTCACGGCAGCACTGCAACCCGCAGCCCTCATTACAAAACGGTTAAAATCGAGCGTTTCCGTAATGAAACATACGGGGAACGGCATTTTTACCAAAGATACCAACAACACCAACCTCGATAAACTCCGGCCGGTAATGGCCTATCCCAAATTTGATGATCCGATGTTTCGCGATCTCAAAAAACTTTCGCAGGAATACATCCTGCCCAACATCGAAATGGTACCCGAAAATTCCATCACACTGCTGGAAACCAACCAAGCCTTTATCGAAGCATACATGTCGGGCCTTAACCACGAAATGTCGAGGGAGCTTCTCTGGCGGGAATACCCAACGGATCAGAGAGGAACCTATTTCCGGCAATTCTGGGACATTGCCGATAACGTTACGGAAAGCGATCAGGAATTAAAATACGACATCAAACCCATGCACCAATGGAACGGAAGTTTAGGCGAACACACCAGCCGGGTTAAAAAAGACCCGGAAGATGATTCTTCCTATCTCGTTTTGGTGGTACGTGGCGAGTTGCTGAAAAAATACCCCAACACCCAGGTGTATGCCCAAAAAGCAGCATACGATGGCTTCAGTTCCGCACCGGGAGCCGATAACACGCCCAGGGTCCTCGACGAAACCGACCCCGAAAACAACATTTTATTTCCTGTTTTTATGGCCGAGTTGGAACCGGATATTTATTTATTCGGATTTGACTTGGATGATGAGGAAGCCAAGGGAGACAGTACCGACGAAACCCAACCCGGCTGGTATTTTATTTTGCGGGAACGACCCGGACAGATCCGGTTTGGCCTGGACGATTATACCCCGGTAAACCCTGACGATGCCGCATGGCCTGTTGACGGAGAACTGGACGACTGGAACGACCTCTCCTGGGAACATTTGGTAAACGATGCATCCGACCTGGGTGAATACCAGATGAATGCTGCAGGCAATGTACTGGACGAGGCCATAAGCGATGGTGGCATTACCAATACCCCCTTGGCCACCTGGGGCAACAACTCCGCCGATATGGCTTACATCCTATATCAAAACCCCGTGTTGTTTGCACGACACGGACAAGAAATGTTACCCGATTGATTTAAAAGAACCACGAGCTTTATGAGTACCAGCATCATAGCCAGCCATTATAACGATCCGGAACTTATAGCCATTCGCAATGCGGTGGCTACCAAGGACGATGAGATCCCGTTTGTTTTGTTTCCGGTAAAGATCGAAACACGGTTTATGGAGGTAGACCGGCCTCTGTATGTACCGGATGGGTTTACCAGTGTTCTGGAAGACTCTTTTAATGCGGAAGATTACCTCCGGTTCGATCCCAATCCTTTGCCACCACATGAAGTATTGGGCAGGCTCAGAAGAGGAACGGAAAACCTGGAAGCCATTTCAACAAAGATGGGGGAGGTAAAGCACCTGACCAAACGAGAAAAAGGATGGCTGCTGGAACGCAAAACCGATTTGGAAAGAGCGGTAAGCACCCTGAGAACCCAACTTTCCAACCTTCAGTGGCAGGATGAAGACCAACAACACCAACTGCGTCAGTTCAGCACCGGTTTGGCAGGAGCCCTGCAACCGCTGGCCACCGCTACGGAAAACCTTACGCCTTCAAGAACTTCCAAATACCAGGAAAGTAAAGAACTAAACGAACACCTGTCTACCCTCAATGCCAGCCTGGTTAACTTTTCTCAGAAGGATATTTCCTCCCCGAACCGAAAAGAAAAAAGAGAACTATTTGCTTACCTCGATCAAGAGCTGAACAAGGTTGATGCGGCACTGGATGCTTGCAGATCCGGGAAAGCCATCAGCATGGTTGCCACCCGTACACAAATTGCCAGCCTTGAGGATCAGATGAATGCATTTGACGGCCACATAGAAAGCTCCGTCGCAAATCTGAGCAACCTGCAATCTCCCTATAAAAGAGAAGTATACCGGGATCGCCTCCGGAACCTCCAAAACAAACTGGATGGGGTAAAACTCGAAATGAAAAAACGGGTATTTCCCAAGTTAACCATGCAGAACGATCTGCGGACGGTAGATGCCCGTGAGATCGTATGGCAAGCCAGCCTGATCCTGAACCAACTCCAAAAATGGAACCGGCGGCCATTCCGAACATATGGAGAGGTAAAAAGCACCCGCATTAAACTTTACGCCCTGCTGCATGCCCTCCGCGAAGACATACACAAAGTAATAGAAGGCTCGGACCACGAATTTGAAGCGATTGAACGCGTTTGGGAAAAAGCAGATGCCGAGTTGGATCGTTTCAAAACCAGGGTTCGTGGAATAACGGGCCGTACCAGTGCCGAAAAAGCCGGCCTTACACGAACCATCACCCACATTTCCCGCGAATACCAACCCGATTTACAAGGACTAAAAAAAGCCGGTAAAAGCGGCTTTACAAAACTGGACAATGCTTCCGTTGAAAAAAGCGCCACTGCTTATACCGAAGCAATTGAAGCACTGGATAACATCAACTTTAACCTGATAGAAACCCTCAGAGAAACCAGTACTGCCGAAGCAGTTGAAATGCAGTTAAAAACAGTTCGGGATTTCAGTAGGTCTTTTGCTGTTGCAGCCAATCATATTCACATCTTGCCGGAGCACTCCCTGAACGAAATGAAAGACCTCAATGGCCTGATGGGAACGCTCATCGAACTCAGCATAAGCGAGGTAAACGACAACGACGGCCCGAATATAGATGCAGAACTTGCCAACGCAGTTGCAGATGCCTCGGCGCACATTTCGGCCACGATCGATGCACAGAACATGGATGCACTCGACCGGAAAGACCATTTTTACGACGACGACAGAACAGCACTTGTTTTTGCAACAAAAACAAAAACCGAAAACGAACTATGGGTACGGATCTTTCCGGATGATATTGCGATCCATACCCACGAAGAGGCCTTAACAGCAACAGAAGAAGAAGCCGGAAAAACCTATTGGACCGAGATCCTTCTGGCCGGCGACGATGAAAGCCTGAAACTGGCCGCATGGCGGGCGATCAGTGCTTCGTATGGCCCGCAACGTGCAGCATGGATCGTAAAATTGCTGGAGCCTGCCCCCCCGGTTGTGGAGGAAATAGCCACCTCCTTACGCACCAAAGACGAAGCCATCAAAACCATCAACGATACGTTGACAACGGTAAACAATACCCTGGATCAAAGCGAAACCAATACCGATATTTTTCAGAAATTAGGCACTGCCTATACGCCTCTTTTTGAAGCCAATGCCGCTCTGCACCATATAAATGAAGCCAACCCGACGGAATTAAAACGTACACAGCGCCTGCTGCTCAAAACCCAGACCCGCCTTACCGGTGCCGTTCAGACCGCCAGAACCATGACGTTTGAAAGCGAGGAGTCGAAACGAGCAAAAGGCAATACCCTCGCTTCTTTTATCAATAAATTCAACGATACGGCACGGGCCCTCAGCGAGGTGAAAGTGGCAGATCTTAATGCCATGATCACGGAAGAGCAAATGCTCGGCCTCTTTCCTACCGTATCCATTAAAGAACATACCTGGACCGAAGCCCCCCATTCCCGGATCATGCCCGACCGGTTTGTGGTACTGACCATGCGGGAAGGAGTTTTCCATCAAATTAAAGTAGGGAATGCACTGCCCGAAAACGAACTCACCGTAGGCCTCGACCCCGATACGTTTGAAACCGAAACCTTTTCCCATGATGAGGATGGCAACCTGATCGTGGCAGACAGCATTAAATGGCTGACGGATTATAAAGAAGCCGAACGCATCGGAATGGCGGTAACCATACGGCTCCGGGATGTTGATGTGGAACAAGGTTTTGATAAAGTATGGGTACTTGGCGTGAAAGATACCACATCGGCACTCGGCCAGCAACGCCTCGAAGAACTCATCAACAACCACCATTACCTGCCGGAAGGTGCCTCCTTCCTGAATGTGGGAACCCCCACGAACAACACGGAAGCAGGCCAATCCGGCTACCGGAGCATAGAAGACGATCCCGATCTGAGCTTTAAAGTAGAACGCAACAACGAAGCGGAAACTACTTTTACACCGGATGCCGATTTCCCGACCGACGGAGAACGTTTTGCAGCCGGATTAGGGATCAGCCACGATGTGGTGGATCACCTGCTGAACCACGATCGCACCGAAGTATCGGAAGCGTTGAACATGAACAAAGCCCTTTTTGACGGTACCATTGGCGCATACATGGAAGAAGGCCTCGATATGTTGTTCACCTTCGATAACGTCCGGCGGACCAAACATTTCTTTAACCATTACGTTTCCGGCCGTTCGTACATTCCTCCGATCCGGGTAGGAACGCAGCCTTACGGCGTGTTGCCCACTACCGCTTTTTCACAATTTCACGCCACTACCAATGGCGATCTGTTGCCCGAACTTACGCCGCAGGATTTCGAAAACCCTGCATCGATAGAAACAGAACTACAGGAACGTTTCGACATCCGACTGAAACAAATGCTCGATTTTCTGGATGAAACATGGACCGAGATCCGGCTGGACAGCAACGCGGTAGAGCCTCAGGAAAAAGTAAAACACATGGGCAACACCGACCCGGCAGATGCACAAGGCCATTTTATGGATATTCTGGGGGTACATGCCACATCGCAGGAACGCTACTACCGCTACGGATTAAATGTAGCAGCCCGCAGAGAAGACGATACCCTTGCGGATTTCAGCATCAATTTTTCTTCCGACGACCCTTTCGGACCGGTAAAAGCAGGCACAAAATTTAAGCACTTGCTTGAGGATGGCTATTTTTTCAATACCCATCATTTTCAGGACGAACAAAACCCCGATACCGATCCTGTTGCACAGGAAATTGCCAAATGGAACCGGATGCAACAACAATTTCTCGATGCCCGGGTTTTTGGCATGCGCCTGCTGGAAGATAAAGCACAACAACTGGGCGATATGATCGACTCCAGGGAATTAAACGAAGAATGGGTGGCCCCCACCGACCCGAATGCAGGTACCCTCGAAGAACAATACAACGCCAGAGCCGAAATAGGCAACTGGATCGACTTTTTGTTGGATACCAACCCGTGGGATGTACACATGATGAACGATTTTTCGGAGCTAACGGAAGCAGAGATCACAGACGGACAGCCGTCTAAATCCATGCTGTACATGGTCCTCCGGCATTCGGTGCTTTCTGCCTATGCGGGAGCCATCCTCGATATTTTAGAGCAGGAAAATCTGCTTCCTCCCCATATACGCAAGAAAATCGGTGCCATCGGGCATTACAATACCCGGGTAGAAGGCTTCTACACCTTTGTGACCAAATGGACCTACCTCTTCAGCAAAATGGGCTACCTGAAAAACGCCCTGGGGAATAGCATGAACACTGCCAATCCGTTTTATAACTACATGATGACCGCCAACGGAGGTGACGAGTCCTACATGAACATTTATGTATCTCCGGAACATTCCATTTTTCAGAACAACCCCGGCAAAGCCGCACATCAACCCGTCATCGATACGCTGAACGATGCCAAGGCTGCGGTTCGCCGCTTAAAGGATCTGCCAACTGCCCGTTTGGACCGGTTGCTCACCGAACACCTGGATCTGTGTACCTATCGTTTGGATGCATGGCGTTTGGGACTGGCCAACAAACGGTTGGATAAACACCGGAAAACAAAACCCGAAGGTGCTTTTATAGGAGCATTCGGATGGGTGGAAAACCTCCGGAAAGGAGGCGAAAGAACTGCTGTTGCAGGATCGGAATTACCGGATAAGTTATGGAAAACAGGCGATGCCAACGTATATAGCGATGCCGATAATCAGGGATACATCCATACGCCCTCGCTGAATCACGCCATTACGGCTGCTATTTTGCGGGCAGGATACGAATCCAACAAAGATGTGGCCGGAACGGAAAACGAAATGGCCATCAACCTTTCTTCGGAGCGTGTGCGGATGGGGCTTAATGTATTGCACGGCATCCGTGGCGGACAAGATGCCGCGGCCATTCTGGGTTATCAGTTTGAACGGGGCTTGCACGAACGCTATTTGCATTTAGGGTTGGAATTGGATGCGTACATTTATGCTTTCCGCGATGAATTTCCGTTGAATGTTCTGGTAGACGACAGCTTGAACCAGGGCGATGACCAACTGACCAATGTCGTACACGGAATGGATCTGCTGGAGGCGGCGCAGGAATTTGTGAGCACCGCTGCCAATGCCGTTCCCAACGGAGCAAGCCTTTACGATGCCCTTGCGGCCAATGCAAACGATTGGTGGAATGTTCACCTGAACAATGCCGAACTATCGGCGGCTTCGGATCAGGAAAAAGACGCCATGCTGAAAGAGATCGATCGCATGGCAAATGCTTTTGATGCCCTGGGCGATCTGTGCATCTCCGAAAGTGTTTATCAGGTGGCAGGCGGAAACCATGTAAGGGCTGCGGCTATTCTTGAAAAGCTTGCAGCCGGCGATGTGCCGGATGAGATCCAAATTACGGATACTCCCAGAACAGGGGCCGTAGTTACTCATAAAGTAGGCTTGTTCCTCGAACCCATTTCAGGGATCGACCATGCATTAACCGAAGCAGCACCTACCAATGTACCTTTGGCGGGGGTTGATCTGGCCACTGCCGTTGCGAATGCTTCCGCACAGGCCCCCGGATGGAGCGTGGATCTTACCCCCAGAAGCCTGGCAGAACCCAGTTTGAACCTGTGGGCAGGTTCCGTTATCGGAGATCCGGCTACCATTAAATGTTGGGTGGAATACACCATTGATGAAGTGACCACATCGGTTACCGTGGCATTATCCGAACTCCAGCTGCAGCCCCTGGATGTGGTGCATTTATTTGGAACAGGAGAAATTGACGGAGGAGCGGAACTCAATGCCCGGGTGGCTGCAATTGTGCGTTCGGGCATGGTGTTGCCGGTAGATCTTGAGGGCAATGCAGATAACGTTTTGCTCCGCATCCGCTACACCGAAAAAGATCCTGCATGGAATGCCACCGATGTTTCTTTTTACGAAAAAGCAGGCATGATACAGGCATTGCGCCGCTTTATTACCAACAGCGGAGTACTGGCCGCCGACGATTTAACGATACCCGGAGAAGAGGAAATACCGGAAGAAGAAATACGTTTTCAGGACATCGATGAATTGCTGGTAAGGATGTCGAATGCCGTTGCACGCTTGCAAATGTATGCCGACGATTTTATGGCATTAACCTACGATGAAGGCACCGACACCACCTTACTTTCCTCCGAACTGGCCGCCGAAACATCTTTTGTTTTTACCGAAGACCAGATCAACAGTCTGCGCTCGCTCCTGGCCCATGCCTCCCTTTTTGGTGTACCGGGAAGTATTCCCGAACTTACGGTAAGCGACGACCTCGCCGCCGGACGGGCATTACTGGCCGCTGCCGAAGGGGCGAAAAAAACCATCGATCAACGTTTGGAAGAAGCCAATGCACAACTGGCCATTGCCGCCGATACCGGAGCTACTCCGGATGGACGGATCGATGCTTTGCGCGAGATCGGAAAAATAGGCTTCGGAAAAGCATTCCGGGTATTCCCGCACTTTACCCTGCGCAACGAACCCGCATTAAGCGAACAGATCAACCTCGCGGCCGATAAAGGATTGCTCCGGCACAAGCTTGATCAACTGCCCATGGAAGAGTGGGGCCAGAGCGTAAGCCGCGTTCGCAAAAGAATGGCCGTGTGGGATACCATCAACATGTTTACCCAGGCGTTTGGCGATACTGCTTTGCCTTCGAAAACAGCATTGCAACTGCCCTTTTCTTTGGACGGATCCGGCGATTCGGTGGATTACTGGCTGGGTGTTGATTTTCCCGAAGGATACACCCCGGCAGAAGATAAGCTATCGTTGGTATTGATGAATACCGATCAGATTATCCACAA
>CALLUQ010000043.1 GCA_938010565.1 uncultured Flavobacteriales bacterium
GCTATTCCGTGGCTTCACGACCCAAGCGGTGATGGATTTGGGTGGGTATGAAATAGTGCGGTGTCCGATGAAGTGCGGTGCAACGAAAGGAGTTGAGGTGGTGCCGGGGTCGTTTCACTCACTGCATAGCACAGTGGGTACCCCGCACAACAGCTGAGGCCAATGAATGGAAAGGCACTTTTTTTGGGGGGCTCCTAAAACCACACTAGAGCATTCAATGCCAGTGTTTAAGATGGCCTCAACTGCGCATTGACACTAATTTAACATCTGCTTTTGATTTTATACAGATGCTAGTTTAAGGGAAAAACAGAATAAAATACATCCAAATCACACAAGTTGGGACAGACTCTCAACTACGCACTGCCGTTCATGTATGCTGTCTTAAAGAAAGGGGCCGATGACCGTTGGGGGACTTCACAATACCCGAAAAGGCGGGTGGCATAGGCTCACAATTATGCCCCTATTTTCCCGTAAGAGAATTTCCGTACCGATGCATCGCCGGAAAGCACCAACCCGTTAAAGGGCAGCCAGGATCTTTTGGAAGCACTCGTTAGGATGGTAGGATGTCGGAATGTCGGTATATTCTGGCTTTAAACCAATTACATTATACATATCAATCTCGCCGATGTGTTTGGCCTCCACTTTTCCGCGGTACTCACAAATGAAGTAGGTTTCAATTTCACGATAAGTGGAATGGGAAATATTGACCATCCCCTGCTCTGCGGCATTTTCCAACCGTTTGGCAGTATTCACGGTATGCCCCCATATATCGTAGGACCATTTTTTCATTCCGACTACCCCGGCCACCAATTCTCCGGTATGGATCCCAAAACGAATGCGCCACGGATCTTCACCAATAGTGATCTTCATGTCGGCCTCCTTCTCCATGAAAGTTTTCATTTCCAAAGCAGCCAGGGTCATGTCGATGGCGTGGCGCCGGTTGTGGATCGGAAGCCCGGAAGCACACATATAAGCATCGCCGATCGTTTTGATCTTTTCGATGGGGTATTTGGAAATGATCTTGTCGAAAGAGATGAAATAGTAATCCAGTTGCTTCACCAGATCAATCGCATCCATGTTTTTTGCTTTGTGGGAAAAACCAACAAAATCGCTGAAAAGCACCGAAGCAGAAGCATAACTGCGTACCTTTGGTTTCCCCAGTTTTGTCATTTCTTCGGCGGTAGACTCTGGTAGGATGTTGCGCAGTAATTCCTGAATTTTCCGATTTTTTTCCTCCAGATCCAAGCGTTTGAAATACAACTTTTCAAACACCTGAACTTTTGCCTGAGCGATGAGCCTGGGAACGGGTTTGATCAGATAATCCACGGCCCCGTGGGTGAGTGAATACGCAATGTTTTCGTTCAGTTGATCATCCATACGCGTAATGAGCAGCGCAAAAACATTCCGCGTGGCAGGATTGCTTTCCAGCATTTCAATGAATTCAAAACCGTCCATATCCGGTTGTACCTGATCCGTAATGACCAAATGAATGTTCTCTTTTTCAAGCATTTTCATACCCTCTTCGCCTGAATAAGATTTAAAAATATGACGGTTTTTAGCGGTCAGAAACCCTTCGAGGGCTTTGAGGTCGTCGAGGTCGTTGTCGATCAGCAGGATATTGAACCTGGGTAAAACCATAGAAGCGAATTTAAAGAAAGTGAGGAAAGAAGAGGAGCTTTACTCCAAAACTGTTTCCTTTCCAACCCAAAAGAGGCCTTCGGTTATCCGGAAACCACCCATCGTAAAAAAGAAATTCCCGAGGCGTAAATTCCGAAATAAAATGAGATTTGACTATGGAAGCAAAATGTTACTTTTACAGGAAGGGTTTTTAAATGTAGAAAAAACTAAAAATTGGTACCTCGGCTTATGAAAACGCACCTGATCTCATCGGCACATTTAAGCATATCCCGCATGGAAACCATTCTGAACGAAGGCCATCAATTGGCCCTTTCGGAAGAAGCGGTTACCCGTATTAAAAAGTGCAGGACCTATCTGGATCAAAAGCTGGCAGATTGCGATGTGCCCATTTATGGGATCAATACGGGGTTCGGAGCATTATGCGATACTCCGATTTCGGCAGATCGTCTGGAACAATTGCAACAAAACTTGGTGATGTCGCATGCCTGCGGAACAGGAGAAGAAGTACCCTGTGAGATCGTTAAACGGATGCTCTTATTGAAAGTACAAGGCTTGAGTTACGGCCATTCCGGAATTTCACTTGAAACGGTTGAACGCCTCATCGTTTTTTTTAATAACGATGTATGCCCTGTGGTATATCAGCAGGGATCGTTGGGGGCTTCCGGCGATCTGGCCCCTCTGGCTCATATCGCTCTGGCCCTTTTGGGAATGGGAGAAGTGGTACACGCCGGCGAACGCAAACCGGCTGCCGAAGCTTTGAAAAGCCTTGGGCTGGCACCGCTGCGTTTGCGATCGAAAGAAGGCCTGGCCTTGCTCAACGGCACCCAATTTATGAGTGCTTATGGAGCATGGTGTTTGCATCGGGCCAACCATCTTGCCAATTGGGCCGATGTTATCGGTGCCTTGTCGCTTGAAGCGTTTGACGGGCGCATAGCGCCTTTTCACCGCCTCATCCATACGGTACGTTCACAACCCGGCCAACAAGTGGTGGCCGATCGCATTCGTGCTTTAACCGAAGGCAGTGAGATGATAACGGGCCATAAGGCACACGTACAGGATCCCTATTCCTTCCGGTGCATGCCTCAGGTACACGGAGCTTCCCGGGATGCGATCGGATTTGTAGAAAAAGTATTTGAACAGGAAATCAATTCCGTAACCGATAATCCGACCATTTTCCCGGACGACGATCTCATCATTTCTGCCGGAAATTTCCACGGCCAACCCCTGGCTTTGGCATTGGACCAACTGGCCATTGCATTGGCCGAATTGGGAAATATTTCGGAAAGAAGGGTGTATCAACTCATTTCGGGCGAGCGGAATTTACCGCCATTCCTGGTAGCCAACCCTGGCCTTAATTCCGGCCTTATGATCCCACAATATACGGCTGCTTCCATTGTCAATCAGAATAAACAATTGTGCTACCCGGCTTCGGTCGATAGCATTGTGTCTTCCAACGGACAAGAAGACCATGTTAGCATGGGAGCCAATGCCGCTACCAAATGTTATCGTGTTGTGCGTAATCTGGAAACGATTTTGGGGATCGAATTGCTGAATGCTGCTCAGGCCTTTGCGTTTCGTCGTCCTTTAAAAACCGCTGCTCAATTGGAACAATTGCTAAAAGATTTTAGAGCGGAAGTGGCTTTTATTGAGAACGATACATACATGCAGCCCGAAATTGAGAAAGCGGTACAATTCATTCGGACCTCTCCCGCTTTTTGAATTTTATCTTTTGTCGGAAATGAAGGGCAGGCGGTGCTTATTTGCCTGGATCGGGTTGGCGTAATTTCAATTTTATTTCAAATAACGAAGGCCATAGCTTACCCGTTACATACAGCCTTTTGCTGATCGGATCGACGGCTATTCCGTTCAGTACATCTACACGGCCCCACTCTGCTCTCGGAAGCAGGTTATTCAGGTAAATGTAGGCCATCACTTTTCCGGTAACCGGATCAATACGGGCAATTTTATGGGTTTGATAAATGTTGGCAAAAATTTCTCCATCGATGTATTCCAGTTCGTTCAGCATGTTCACTTCTCCTTTATCATCAAATACGGTGATGCGGCCCAACTCGTTAAAATTATTCGGGTCGATGAAACGAATTTGTGCCGTACCATCGCTCATGATAAGCTGTTGGTCATCGTGGGTCAACCCCCAGCCTTCGCCGGAATAATAGTATTCTGTGATTTTGCTGAGGTCCGATTTATGGTAAACAAAACATTTGCCATTTTGGTAAGTGAGCTGATACACCTTGTCTTCCCAAACCGTAATGCCTTCCCCAAAATATTCACTGTTCAGGGTAATCATTTTTGAAATGGTTCCGGAGAACAGATCGGCTTTACGCAAAGTAGATTTTCCGTTGGTCAGGCCGGTTCCTTCGTATATCCAACCTTCGTTGATCTCCAGGCCCTGGGTAAACGCCATGCGGTCGTGCGGGAAAACGGCGCCTGTTTCGTAATCGTAGGCGGCTGGTTTGATATCGGAAACCACATGAAAGAAAATCCGTTGGCTGCCGGTTTCTCCGTTGCTATACGTTCCACTTACTTCGAGCATATGCCGTCCGCCTTTTATATGTGTAAGCGGATAGCGAAGCATCAGCGTACTGTCGCCTTTGCCTACGGGGTTTCCATCGATAAAATACGAAACTTCGTTTAAAGTAAGTTCCGGGTAACGGGAACCGGTTTCTATCGTTAACGTGTCGTTAAAAACGACCTGTGCACCCGGAGCAGGAGTAATAAAGTCGATCACTACCAGTTTAGGTGGAGGCACAACCGGAGCCACCGGAGCCGGCTTGTGGTCGGTACAAGCAGTGCTGCATGCCAAAGCAAAAAAAGCCAAAATTAACATCGGATACCGGCAGACAACCGGAAAGCATAAAAGTGCATTCATCATCGGACCAGAAGTTTTGCTTCACAAACGCCCAAAGGTACTTTAATTTTGGTTTTTCGAGGTATGACAAATGCTCGGAAAACGGGTCGTATTGCAAGGGAAAGGCGCCTGGCTCGTTTCCGCCCGGTTCCGTCCGGTATGGAATTGTATGCGCATTTTTTCCCCAAAGCCTGCTATCAAATGCCAACCGGTTACATCGGGCCGGGTAATGGCATTTTAAGCACCCTGCTCCAGGTAAAACTAACCGTGAATGGTTTCGCTTTTGCCGTAGTTTTGAATGATCTCTGCTTCGTGATCCAGAAAAGCCTGCCACCTGCCTTCCACATCCGTGTCTTTGCCATATTTCCGGGCAAAAGAAAGGAAGGTGGTGTAATGGGTCGCTTCACTGATCATCAGTTCGTGGTAAAACTCCCGCAGATCCGCATCATTTATTTCCAATGAAAGCAAACGGAAACGTTCGCAACTGCGTGCCTCAACCATAGCTCCGAACAACAAACGGTCTACCAATCTTTGCTGATGGTTGCCACCACGGCGAATGAACGAGATCAGGTCGTTCACATAAGGATCTTTTCTTTCCCGGCCCAGGGTAAAACCCCGTTCAAGGATCTTTTCATGCACTTGTCCAAAGTGTTGCATTTCTTCCGCAGCGATCTTCACCATTTCGCTTACCAGATCGGGCAGTTCAGGATAATGTACGATCATTGAAATGGCATTACTGGCTGCTTTTTGTTCGCACCAGGCATGGTCGGTCAATACTTCTTCAATGTTTTTTTCTACAAGGTTGATCCATCTCGGATCCGTAGGTAGCTTTAAACCCAGCATGATTTTTCGGATTAAACACCCGCAAATTTAAGTTTTAAACCCCATACATCGGAGAAACCGATAGCCGGAAGATGATATACAGCCCTCCGGAAATGAAAAAAACCGGTAAAACGGCCATTTCTGTGTATGTTTCAAAGCGATTTATCGAAAAAATGAATATATTCAATCCGGTAAACGATCCGCTCATGAAAAAAAAGTTTGTTGTCGTTATGGTTTTCATTTTTGTGACTGCCGCATGGTTTACAAGTTGTAAAAAAGACAAAGCACTACCACTTACACCACCCGCGTTTGATCTTTGTGATACCATCATTTATCGTTTTTCCAACGATATTCACCCTATTTTTACGCAGTATTGTACCGATGTAGGGTGCCATGTTACCGGAAATCCTTCCGGTAATCTGCGTTATGAAACGCATGCTGAAATTGCCGATCCGGCAGGTCAGGCCAGACTACTCGGCGCAATTAACCACAAGCCGGGGTTTTCGCCAATGCCTCAAAACTTGCCTCAAATACCAGACAGCCTCCGGGTCCGGATCAATTGTTGGTTCAACAACGGTGCCCCGAATAACTAATCGTTTTTTATGATGCATCCAAACCCGATCAAAAAAGGAATTATTCCGGTTTTACTGCTGGCAGTGGTAGCCTTGATGGCCGCACAAAAAAGAAGCCTGCAACCCGAGCCTATTCCTCCACCCTATGGGCTCAATTCGGGTTTGACCGAAGTGTTGATGGAGCTGGGCGATAAAAAGCCACTTCATTACACTACCTCGCGCGATACCGCCATGATCCGCATGGGCCGCGAAATCATTCGCAACGGACGTACCCGTGGGCCGGATGGTAAATTAAGCAGAAAACAATCCAACTTTTTTACCTGTACCGATTGCCACAACACTGCCATTGAAGATCCGGACCTGCGGTACAGCAATCCCGATGCAAGGTTGGATTATGCAATCAAAAACCACCTGCCCTTTTTACAGGGAACCACCCTTTATGGCATTGTAAACCGCGAATCTTGGTACAACGGCGATTATCTGAAAAAATACGGCGACCTCGTTCGGGGTGCCAGAGATACCCTGATGAATGCCATTGACCTCTGCTGTACGGAATGTGCCCAGGGGCGTAAACTCGAAAGCTGGGAAATCAAAGCTGTGATGCATTACCTCTGGTCGATCCAGTATAAATTGAAAGATCTGCACTTGACCCCGGAACAGTACAAACAATTGAATGCCCGGGTTAAAAACGGCAGCAGCAAAGACCAACAAGAGGCCATTGCTTGGTTTAAACAACAATTTTTCACGGCATCGCCGGCAACTTTTTTGCATCCGAAATCCGTAGAAAACAGATCATTGGGCGCAAAAGGCAACGCGGAAAACGGAAAGAAAATTTACCAGGCTTCCTGCCAACATTGCCATGCGCCCGGCAGGGTTACCCATTATATTCTGGATGAAAACAAGCTCACTTTCAAACAACTGAGGCGACACCTGAAGCGCCCTACCCGTTTTTCGGTGTATCAGATCACCCGTAAGGGAACCTATGCCATGCCGGGATACCGCCCTTATATGCCTCAATATACCAAAGAAAGAATGAGCGACAGTCAACTGGAAGATCTGGTGGCCTATATTCGTCAACAAGCCGGAGGAAACGCCTCTGATCAATAATTTCCTGAATCTGTTCCCTATGAAAAAATTGTTTCGGATACCTGTGATCGCTTTTTTGTTGTTTGGTTTTTTCGGCCATGCACAAAAAAATACAGCCCATGAGCCGGAGCCGATGCCTGTCGGTAAAAAAGAAAACAACGAAGTACACGAAACTTTCCATACCTCACGCATTATCAATGCACATTCCATTGTTTGTTTGGATCAGCGGCACCTCGATTTCCGGATCACGCACCGCTTTGGCGATATGGCTGGCAACAACGGAGGTCCCGAAACCCTTTGGGGAACCGACAACGCGGCTGATATTCGCATTGCTTTTGAATACGGCATCAGTTCCAAGTTGAATGTAGGGGTTGGCCGAAGCAAAGGCCCGGGTCCGCTCAACCAGTTGTTGGACGGGTTTGTAAAATACAGCGCTTGCACCCAAACCACCGACAACAAAATACCGTTGAGCATTGCCGCAATTGGCGGTACTGCTTTTACAGCGATGAAAAAATCTAACGATCCGGCTGCTGTATCTTCTTTTCCGGAAATGGCCCACCGGTTTGCCTATTTTTCACAAATTATGTTGGCGCGAAAGTTTGGCAACCGTTTTTCACTTCAGGTCATGCCCACTTATGTTCATCGGAATTTTGTCGCATTTGGCGATGAAAACGGTATGTTATCTTTCGGAGTAGGTGGCGTTTTACAAGCAACGAAGGTCATTGGCCTTCAGGCGGAATACTTTCATAACCTTGGCGGCGAACGAACGGTTGGTCCTACAACGTTTACGCACTATCTGGGTTTTGGATTGGAGTTGAATACAGGCGGGCATGTATTTTCCATCAACATCACCAATTCCAGAGGCATTCACGAAACCTCATTCATTCCCTATACGACCTCTCGTTACAGCGATGGTCAGTTCCGTTATGGCTTTACCATATCACGTCCGTTTAAGGTATAGAAGGCGCCTTGGGAAGTTAAGAAAAATCAAACAGATTAGTTACTAATGATCAACAATGGGATAGTGCTTAGGTTTCTAGATTTTCTTAGTTCAAACATTTATGGGCAATGCCACACCGTTCCGAGCGATGAATAACCGATAATGATAATTGACAATGGGCAATTGATAATGGGGAGATGTGTTTCGGTTTGACTAAAACATGAAACGATACTTTTTTTAATGGATAATGGAGAATTGATAACTTAGCCATTGCTATCCAAAACGTTTTGGGCAGCAGTGATACGAAGCGATATTCCACTCTCCAATTGTCCATTATATCCCCCATGATAAAAGCCCAACTATTTGTTATGGGAACCCAAAGGGAACTGGTATCAACACAACTGACATACTACAGAACGGCAAACCCAAAAACAGGGCGTTCCGGCCCCATCCCTATGGGAGGGCTTGTTACCCTTGCTTTTGTCTCCGGAGATGGCGATGATCGGTTATTGCGTTGGATCACCCACCATCCGGAGGACGAACTTTGTACATTGACAACGGCTAAGATGGTATTCTACGAAGGGGATCTGGATGGGAGTACTCTCTTTGAGTATCAATTGCACGATGCAGCTTTGGTGTACTGGAAAGAGGAATTTAAGGCAACCGGTACAACCCCAATGACGGTAACGATGACCATTTCTGCCGCCATACAAACCATAAAAGGAATCCCCTGGATAAAACCCTGGCGGGAAAGCAGGGTGTTTTCGGAAGAAATTGCTACCCATAAAGAAGGAATACAAAGAGGCGTTGCGGACGATCGCGGAAAGGAGAAAGATGGGAGTGTGTTGGAGGGTGTTGTTTTAGAAGGGGTTAAGGGGGGTACTACTGTTTTAGAAGGAGCTGTTAAGAGTAACTTTACTCGATTCATGAAGAAAATTCCTGCCAATTCTAAATCAAGTGCGACTTTTAAGCAGCTAAAAGATGGTAATTATTTATTTGAAGCCACTTCACCTGGAAGAGTTCTTGGTTCAAAAGCTGTATATCGGAAATGGGTGGACCAGCAAGGAGAGACTTTGAAAATGTTAAAAACAACATTCGGCCCTGACGGTAAAATCACTCATATTAAATCAAAATAATACAGCATGAGAAATCGAGTGGATATACTAAATGACTTAGTCTCTTTCAATGGGAACTTACCAGCTCTAAAAGATGAACTTTCCCAATATTCATGGGATACTGAAGAACCTTATTTGGTAATTACAAGGCGTCAATTCTTAGAAATTTTGAAGAAATGTTTAGAGCAAAAGATTACTTTTCAAGACTTAGAGAATTGGGCTGATTCGATAGAATGTAGGGATGACTTAGATTTTGAAGATGAAGAATTGCAAGAGATTGTTTTTGAATTTTCTTCTCCTGAAATAAACGGAGAAATAACAAAAGAACGATTGCAAGAAATTATAAAAAATCTATCTGAATAACTGAAAACTTCTAATTTACCCCCGCTGGCGCGAGGTATGCCGTTGTCCTTGCCTGAAATAGGTTGACCTGAATAAAAGAATGTATCCTGGAGCATTTGTTAAGTAAATCTTGAAAAGATGTCAGAATTAGTAGAAAATCATACTTTGAGACCGTCAAAGAAATTAAACAGGAATGGTTTAAAAGCAATAGCAATCAAGGGTTTGAGTATGTAATCAAACTACTGTAAGTGAACAGGTAGTTTACATGATTATGCATAATCAAATATTCAAACTTCTGCCAAAAATAACACGAATATGAGTGGTAAGACACTAAATTGTAATAGAGTGATTTTCATTCTTATCCGTTTTTTGTTTTTAAAATCACGTTTTGGCAGCTTCTCCGAATCTAAAAAACTTAGTGTTTGACTCTCATAGTCCTATTTCTGAATTATAAAAAAGTTAGACCATTACAACAGGGCAAACGCATTTAAATTTAGAGTAGTATGGCTTCCTATTGCCCAACAGGAACGCATTTTCATCCATGCGTACCGAAACTTCTTTTCGGCATTACATCCCCGTAAAAACATCCGCTTACCCAAGATGTGCCAACGCAACGTTTCCATTTTACGGACCACCGAAAATCCCAAATATGCGGCCTGAAAACAAGCACCACATACCCCATCACTCCTAACTCCTAACCTGGGCAAGCCAGCACCCAACCGGTTGATCGGTCTTTTACAAGGTGCTTTTTCAAACAAGCGCAATGATGGGTTCC
>CALLUQ010000044.1 GCA_938010565.1 uncultured Flavobacteriales bacterium
CAAACAATGAGTTGCAAGCGATCTCATTTTCGAACGATACGCTTTATTTATCCAATGGCGGTCAGATTTACCTCGGTGCTTATGGAGTGGATCTGGTAGATGATGCGGACAACGACCCTACCAATGAAATTGAAACATGGGGCACACTTTCCGGTATTCCTACCGATATTGCCGATGGGGATAATGTGAATGATGCCGATGCGGACCCAAACAATGAAATTCAGACTATTAGCCTAAGCGGATCGAATTTATCCATATCAAGTGGTAATGCGGTTAACCTTTCGGGAATAGATACCGACGACCAAACATTATCCTTTTCAGGTGGTATTTTAACCATTTCCGAAGGCAACAGTGCGAATTTAAATGGTTTGTCTGACCACGACTGGTATGTTGAAAATACAACAAATACTCCAACAAGTGTTAATCATAACATTTATACCCATGGAAATGTAGGCATTGGAGCATCAAACCCGGCATCAAAAGTTGAAGTGGTGGGCGATGTTCGGCTAAATGGGAACAATGCAGGGATAATTTATGAGAATAAAGAAACCAATGAAGATTGGCGTTTGGTTTATTCGGATAATTTTGAGTCGAATGTAGAAGGTTGGATCGCCAATCAGGCATTAAGCACCGGAGATCTTGGCATGACTCGCCAATCTATGAATGTAGCAGGACTTGTCGGGCATTTTGTTCGACCCAACAACAATAACCATGTTTTAAAAAAGTACTTTGATTTATCGGGTTTGTCCTACTCCGAAGTCAAGGTGGAATTCAATTATCTTTTTCTGGACTCATGGGACAACGAAATAGCATGGCTTGGAGTAATGGGCAGTGAATCCGGAAACCCTACACCGATCTGGAATAAAAGATACGGCCATGATGATGCGGATATGGAATTGAACGGAACAACATATAATATTTCTTTTTATGGCAATGGATCATGGTCTGACAACAAGCATAAAGCCCAGGCCCAATTTAGCTGGAGCGGTGGTGGTTTTTGGATTGAATTTGGCGCAAATTTAGATGGGGACGTAGCTGATGAAACCTTTGGTGTTGATAATGTGATGATCTATGTGCGTTAATCCGACCCCCATTGAAATTTGTTTTGCCGGGCTTCGGTGCGGATGCTCTCGTTTTGTTTGCTCCGGATAATGTTGATGTCGGCACCGAGGCTGCTTTTGAGGCGAATGCGTTGCCGGAATAGTATTTTTTTAGCTGCGTTTGCCTTATCCTTTGTTCCGATGAGGGGACAAATCCGGATTTATCCGTAATTTTACCCGGTAAATATGGAATGGACACCTACACATATCCTCGAAGCATTGCGAAATGTGATCGAGCCCGACCTCAAAAAAGACATTGTTGAACTGGGGCTGGTAAAAGACCTGACCGTTGAGGACAAAAACGTTCGACTTGAAGTACAAGTATCCAACCCTGCCCTGCATTCCCGCAGACGGATGCAGGAAGCAGTTGTATTCCATATCCAACGGGCATTGGGCCGCGATGCTCAGGTAGAAGTTACGGTAACCGGAATGCCGGCCGACCGTTCTCCGGAGCACCGCAAAATACTGCCCGGAGTGAAGAACATTGTGGCCGTAGCTTCCGGAAAAGGAGGCGTCGGAAAATCTACCGTAACGGCAAACCTGGCCACCGCAATGGCCCGGCGGGGTTATAAAGTTGGTGTGGTGGATGCCGATATTTACGGGCCGTCCATGCCCATTATGTTCGATCTGGTTCAGGAACGCCCCGGCACCATTGATGTAGAAGGTCAAAACTACATCAAACCACTTGAAAACTACGGAGTTAAAATACTTTCGATCGGTTTTTTTGCCGATGCCATGCAAGCCGTTGTGTGGCGTGGCCCTATGGCCTCGAAAGCACTGACACAAATGTTTAAAGACACCTGGTGGGATGAATTGGACTACCTGTTCATCGACTTGCCTCCAGGAACAGGAGACATTCACCTTACCCTAGTACAAAATGTACCCTTAACCGGTGCTTTGGTCGTTACCACACCTCAGGAAGTCGCTTTGGCAGATGCCAGAAAAGCCGTAGGAATGTTCCGCATGGACTCCGTAAAAGTTCCGGTTTTAGGAATGATTGAAAACATGTCGTGGTTTACACCGGCCGAACTGCCTCATAATAAATATTATATTTTTGGCAGAGACGGAGGAAGCCGGCTCGCCAGTCAGATCGGGGTTCCGTTACTCGGCCAGATACCCTTGATCCAAAGCATTCGGGAATCGGGAGATGTAGGCCGGCCGGCCGTATTGCAGGAAAATACTTCCGGTTCCGAAGCATTTGATGCCCTGGCAGTTCAATTCGAAGAACGGATCAAATGGCGAAACGAAAACCTGGAGCCAACCAAAGTGGTAAAAATGCAACAATAAACACGGTATGGATGCAGACAACAAAGCGGCCGCTCAAAGTAAAATTGAAGAAGCATTGACTTCTTTACGCCCTTTTCTTGAAGAGGACGGAGGCGACATCACTTATGTGGATATCAACGATCAGGACATTGTATTGGTTGAACTACACGGAGCTTGTAGCTCTTGCTCCATGAGCCCTATGACCCTCCGTGCGGGAGTAGAAGATGCCATCCGCAAAGTTGTTCCGGCCATCAAAGGCGTAAAAGCCGTAAATATCTCCGATACGGTACTCTCCTAACCTACCTTATACAAGCTCACGCAGCCCTCTCTAAATCAGCGATTTGTTTTCTAAGGATCTGTAGCCGTTTCTGTTTAAATATTTCCTGCCTTTGCTCCAAGAGATTGATATCGAAAGGTTTCTTTTTTGTAACCATATGATAGTAGATGACAAGGGTTTTTCTTGCAACAGCACACTTAGCCCCCTTTGGACCGAGCCTGGACTTCATTCGCCGATAATAATCGCCCAAAGGGTTCTTGCTACGATACACGCTATTGCCTGCCCTGAGCATTGCCCTTTTCACAGGGTGTTTTTTCTTTGGCAAATGGCTACTGATGATTTTGCCTCCGGAAATTTTATTGTTCGGAGCCAATCCTGCCCAGGAAGCCAGATGATCAGCGGATTTAAACCCTGAAAAATCTCCTCCGGTTTCGGAAAAAAGGGTCAAAGCCGTATCCTCACTGATGCCATGGATCTCACAGACATCGATGCCTTGAATGGCTGTTAAATAAACCCCGACTTTGAAATGAAATTCATTTCTTCGGTTACTTTTTTTTTTGCTTTTTCATTCAAGTGGGTAACATCCCCCTGATTCACCTGGGCCGCAATAGCTTCTAATTGAATTTCAATTTTTTGATCGCATTCGCAAATTTTATCTTGATAGAAGTTGTAAAATTCGCAGGCCTGTTGAAGTTCAAAAAGATTTTCCTGGCGCCAGCAGCCTTCCAGGGCTTTTAGGATGTCTTCGGGATCTGCTTTCACTTGAGTGTGAAACAACTTCAGAAGTTTTTTTGGTGATCTTTCCCCTTTGATAATGGCGGCAACTATTCGTTGTCCGCTCACCGATGTAATGTCGCTCAGAACCAGATTCAATTTAATGTTCATTTCTTCAAGGGATTTGACCATCATGTTGACATAAACCGTCTTTTTATCGCAAAGGCCTTTTCTATGCCTGACCAAGCTACGCAAAGTACGAATTTCCTCTCTGGGTTGGAAACTGTTGGACAACAACCCACAAGTGTGCAGGCGTTGGAGCCATTGAGCATCCTGCTCATCGGTTTTCTTTCCGGTGACATTTTTAACATGCCTGGCGTTGACCAGGTAGGGTTCTATCCCATATTCCTGAAGAACAACAAACAACTGTCGCCAATAAACTCCGGTACTTTCTATAGCCACCGTGTCTATATCGCAAGACAACAACCATCCTGCTATGGCATGGAGGTCGCAGGTGAAGCAGCCAAAGGATCGTACAGGATCCTTATCCCTATCGGGGGGAACTGCCACTAC
>CALLUQ010000045.1 GCA_938010565.1 uncultured Flavobacteriales bacterium
TGACATTAACCTCAATGGTTATTACACCGAACAAAAAATGGCCGCTCATTCCAGAACTTTGCCTGCCTATGGGTACAATTGGAACGATGAGGGTGCTCCGCAGAAGGAAGTACTGCTCGATTTTAACCGGGAAAAAGACCGCGCATTTTCGCCACATACCACCAATCTTCCGCTCACCAACTTCAGTTACGATGTATATACGGTTGCGGCACAAGGCATGATGGGTGCGTTCAGAACACACCGGGGCGATGTAGGGTATGTACACGATCCGGTTACCACCGAAACGTCTCTTGGTGTAGACGTGGCTCCGGAATTATCCGGCGGTGGTCTGGTGGATATCGGTACCAGCATTAAGATCAGCGGTTCCAAATCGGAATCGGGCTTGTGGAAAACCCACAACCAGTCACTTTCAACCTTTTTTGGAGGGAATTACCCTTTGGTTACGGATGAAACGTACTTTTACCGGCAGATCGGAGAGTTAGCCGTAGACCATAGTTCGTGGCTCAACCCTGCGGAGCTGCACGGAACAGATGCCATACAATTGCCCGTTAAGAAAGCAGCACCCACCGTGTTTCGGGCACAGAATAAATTTGCCAGCCATAAAGATTTCAGCCATGCAAATGCACGCAACATCCGTCCTGAAAACACGATCCGGCAGGATCGTTTGCTGCGCAACAAAGCCATTTATGCGCTCACAAGAGCGCAGGCAGCAAAGCATGCGATGGATCCGGAGTACACCCCTTCCTCTTCGAATTTGCCCAACCATCATCCAACGGAATACACCTGTTTGCAGGAAGACGGATCCCGTTACATCTTTGGCCTGCCTGCCATCAATACATCGCAGCGCGAAGTAACGTTCAACGCTTCGGGATTGAGCTACGATGCTGCCGCAGGCACGGTAGCATACGGAGCAGATGTTGACAATACAAAAAACAACTCCAATGGCAGAGACCATTATTTTAACGCCACCGACCTGCCTGCTTATGCACACTCTTATCTGCTTACCAGTGTGGTATCTACCGATTACAGCGATGCAGATGATGTACCGGGCCCTTCACCCGGCGATCATGGGACCTATACCAAATTCAGTTACGGATCAACCGATGCGAATGGAAACCGTAGGCCCGATGTAGCCGGTTATAAATGGCGTGTTCCTTTTGGTAAGAATACGGCCTCCTGGAACGAAGGGCTCAAAACCGATGCCTATGACGATCAGGGCAACTATACCTACGGAACCAAGGATCTGTGGTATGTAAATACCATCGAAAACAAAACCCACGTAGCCGTTTTCTTTTACTCGAACCGGAGAGACGGTTATGGCGTAGCCGGAGAAAATGGCGGTATCGGACCAAAAACCATGAAAAAGCTCGACAAGATCTCGTTGTACTCCCGGCACGATTATCAGCAGATGGTGGATGGGAATGTAACGATTGAGGATACAGACCCCATTAAAAGTGTACACTTTGAATACGATTATTCGTTGTGCAGAGGCATTCCCAACAGCATCGATTTGGGTTCATCCGATCCTGCCAAAGCAGGCAAGCTGACCTTGAAAAAAATATACTTCACCTACGAAAACTCCAAAAAACACCAACTGAGCCCTTATGTGTTTCAGTATGCGGACATAGATCATAACGGGCAGATAACCCACAAAGAAAATCCGGAATATAACCTCAAAGGATATGATATATGGGGGTGTTATCAACCCAATACCGGAAGCAATGACGGATCGGTAGAAGGTCCCCTTTTGGCAACCGAATATCCGTATGTGGAACAAGACAAAACACTGCGCGACCACTATGCGGCTGCCTGGTGCATGACCTCCATTCAAACTCCGGCCGGAGGCGAAATAGAAGTGTGGTACGAATCGGATGATTATGCATACGTGCAGAACAAAGAAGCCATGCAGATGTTTAAAATTGTTGGAGCAGTAGACCACCCGAACGATTTTAACCTGCAAAACGGATTGCATAACCGCGATAAACTCTATAAAAAAGAAGTATTTGACCGTTCTGCCAATGCGTACTTATTTTTTGAAATTCCCGGGCGTTATGGCATTTCAAGCGCACAAGGTGTAAAGAACCGACTTTGCAGGTACAAACAAAACGACCTGGTGTATTTCCGGTTTCTGTTAAATCTGGACAATCAGGATGTCGACCAACACTACGATTATGTAAGCGGCTATGGCAAATACAAAGATTGCGGATATAAATTTACCAACGGAAAACACTACGGCTGGATACGGCTAAAAAACGAAAACCTGGGCGATGCAAAGAACAATGAAAATGGCAAGGTACATCCCATTTCCAAAGCCGGCTGGAATTTTGGCCGCATCCACAACCCGCGTTTTATGTACGGTTTCGAAGATCCGGATGATACAAGACTGGGTGAGCTGGTGAAAACCCTTACCAGTCCCAATGTTATTGGTTCCGTTACGGAGTTTCTAACGGGCCCCAACCGCAAATTCAGGATCAAGAAATATGCACGCCGGTTCAACACAAGCAAATCGTGGTTGCGCTTGTACAATCCGGATAAGAAAAAACTGGGAGGAGACTGCCGGGTAGCCAAAATAACCATCAGCGATAACTGGCATTACCATTCCGGTGAAACGGAAGATGATTTCCGATATGGCCGGGAATACTTCTACGAAATGGAAGATGGTACTTCCAGTGGTGTGGCTTCCTATGAGCCGCTGTTGAGCAAGGAAAACCCCCTGGTACAACCGGTGGCATTGACCGAGAAAAAACTACTGGTCCCCGATAACCGCCACTATGTAGAAGCGCCTTTTGGAGAATCGTTTATGCCTGCACCATCCGTAGGATACCGCAGGGTAATGAGCCGCAACCTGCAACGTTACCACGAGGAAAACGAGCCGGGATCCGGACTAAAAGTCCAACGAAAAGCAACCGGTTACACGGTCAATGAATTTTATACGGCCTTTGATTTTCCAACGGTTTGTAACCAAACCAAACTCGATATGGAACGTACGCCGCGGATCCTGAATGATATCGGAAAACTGCTGCCGATCAACCTCAAAACCGGGGTAACCGTATCGCAAGGATATGTGGTGGAAAAATTTGACAGTTATTACGGCAAACCCAAATCAACCCGCACATTTGCCGAAGGCCAGACCACAGCCGTTTCAGGAATGGATTATCATTATTTCTTTGATGAAACCCAGGAAACGATCCATGTAGGCAACAAAAGTGTACAGGTAAACGTACGGAGACCGGACAACCGGATCATCACCATTGATGCGGACGGAAGCATCCGGCCCGACGAATTGGTTGGCGTGGATGTAGACATCATCAACGATTTTCGCCAGTATACTTCGTTGAGTGGCTCTGCGGGGGCCAATGGCAACCTGGCCACTTTCCTTGCCGGTTTTATACCCGGGATCGTGCCCACCATTTTACCTGCTTTTTCAAGCAGTAGTACGGTATTCCAGTCGGCGGTAACCACCAAAGTGATCAACCGCCATGCGGTTTTGCGTGAAGTGGTTACCCATGATATGGGTACAACGGTCGCTACTGAAAACCTGGCGTGGGATCGCCAAACCGGGCAAGTGCTGTTAACCCGTACCACCAATGCGTACAACGATACCCTGTACAGCTTTAACTATCCGGCACACTGGATGTACGAAGGCATGGAGCAGGCTTCCAAAAACATTTTGTA
Source organism: uncultured Flavobacteriales bacterium (assembly GCA_938010565.1). Classification (GTDB taxonomy): domain Bacteria; phylum Bacteroidota; class Bacteroidia; order Flavobacteriales_D; family CALLUQ01; genus CALLUQ01. The sequence continues at coordinate 3,676 of CALLUQ010000045.1, forward strand.
CACGAAAAAAATAAATACGGATGGCACCGGAAAGATCACCACTTCCCACCATAAACTGTTTCCCGGCGATGAAGTAACGGTAGGTTTGCCTTCGGGCACTCAAAAAGCATGGGTGATCCGCAACGATGCCCATGCGCTTTTTCTGGTAGACAAGGAAGGGAACAGGATCCACAATGGTTCAGGTTTTGCTTTTGAAGCCGGGGTAAGGGTCATTCGTTCAGGGCACCGCAACCAGCAGGCGATGGGGGTGGGATCCGTTACCTTAAAACGCAGCCCCATCCGGAACCGTACTACCGGTAATTTGTTGCCTGTTATTGAGATAGATGCCGAAAAAGACATTTTGCAGGCAGAGGCCGTAGCGTTTAACGAAGTGTGGAGAACTTTTTGTGGGTATAAAGAGGAAGTACCACTCTATGCCTTGATTAATTCTGCGGCCTTTCTTATCCATGGGACAGACTTTGAAGGTTCTTTTTATCCCCACGCCTTGGCTGTGTACGATGCGAGTACCTATGAGTGTGGGGTTACAGATCCCTCCCTTGCTATAGCCAGTTATCCCGCAACGAGCCCGGATCCAATGCGCGATCTTGTTGCAGATTTTGATGATCTGACACTTTCAGGAGAAATTGAAGATTATTGCGATGAGCCGTACTATTTAGATTATCTGAAATTTTTCACGAACAACAGCATGGGCCCTCCGGGCTACGAAGGATCTCTGCCTGCCGAGGTAATTATTACTACGGATTATCATTTTGGGAAAAAAAACTTTGACGCAACTGAGGTTTGTGCGGTTCGTCCGGGAGATCATGTTAACCCCTACGTTTTAGGCCTTCGAGGCAACTACCGCCCTTTGCGCAACCTGCTTTACCTGAACGAACGCGACCAGCAATCCACTGCTTTTAACGCCACCGGTTCGGATGCCGATAACCAGATAGACTTGCGTGTAGACGGCCGGTTCTCAACGTTTAGCCCGTACTGGAGCCTGAACGGAACAGATTGGGAAGCCGATCCGGACGGGTGGACCTGGGCCAGCGAAATTACGGAATACCTTCCTTACGGCCCGGCTGTGGAAAACCGGGATGCCCTTTACCGGTACAGTACTGAGCTGATGGGATACAACCATACCTTGCCCGTAGCAGCAGGGAACAATACCACTTACAATCAGATGGCATTTGATGGTTTTGAAGATTATCAATACCCCGGGGCACGTTCTCCCAGACATCTGAATACCAATGTAGAAGACCACACCATAACGCAAGAACATGCGCATACCGGCCGATACAGTCTGGAGTTGGATGCCGGCCAACACTATACCGTCATGGCAGACCGGCAGAACAGCGATCCGGGGTCCAATGCGGCCAATGCCGTTCCGTATGTACTCCGACCGGAAGATTGCCTCAGCGGCTTTGCTCCTCAAACCTATACTGCGCAAACCAACTCTTTCACCCCTCAGGCGTACGATGACCGGAATTATGTGGTAAGCTATTGGGTAAAAGAAGAAAATGCCAACGACCTGCCTTTGTTCCGTTACGACCACAACAGCATTGCGGTGAATGGAATCGGCATTACCCCCGGGCAGACCGTTAAAGGCCAGATCATCGACGGGTGGATGCGCATAGAACACACCTTTAAAATAGCAGGGCAGTCTTCCGGTGGAATGACCATTACCGTTTCCAACACCCATGCCTCTGAAAAGCTGTTTATAGACGACATCAGGATACACCCGGTAAACGCATCGTTCAGGAGTTTTGTATACGATCCGGTATCCTTGCGCCTGTGGGCCGAATTGGATGCCAACAACCACGCCACTTTCTATGAATACGACGAACAAGGCCATCTTACACGGGTGAAAAAAGAAACCATACGGGGCATTGCCACCATTCGGGAAACCCGCCAATCCACCGTTAAAAAAGACTTTTAAGCTAATCTGATCATTATGAATACTTACCCCATGTCCATATACAAGGGAATGACCACACTGGTTTTGGTGATCCTTTCTGCTGTCGGTTTTGATGCCCGTGCAGCCCACGAAACCACTTCCTCACGTGTTTCCGGAGAACAACTTATTCCGGGCGCTACCGATGTGGTGGAAGATGCCCGCTATTATCAGATGTTTTCCGAAAGTGAGTTCAATTGGCAGTCGGAGTTTATCAATGTAGATGTATGGGCCAGCCTGGAACTGGGCTTCGAGCGTTTGCCGGGCGGTACGGTTCCGGCCAATGGCCATGATTACCGGTATACATTCGAGATTACGAAAACGGATATGGAGGGGGAGCAGACCACAGAAACGGTAGAATTAAAAATCGGCTATAACAATACCGGTGGAGCCGTGTCGGACGACAAAAATGTTTATCGCTTTACAGGCTGGTATAAGTTTAAATGGCGCCTAAAGAGCATTACGGATGTAACGACCGGTATACCCGTCAAAAACCCATTTCAAAACGTGTATGTCGAAGCAACAGTAGCCACCAATCGGTTGTATTTTTTTGACTATCATAAGATGCCGGAAGTACAGGCGGTGCAGCTGAATGACAACGAGCTGGAAATCAGCTGGCCTTTTATTCCCGGGGCAGAAGCATACGAGTTGGAATGGGCTTTTGTAAACCGTTACGATGGCACACCGGGTGGTTTGTTGTCTTCCGGCAACACCGAACTCACGGCGTTTGATTTTAAACACAACTGTTCCCGTATTTCAACCACCGAACAATTTTATCGCATTGCCCTCACTTTTGAAAAAGGTTTTATCGTATACCGCTTAAGGGCACGCGGGTGGCCCGGAACCGAGCAGATCGGAACTTTGCCCGGAAAGTGGAGTTCGTATACGGATACTCCCAAAACGAGGGTAGCAGACTGGCCCCATGTATTTTCCATACAAAACGAACATCAACCGATACTGAACTGGCAATACCAGAGTACCTATGCCGAAGAAGGCAAAAAAAAAGAAGCAGTGAGTTATGCCGATGGCAGCAACCGCACCCGCCAGGCGGTAACGCGCATCAATACCAACCAGGTGGTATTGGTAGGAGAAACTTATTACGACCACCAGGGCAGAGCAGCGGTACAAAGCATTCCTGCTCCGTCCGAAAATACCACTCTGCAATACCATCCCAACTTCAACAAAGACCATTCCGGGTCGGTCTACGACAGAAATGATTTTGACCTCGATATAGATCCTGATCCATGTAAGAAGAAAATAGCTCTTCCCATGAGCAACCAGCACGGAGCAGCGGCCTATTTCGGACCGAAAACGGATTACACCAACAATTACCAGGATTATTTGCCCGATGCATGGGGATATCCATTCACCCAAACCGAATACATGCCAGACAATACCGGGCGCATTCGCCGGCAAAGCATGCCCGGAAAAGATCATCAATTGGGGAGCGAGCACGAAACGCAATACTTCTACGGCCAGGCCAAACAAGAAGAACTCGATCGTTTGTTTGGAATGAATGTGGGCATAGCCGGCCGCTATAAGAAAAACATGGTAGTAGATCCCAACGGACAAACCAGCATTACCTATATCGATCCTTTCGGACGTACCATAGCCACAGGGCTGGCCGGAGCAGCACCTTCCGGTCTGGCAGATCTGGGCTACCAATCTACCACCACGATGCAGGTTGATCTGCTCAATAAAATACATGCTACCGATGCAGATACGGATGATGACGATAACCAAAAAACTACTTCCGGTCGCTTTCCTTTTCCGGTAGATGATGTACTGGAAAGCAACCGCCATGAGCTTGTAACCAAGAGGCAAACCTATGCTTTTGAGTATGCCATGAGCAGCGGAACTTACAGCGATACAACCTGCGAAACAACTTGTTACCCTTTTGTTTATGATCTGGAGATCTCAGTAACCGATGCGTGTGCCGAAGAACAACTGTATGTCCATTCGGAAGAAGGCGAATCCACATCTCCGTCAAAATTAAAAGCAACCATAGGCGCTCTGACCCATGCCGATTGTGCCAACCCTCAGGGCAGTAGCTACTCGAATACGGGTGTGATGGCCGATCTGGAAGCAGGCGAATACATCGTTCATAAAGACATCCGCATCAACGAAGAAGCCGTGGAACATTTTGCACAACAATACATCGAAGACCATACCTGTCTGCTGACCTACGAAGATTTTTACCAGGAAGAAAGCGCTAACCTCGATACCGTGAGTTGTGAGATTACCTGTGAAGCTTGCCTTGTAGAAGCTTTTGCCGCCAATGGCGGCGATGGAGATCCGGAATCAAACATCACCTTTTCCACCACTTCCGAAGAGTGGGCAGCGATTTTTCCCAACTTGGTTTCGCCGGTGCTAAGTGAAATGGAATGGAACGAACTTTATCTCACTTGTACCGGTCCGTGTAAATCGATAAGCCCCTGTCAAACCGCTCTTGCTCTGATGAAGCTGGATGTAAGTCCGGGTGGGCAATGGGAAAACCTCATTTCGGATCATTGGGATGAACCCGGTCTCAATTATGTGAATGAGGACGGTACACCTGCCGGAGTTGGGGTAACGCTCGTCAACGGAGTGTACCTTCCGGAGATCAAAACCACCCTTTCTCAACCCATAATCCCCATTACCAGTAGCAACGGAACGGTTACCAGCGGAACGGTTTTACCACAAGACCTGCTGGACGAAACCACGTTTCGTGACAACTGGCAGGAAAGCTGGGCACGTGCACTGGTTACCAAACATCCCGAATACTGTTACTATCAAGCCTGTGCCAAAACCGAAACCAACCACGGAGCAACCATTACCAGTGCCGGGGTAACGCCGGTAAACTCCTCCCATGATTTTGATGATTTTTTATTGTCTTTACCGGATTGGGAAACGGCTTCCGATGCGTTGGGAATTGCCCACTTTGCAGACACCGACATTCTTTTGGGGCTCCGTACCAACGATCCTTTCTTTCGGAATACCGACGGTATGGTACACCCGGATTTTAATTGTGGAGAGCCTGTCAACCATATCGTGGCAGCCAACAATAATGGAACGGGCGGTTTTAGTCCCTATTTACAGCTCTATTTTTCTGATATAGAAACCTTAAGCATCGACGACCGTTATCAGCGGTTTATCGATTTTGAGGGTACGTATGAATCGATATTTGATATGGCCGGACGGGTGGCTATTTGTGGCAGTTATTACGGAACCGGCTGTCTGTTTCCGCCTGCCGCCTATACTCCTGCTGAAAAGGATACGATCTGGAAACAGGCTGTGCATTATTACCTGGCTGAAAAGCGCAAAATTATGGACGTACACCGCCATATAGTGGCCTACCACCGGAATTGTCAGAACTGGGAGATCGGGTTAACCGGTGATTGGGAAGACAAACAAAAACGCTTCATCGACAATGGCGATGTTTTACCAACGATGTTGGATAGTTTGCCCGAACCTCCCGAAGATCCGGATATAATGGAAGCTGCCGCGGCAGTTGCCGAAGCCGGGATTTATGAAGCAAGCGGCCGTTGTGCCATTATGCAGGACATCGAACAATTCCTCAAAACGATGATCCGTGTGAACGCATTTAACAACATGGGAAATCAACCTTACAGCCTGAATGGTACCCCCGCTTTCACACCACGTTTGTACAGCGAAATAAGCGGTGTTGATCCATCCTCATTTAATGTAACCCCTTATTATCAGGAAGCTTACACCGATGCGGTGGTGGGAAACGAATTACAGATCACTTTTACGGCCGGCAACGGCACCAACAATTGCAGCAGCATCGTACTCATTGGGACTTGCCTGGCTGAATTTAATTTGAGTTGGGCCAACTACGGAACCGTGTGGACCATTTTGGATATGAGCCAGATGAAATACATCGGATCAGAGGGCAACGATAACCACTTTAAGATCCTGATAACCGCAGACATTTCAGGTGTACAAAAAGAATTGGTATTGGAGGGCCGCACCTGTATCAACCTGAACGGGTGCCATCAACTTATCGGAAACAACTCCATCAGCTCTGCTGCTGATGCCTATACGGATATGTTCAACCTATTGGCTGCCGAAAATAAATTGGGCAGTACTACACCGATACCGTTGCATCTTCCGCCGTATGATAATTTGTATACCCACTCCATTCTTTTGGGAACATTTGGAGCCCAGGCTTACTATTACAGCGCTGAACAAAACAGCAATAGCGGAAAAGATGTATTTTCGGAAAACACCAATACCACAACAGGCACCATCGGTGATGTAGTATTTGATTTTTCGGTAGCATCGGAAACGTTGAACAACCATACGATAGTGCTGAATGCTGTTGTTGTCTCCGGAGGAAGGAGGAATAAATTTCTTTTCAAAGCCATTGACATGACAGCCAATAACCCTGCATTCATTTTTCTTGAAGCCGAATCTCGTAAAAGTGTACATCTTCGTCCTGATGGAACAAATAAACTTGCCTCGTTCCCGATGGATTGCAAAGCACCGGATGAAATCTTATTTGCCGGACTGGAGTCGGTGGTAAAGGGTTTGATCGATGGAAGTTTGAATACAACCACTAACTATGCTGCTCATACGTTGGGTGCTGCGTTGGTGGCCGTGTTGGTAGATCACCATGTTATCAGCAGTGCCAACGATGGTGTTATTTTTGATCTCAATGCCTATCCGGCCGGATTAACCATAACCGGACCATTGGGAAGTTTTCAGATCTTGTGCTTTGAAGAAGCAGGTGTTTCCTACGACATTACAGCTTTGCAAAGCAGCTGGGGTTATCACCTCCGGCAAGATGATAGTATGGCCTTTTTCTTCAATGGTACGGATGCTTCGGGAACCGTACACTCCATCCGCTGCGGGCGCAAAACCGAAACGATCCGAGGCCCCCGGGATGCTTGTGAAGCCACCTGTATACCGGAAGCATGGGACCCTATAAGTTGCAACAAAAAATGGGATGAAATAAAACAGGTCCTGTATGCAGCCAACCTTCCTGTACCGTATACCGAAACAGCAGATAGTGCCGGAAACATCGTACAAGAAGACTTCGAAGTACAATTTTGCCGCGGCCAGCACAAATACGCTGCCGATGCCTATATGGTTTACCTGAACCTGTATTATGCTTCGAATACAACGCAACCCTTTATTGAACTGCGGGATTTCAGTGCCCTGAACACTTCCGGAGAAATGTACCGTTACCAGGATTACCTGCAAGGCCTGAACGAATTGCAAAGAATAGCTTTGGCAGAAGATCCGGAAAGTTTTGCTGCCCACGGATACAATGTGTGTGTAGATGGTTACCTTGCCTATGTGGCTGACCATCCCGGCACAACGTTGCTTATTTCATCCTACTGTCAGAATATGGAAGAGGTTGTTCCATCCGGCTGTAATGCTTTCCCACCTATGACTGTTTTACCGGATATTGAAGGAGACGACCCTTGTGTAACCCACTACAAACAACTGGCAGAATACAGTGCTCATACCGCCTACAACCAGTACATCGAAGGAGTGGTCAAAGAATTCAGGATCAACTATATCCAACAGGCCATGTCTGCGCTGACAGAAACGTTCACCATGGAGTTCAACGACGATGAGTTCCATTATACTTTATTTTACTACGATCAGGGAGGAAATCTTGTGCGGACCATTCCGCCACAAGGGGTGGATATGGATTTTTTTGCCGAAGTATGCAATGGCAATTCAGACATACACGATCGAATTAAACAGGCCCGTTCCGGTCGGGGAAAAGTGAACGACAATCTTGACCTGGTGCCTGCACACGGTTTTACCACCACCTACCGTTACAACACACTCAACCAGCTAAAAAAACAAAAAACTCCCGACGGAGGCATCAGCGAGTTCTGGTACGACAAACTCGGCCGGATGCTGGTGAGTCAGAATGCAAAACAACGCTCCGGAAACTATTCCGAAAGCTCGGGCAAGGAACGGTTTTCCTATTCTCTTTACGATGATCTGGGAAGGGTCGTTGAAGCCGGTGAAATTGTGGAACCATTTGAAGATCCTACTTCAACCCAGATTGAAACCATCGTTAAAGATACAACGAACTTTAACCGCCCGGGCAGTTTGTATTTTGGTTGGATCAACCGTAAGAGTTCTTTCCAGCGCAACAATTTCCCCAGCCATGGCGGGCCTGCCTTGCGGAAATACGATGTGGTGCACTCCTTCTACGATCAGGTCCACCTGCCCATGAGCTTACAAACGAATACCAGCCGCGGAGAAATACGCAACCGCATTACGGCCACCACCTATACCGAAAAAATGACCAGCGATAGGCTTTCTTTTTTGGAAATTCTGGCAGGCGAGCCGGTAACCCTCCCATACGATCGGGCTACGCATTATAGCTACGACATCCACGGCAATGTAAGTACCCTTGTAAACGAGTTTAAAAGCCTCAAACACATGGGTCACCAGTATTTCCGCATCGACTACCAATACGATCTCATCAGTGGGAACGTGCGTAAAGTTGCTGTGCGCGATGTAGTGCTGGATGACGCTCCGCCAGGATTGGATCCTGTTCCGGTAAACGTTCCTCCTGCACAGAATTACGGATGGAACAGCTTAGGAATGAGCGGTTCCGGTATAGCGACCCTTGAGGAAGGCTCTACCGAATACAGCCGCGCTCCTTTTTGGTATGCTTACGAATACGATGCTGATAACCGCATTACGCATGCATGGACAAGCCATGATGACGTTCATTATACCCGCGAAGCGAAATATTTTTATTACGATCACGGTCCGTTGGCAAGAACAGAGATCGGCCACGAAAAGGTACAGGCCTGCGATTATGTATATACCATACACGGCTGGCTAAAATCCGTAAATGGTGCCCGGCTGGTTGCTTCAAGCGACCCCGGAAAAGATGGTAATGTTCTTGCCAATGATGGGTTGACTTCCAACATCAACCAACACATCAGCCCCGATGCTACTGCTTTTGCATTAAACTACTACACCAACGATTACAAAAATACGACTCCAAACGGGCTGGATTTTATTAGCGACCTGAATGCCCAAATGCTTACAGGTACCAGTTACCACGAACTGTTTAACGGCAACATAGGGATGATGGCCACTGCATTAACCGATATCAATGAACAAAAAATGGCCTTAAGTGCCAACCACTATGAGTACGACCAACTCAACCGTATCAAACAGGTAAAAAACCATCTGAGCGGAACCGGAGAAGGCTACAACTACACTACCACGGCGGCAGATATGTCCAATACCTACGGAACCAGCTATACGTTCGACCGCAACGGTAATATTTGTGAACTGAACCGAAATGCCACCACAGGCACCGTAGTACCTATGGATAACCTGACGTATTACTACTACGACGAAAATGGGGATATCTATGACCCATCGATACATACGCCACTCAACGCTACCAACCGCCTGGCTTATGTTACTGACGTAGGAACCGACACAGATGCTTTTGCTGTCGATCTCGAAACCCAAAATCCGTTCAATTATATCTATGACGAAATAGGCCAGCTTACAAGCGATATTTCCGAAAATATTTCCGATATTGAATGGCTGGTAAACAATAAAATATCCAAGGTGAAACGCGGAACAGTCGGAAACGAAGCAATACTGGAGTTTAAGTACGATGCCATGGGTAACCGGGTAGTGAAGATTATAAAACCTGCTGAGGGCGGTATCCCGAAAGAAGAAAACAACTGGACATATACCTATTACATCAGAGATGCAAGTGGGAATGTATTAACCACCTATACTAAGACTTTGGAAAAAAGCGACCAGAAAGTATATCTGGAAAAAATAGGTGCAAACGAACATCATTTGTATGGTTCTGACCGGATAGGGTTGGAAGGAGTTGCCAATCCTCAAGGTTTTAGCAGCGAAAGTGTTAAAGGTTACACCAATGTTACTTTTAACACAGATGGCAGTTTGAATACTTATACTGTAGATCCCTCTTTAATACAATCTGGTACATCTGCTGATATACTTGATCCTTCCATTTATGTTTACCTGTTGGGAAACAAAAAGTATGAGCTTAAAAACCATCTTGGCAATGTGCTGAATGTAGTTACCGACCGAAAGTTGGAGGGTGCCAATGTCAATGGAGTGAATGATGAGAATTTTCTTGCTGATGTGATCCATTATTCGGATTACTATCCTTTTGGCGCGACCATGCCTGGGAGGGTATTTAATTCAGGGTCATATCGTTATGGGTTTGTCGGAGTTGAGAACGATAATGAAATTTACGGAAGAGGTAACAGCCAAAACCATATGTTTAGAAAATACAACCCAAGACTTGGACGCTATATGAGTTTAGACCCATTGGCAAATAGTTTTCCTTGGAACTCTCCGTATGCTTATGCTGAAAATAGAGTGATAGATGGAATAGATTTAGAAGGAAGGGAGTATGAGAACTTTATGTCAAAGTTTAAAAACCCTGGTGAATTAGAAATTAAGTTGCCTAATGAACAGACTGCTCAAAAACAATATTTTGGTGTTACTGTAAGAAATTCAACAAAGCCTTTTTCTGAGTTAAAGTCATCTTTTAAATCTGCACCACAGGATTTGTTAACTAATTCGAAAGCCACTTTTAATAGTCCAGTTGACGGAGAGGGTGAGCCATCTCAATTTAAGGAAGGTAGTTTTATAAAAATTGATATTGTTGGGCCTTTCAATGATGGTTATGTAAAAGTTAAAGCTGTATATGAAAATGATGATAGTAGTTTGGATGCCCACTTTGTGACTATGGAGGGCCATATCGAAAAGGGCAAAATATCATTTTCACTTTCTGAAGAAGACAATGGCAATTTGAAGTTTGAAATAAATAGCATATCAGAAGTAGACCAGAGTGGTGCAAAATTATTTGAAGGTTTCTCAAGAGAGCAGCAAGAAGAATCGTGGAAACAAGTTCTGGACAAGTTTGTAGAACAATCAGGAGGAGAAGAAATTGATAGGAGAATTAAAATTACTGAACCAAAAATAAAAAGTAGTTCAC
>CALLUQ010000046.1 GCA_938010565.1 uncultured Flavobacteriales bacterium
TAAAGCAAATTAAAGAATAAATCAGCGATTAATAAATTAGCAGAAAAGCGTATTTTCATTTCTACGCAAATAGCTGTAATATCTATGCGTAATTCGCTACAAGATTCTTCTACTTAAATAATTGTAAATATCTATGTGTAACCCGCTATAAGGCTCATCTACGTATAAAGGCGGATATGATAAAAAACGATCCGGATATTTTTATTGATAGCCCGGTTTTTACCTGTTTTTCTAGTTTCTTAAAAGAGGTATTGCTCCTAACTTCTTTTGGCAAAAGTAATTTGTGAACCACTCTCATTGGCCTGAGCAGTTGTGCGGGGTACCCACTGCTCTATGGAGTGAGCGAAACGACCCGGCACCCACCTTAACTCCTTTATTTGCACAGGAATCTACCGGACACCGCGCCATGCCATACCCACCCATGTTTATCACCACTTGGGTCGTGAAACCACGCAATGGAACAAGTGGGTCGCCTCAACAGCTTCAGCCTTGATTTTTGGTGCTTTTCATCAAGGAAAAGCACAAGACAGCCCCCCCCTTCTAACCGCCCGGCCTAAGCAGTTGTGCGGGGTACCCACTGTGCTATGCAGTGCGCAAAATGACCCCGAACCCACCTTAACTCCTTTTGTTGCACCGTACTCAACCGGACACCTAACTATTTCATACCCAACACAATCCATCACCGCCTGGGTCGTGAAGCCGCGCAATAGCGCTAGTGGGTCGCCTCAACAGCTTCAGCCTTGATTTTTGGTGCTTTTCATTAAGGAAAAGAACATGAAACCTCCATATCCTTATCGATCGGCCTAAGCGGTTGTGCGGGGTACCCACTGTGCTATGCAGTGAGCAAAACGACCCGGCACCACCTTAACTCCTTTTGTTGCACCGCACTTAACCGGACACCGAACTATTTCACACCCACCCAAATCCATCACCGCTTGGGTCGTGAAGCCACGCAATAGCGCTAGTGGGTCGCCTCAACAGCTTCAGCCTTGATTTTTGGTGCTTTTCATCAAGGAAAAGCACAAGAAAGCCCCCACCTTCTAACCGCCCGGCCTAAGCGGTTGTGCGGGGCACCCACTGTGCTATGCAGTGAGCAAAACGACCCCGAACCCACCTTAACTCCTTTTTTTTCACCGTACTCAACCGGACACCGCGCTATTTCATACCCACCCATGTCCACCACCGCGTGGGTCGTGAAACCACACAATGGAACAAGTGGGTCGCCTCAACAGCTTCAGCCTTGATTTTTGGTGCTTTTCATTAAGGAAAAGAACATGAAAGACCGCTACCATAGCCAATTATTATGCTGGCTTGAACAAGCATCTTGTAAAAGGCAAATAAACCGATTTGGTTCCGGCTTGTCCGAGCTAGGCGCTACGAAGCGATTTTTCAAACATTTCTCAATAAAATCAATACTTTAAGTAACTGTTAGAAGTTGCCTTTCCAGACTATTTTTTCAAAAATTGGGAAAGTTTACTCAAGGGCTTTCGGATCATGGTAAAAGGACCCGGGCGGAGGCCGTTGATCGCCCATGCCAGCCGATCTTCTTTGTTGGCTGCAAGACGGTTTCGCAAAGAGATATTGCTCTGGCCTCCAACGCGCATTCTGGTAATCGTTTTTGGCAAATAACTCAACGAAACGCCTGCTTTGTGGATCATGCGCAACATCAGTTCATAATCGGCACTGCTTCGCAATTGCAGATTATAGCTGCCGTACTGCTCATACATGGCTCTGGAAAGAAAAAAGGTAGGGTGGGGAGGCATCCACCCTTTTTTGAACGCCCCTTTTCGGTACGGACCGGAAATCCATCTTCGGGTTACTTTATCGGTGTTGGCCCGGTCAACATACACCAGATCGGCATAAAGTGCTTCGGTTCCTTCGGCCTGAATGCGGGCCACCACTTCGGAGATCACTGTCGGGTAGGCATAAAGATCATCCGCATTCAGGATCCCTATCAAATCACCGGTAGCCCTGGCCACTCCTTTGTTCATGGCATCATAAATCCCTTGATCTTTTTCTGAAACGATGGTTGTGATCCGATCCTTGTAGCGGCGAACAATGTCCATCGTCTTATCCGACGAGGCTCCGTCAATAATAATGTATTCGATAGAATGATAATCCTGATCCACTACCGATTGAATCGTCGCTTCAATGGTGTCGGCTGCATTGTAAGCGATAGTAATGATGGAAATTTTCATGACATTTTGCGCTCTTTTACTTTTGTGGCAGGGTTTCCCTGATAAATGCCGTAAGCTTCCAGGTTTTTGGTTGCAACGGACCCTGCCGATAAAACCGAATGAGAATGACAGGTAACACCCGGAGCCACCAAGCTTTGTGCTCCTGCCCAGGCTCCGTCTTCCAGGTGAATGCCTTGTACCATCAGGTCGAAGGTGTGTTTTTTGTAATTGTGGTTGCCGCAAAGCAGCATAGCCCCCTGAGAAACACAACAATGAGCACCGATCTTCACTTCGCCCAAGTTATCGATCCATACGGCTTCTCCAATCCAGGTATACGCCCCTATTTCGAGTTTCCAAGGGTATTTTATATTGACCCTGGGTTTGATCACCACACCGCGACTAATTTTTGCTCCAAAAAGTTTCAACACACCTACTCTCAACCCATTAAAAGGGTTCCACGGGTTGAGTAAAAAGACGATGTTGAAAAAATACCACAACCCCCGTTTGACCGGATTGCCCGGACGGTACCAGGAGTTATCGAAACGCGATAAATCGGTTTTTTCAGGATCAGTCATGTTTCCGGAATTAAGCATTTTTGAACAATAAACGATTGCATTCCACATCGGCAGGCGGGCACATGGCTTCGCGGCCAAAGGCTGTAGCGGCTTCCGACATTTTTTGAAAGGTGGGTTCATCCATTTCAATGCAATTTTCAAGGACCTGCAAAAAGTTGGTTTCTTCTGCCAGAGAAAACTCCCAGCCTATGTTTTTTGCCTGTAATCCGCGCCAGGGCGTCTGATCGCTGATCACTACCGGACAACCATTCACAAAAGACTCCACTATTACATGGCCATAGTTTTCGTTGAACGTTGGCAGCAGTAAAAAATGGTAGTGCTGCAAAGTGGGCCCTACCTGGTGATAAGGCAATTCTCCTTTGTATTGTATGTGAATCCTTTCGGTATTTTGGATCAGGGCCTGGCATTCGTTCCAATAGGCGGCCTCATCCACCGGGCCGTAAATATCGAATTGAACCGCATGCCCTGTTTTGGTTTTGTTGATCCAGTTGATGGCTGCTTTGAGGTTTTTCTTTAAGGCAATCCGCGATAAAAAGAAAAAACGGGCTTCTCCCGGTTTTTTTTCGTACGAACGGGCATCGGCAGATACATCGGGCAAAGCAATGTTTCTGGCTACCACAACCTTGGAGCGGTTCCCAAAAATACGTTTGATCTCTGTTTCCTCCAATGCTGTGGAAGCATGCCATGTCACCTCATCGTATAAACCCATTGCTTTTGCTATACGAATGAAAGCATGCTTTTTCAATGCTTTGATCTTGAGCGCCCCTTCTCCCAGCATACCACGAGGGGCAAGTACCACCTTGTGTCGCATTCTTTTGAGCTTTAAAGCCAACAGCGGCAACAGGGTAAAGCGATAGGAAAAAAAACTGTTAAAGTAAAGTACATCTGCGTTACACGCTGCGATGAGTTGTTGGAAATAACGGCGGTTCCGATTTTCGGGACTGAGGTAAATAACCCGGGCTCCTTCCTGTTCCACCCATTGGTCGGAGGGAACTTCGGTATAAGGAGTAACGGATCCAAAATCGGAATTGCTTGTTACAATGGAAAATTGAAAGTCTTTTCCCAATACTTTTACCAGATTTGCTACCGAACGGATGGGGCCACCTGCCTTATAACCGGGAAGGTACCAATCCACAAAAACCAATATGTGGCGTTCAGGCTTCAATGTTGTGCTTTTGCATCCAGTTTTCCAGTACGATCAGCGGCCACAGGCGCGACCAGCTAACACTTGGGTTTCCTTCTAAAAACTTCCTCCACAATTCCTGCAAAGGTTTTTCAAGCATAATGCCGCGCTGCCCCAGGTTTTTGATAGCGGTTTCGGCCATGGGTTTCAAATCGCCTTTGAGCCAGTCTTTCCAAGGTAAAACAAAACCCATTTTAGGGCGGTTGACAATTTCATCGGGCAAAAGGTCGCCTAAACTTTCCACCAAAAGCTGTTTGGGCGAGTGCGGATATTTATACCGGTCAGGAATATTCAATACAAATTCGATCAGGGTATGATCGAGGAAGGGTACACGCACTTCCAGAGCGCTGGCCATGCTCATCTGATCGGTGTCGCGCAGCAACACATGCTGCATATACGTATGCATTTCAAGGATAGAGACCACACTTAAGCCCGGAAAACGATAGCCTTCTGTTTCATAAGCCGCAAGGGTACCGGCGATGTGTTTTACCTGGTTGGCAGGTAATGCATTCCTTCCGGTCAGTTTTCGAACAGAAGCATCCAGCAAAACCTGACGCGATACGGGGTAGATATGATCGATATCAAAATAATCCAACTGCAGGAGTTCTGCGGTTTTATTCGACCCCATGCCGGGGCGGATCTTTTTTAATGCTTCCCCTCCTATCTTCCGGGCAAACTTGGGAAAACTGAGCAACCACTTTTTCTTTTCCAATTCCAAAGCCCGTTTAAAAATATCATATCCTGCAAACAACTCATCGCCTCCCAATCCGGAAAGTGCCATGGTAATTCCGGCTTCTTTGGTGGCTTTGGAAACAATGTATGAATTGGGGCCATCGCCACTGGGGTGGTCCATTGCATTCAATGCATCCGGGAGGGCTTGTAAGAAATCATCTGCCGTAAGGCGGATTTCCGTATGGTCGGTTTTGAATTTTTCAGCAATTATACGGGCATATTTTGCCTCACTGAATGCTTCTTCGTTAAACGTTACCGAAAAGGTTTTCACCGAATGGGTGGCCACCTGGCTCATCAAACCTACCACTGCACTGGAATCGATACCTCCCGACAAAAAGGCACCAAACGGAACATCTGCTACCATGCGACGTTCCACCGCACCACAAAGCAGATCCCGCACCTTATGTTGTAATCCCGAAGGGGTATAATCGCCCGCTATATTGCGCCGTTGTGCGGTCATTTCCCACCAGGGTGCAATGGTTACATCTTCTTCGCTGATCCGGATGTAATGGCCGGCGGGTAAAAACTGTACATCCGTAAGGATGGTCTGCGGCGTATGCACGGTCTGATAGCGCAGATAATCGATAAATGCTTCTTGGTTGAGTTTACGAGCCACCTGGCCAGACGCCAACATGGCACGCATTTCGGAAGAAAAAACGAGCTGATCGTCTGTTTTATGAAAGTACAATGGTTTGATGCCCAAGCGATCGCGTACAAGGTGCAATTCTTCTTTGTTCCGATCCCAAATGGCAAAAGCGAACATGCCGTTGAAACGAGGGAGTGCATCCAACCCCCACTTTTGCCAGGCAGCCAATACTACTTCCGTATCCGAATAGGTCCGGAACTGAAAATCACCTTCCAACGCTTTTCGGATCTCCCGGTAGTTATAAAGTTCACCGTTGTATACGATAGTGAGGGCTCCTCCTGCAACCGACATGGGTTGGCGGCCGGCTGAACTCAGATCAAGAATACTCAACCGGCGATGGCCTAAAACCACATTCCGATCTTGATAAATGCCAGAATCATCCGGACCACGATGGGCCAGCGCATCGTTCATTTTGCCAACTGTCTCCTTCGCTATCCGCCCATCGTAACGAAATATGCCGTTAATTCCACACATATACTTATAATTGCGCCGAAAGTAAAGTTTGTGCCCAGATCTCCGGTGTAAGTCTTTTTGATATTTCTACACTGGCTTTTGCCATTTCATTTAATTCTTCGTCTGTTTTTTCTACCATCCGTTGCATTTGCTGCAACAGTGCTTTTTTGTTTCCGGCTTCAAAAGCATAACCGTTTTGTTCCGGTTCGAGAAAAGTAGCAACGGCTCCTACTTTATGGCTACATATCAGCGGAAACCCGGCAGCAGCAAACTCGTGTACGGTTACTGCCCATGGTTCTTTATGGCTGGGTAGTATAAAAACACCTGTTTCTGCAATAAAACGTTCCATTTCGTGTGGTTGTACAAACCCAAAATGCCGGATGCGCTCATCTTTCGCTCTCTGATCCCATGCATCACCCGTTCCCAAACAATACAATTCCCAGTTGTTGGGCTGCTGTTGGTGCAATTCCAGAAATGCTTCCCACATATCAAAAATACCTTTAAAATCGACGTAACGTCCGATGTAGAGAAAGCGGTGGGGAAAAGCGGCTTGTTTTTGGGCACGGTTCTTTTCGTAATAAAGAGAAAACAAAGCATGATCGGCCGTGTAAAAGCCGGTCATGATCCGTTTTTCGGGAAACCCCATTTTTTTTGCAAACACCACCTGTGGCGCTCCCGGAACCCATGCATGGGTAAATTTACTTTTAAGGTAAAAAGGACTGATCAGTGCAGCGGCCCATTGTTTGGCATCGCCACGCCAATGGTTATCGAGTGTAAGTACACAAGGAATCTGCTTCCCGAAAGCTTTCACCGTTTTTAAATATCCTTTATCCATCCAACCGGAACAAACCAGAATATCGGGATCAATCTTACGGGCCAGGTCGGTTAAGGAATCGTCGTTGTAATCTTCCCTCGGATAAAAGCGAATGGAACTGTTTTCTGCAAACTCAAAAGGAGCTTCTTTGTTCACAGGCCAGCGCACAACGTGTATTTCAGCTCCTTGCTCTAACAGAGCATTCAAACCGGCTAAAAAATAACCTGCGAGTTCGGTGTATAAAAAAAGGACTTTTTTCTTCAAAATAAAGTATTACAGGGCATCAATCAGTAAGTGTACAAAGATAAATCCCTGGTTGAAAGCAAAAAATAAATCTGATGCCATTCCTGCCCGTAAAGTTGGAAGCTTATTCCGCCTGATCGAGATAAGCAAGCAGGTAAGGCTTTAAGGCTTTTGCCATTTTTCGGTGGCCCGATGCAAGCAGGTGAATGTGATCGTGATAATCTTCGTTGGTTAAACCGGTTTCCAGACCTGAAACCAGGAGGGCTCCCCGGTCAGCAAGCATTTCCTGTAGTTGTTTTCCGTTGCTGTTAAAGGCTTTTTTTTGGTTTTCACCCTTTTCAGGATGCAGGTAAACGACCAGTTCAAGGGAGTGGTTTCCGGCATATTGAATGAGCCCTTCCCAACCCGGATTAACGGTGCTGTCATCAAACCCATCAAGGTAGGCATATTCGTTGTAATTGGTGCTCCATTGTCGGATCTTTGGCCAGATATAACCCGACCAGCCATCCGTAAGTGCCAGCAAAGGTTTACGATCGGGCCAGGCCCGGTGTTGGCCCACAACTTTACGAAAGTGCCGGTTGTCGTATAAATCGTGGCTGCTGAAAACCAGCACCAGCATTCCGGCATTAAAATGGCCGTAATGTTGGAGGTAAGCCAGTGCATTGTCGGGCCCCCAACTGGGTGCCGAGATGTTCAGAACCCGGTTGGAAGCATCTCTTGTCTGTTGTAATTCCTTTTCAAGAATGGAGGAAGAAAGGCTGTCTTGATCTACATGGTTGCCCCCAAAAATAATGGAGTCGCCTATTTTCAGGATGCGTTTTTTATCCGAGTTTTTCAACGGTTTGCTTCGCATGGAATAGCGGTTGGTGGCAATCCGGTTCCCAAACCGATATGCTTCCTGATCGGGTGCCAGTATGTATTCGTAGCCTTTTGCTTCTATAAATACGGCGGTATCGCCCAGCCCTACCGCATACCGTGCAATGCTCTCGGCTACCAACAATAATACCACCGGTAACAATACCGTCAGGTATATCCTTCTCTTTCTGTTTTTGGTACTCATGAGCGTGAAAGTATGCTGTTATGGTCAGGATCGGCAAGGGGTTCCGGGGGAGTGTCTTCCGGTTTGGAGGTCGTGTTGAATTCCTCCTGGGTAAACAAAGTAAGACACACCAGTAAAATGATGGTGTAGGGGTTTAATGATGCGGAAAGCCAGGGCTCAAATGAAATGGTAAACAACACTACAATCATTGTTGGAATAGAAAGGTGGGTGTTTTTTGCCGCTTTGATAAACAGGAGGAAAAAGGACCTGAAAAAGGCCGCAAGCCCGATCAAACCGGTATTCAACCAAAAAATAAGATAGGTATTGTGCACTCCTCCTTCGTGGCCCAGGCGGGAAAGGTAATCAGCGTTTGAACGCATCAGGTGTAAATCGTATGAAAACCCTCTACCCATAAAAAAATAATGTTGAATGGCATCCCAGGCAAACAGCCAGGCAACGAGCCGACCGGAGCCTGACTCCAACGATTTAAGGCGAAAGTAGCTTTCCAGCCCCAGGGATTGAATGATTGAAATAAGGTTGGCCGAAATGACCTGATAGGCTAAAAAAGTAGCGATCACTACAACCAATCCAACCCCTGCGGAGATTTTAAAAACCCTTACAAGAAATAAGAATATAGTGATGGATATTAAGGAGTTGCGACTACCGCTCCAAAGCAAAGAAATGACAAGAAGCAGATAAAATATACGTTTCTCGTTCTTGACGAACAAATCGGGATAATATGTATCGGATGCATAGAACAAGAGGAAGGATACGACAAGAAAAAGCCCCATTCCGTTGGGATTTCCAAGGATCCCGCGAAAGCGGGTTCCGTGTGAAACCGCAACTTTGGGGTCGATAAACCACCAGATCACGCCCAATGCCAACACCAGAATTGAGGCGTAAATTAACTCTTTAAAAATAACGGAGCCTCTTTCGCGATAAATTTTGGTAATGAAATTGGGAGCAACTAAAAAGATCAGAGCGTAAGAAATGGTTCTTTGTAAACCGGAACCAAAAGTAGGAGATGCATACAAACTAATGAGGGCCAGCACAAAAAAAGGAATGAACCGGGCAAAAATATGATTCATGGGCATGAATTTCTTCCTGTCAACATAAAGGATCATACCCAAAAAAATGATGTAAATGTTCTTGATGGTTTTGGCCCAAGCCATACCGGGCTCCAAGCTATCGGAAAAGATGAGAATGAGCCAAAAGCCGATAAAAAGCTCGGAATACATTTCGGCACGCCAAAACAAAATAAGGCTTAAAACAATGAGCCCGTATACGATCGGTCCGCCATAAATACCAACGGTTACCCACAAAAAAATTGCGGTTAACAGGGTAACGTTATTTCGTATGATATCCATTTATCCTTTTCGGTGAAGAAAAGCCTTGAGATGCTGCTTAAACTGTTCCGGACGCTGGCGCACAAAGCGACGCAAGATCGCTATGTTTTGTTTCCATTCTTCCCGGGTTACGGGTTTTCTCCACCGCGCAAGATGCCGGCCGATAGCGCCATCCAGTTGTTTTTCAAGTTGTTGTATGATCCGTTCGGCCCGCTCCGGATCGAACTGTTGCTGCAACATGTTATCTGCTCTGGATCCCAAAAATTTTCGGTACTCAGGAACCGCAGACAAGGCTTTGAACAACTGGCTTACATGCGACCCGGAAGCTTCCAGATGCCGAAACATGTCGGTATAAAATGCCGTAGGTGAAGTATAGCCTAATCCGTAGTCCATATCAAAGATCATCCAGTACCACTTTCCGGAAGGCAAGCCCGGTACCCGAACCGAATCGGCCAGGCGGAAATAACGCACATTGTTATTCGGCCAGTCGGTATTGGCAAAAAAAGTTTCGGCCAGCACAAAATCGGTAAACGAAGCAATGTCTATGGCTTCGGTTACCCGGCTGTAAGCAACCGGATCGTTCAGGTCGTTCTTTTTTACAAAATGCATCAAAGCTTTCCATTCGGCTGCTTGTTCGGCATCGCCATTTTCGTAGATGCCGTTCTTTTCCAGTACGGAAAATGCTTTTTCTTCCAACCCAAACCGGGCCAGAAAGTAATCATCGCTAAACCGGTCCCGGATGTTATGGATGCCCCAGTATACTCCATTAAGGTAAAGTTCTACCGGTTGAAAACGCTGACAAATAAGGTGGGAGCCTTCCAACATAAGTTGAGCCAGTGCATCCCTAAAAAGGGTGTGGCCCCAATCGTTTCCGCTGTTCCGGAGAATGAATTCGGTGAAATTGCGTTGCGCATCGTTTTTAAACAAGGGCAAATGAAAGGAAGGGCTGCCGTACTTATTCCTGGCGTATAAACGAATCGATTTCTGAGGGAAAGCCCGGGTTGCATTGCCGTTGATGCGAACGCCCGCATCCGAACTCCATATTTTACGGCCGTTCGGGTTGTAGTATTCAAAACGGACTTCCCGCTCCCATCGTTTGCCCCGTTGATGGTAATTGGCAGCCGCATCCCACCACTCAATATCCCATTTTTGCTTGGAAGCCCGGAAATTGGCATTGCTCCATTCCGTATTTCCTGCATGGTAAATGCCCCGTGCATGGCCAAAAAGGTTTTCCGTATGTGTAGACAACGCTACCAAAGGAAGACCGGAGGGTTCGCGGAAAAAATACGTTTGTGTTTGGTAAGGGCTGAGGCGTTTGTTCCCTTTAAAAATTGCTGCACGAAGGGTAAAGGCCTCTTTTTTTTCTTTGTAAGGCCGTTTCCACTTGCGTGATGTGTTTTTCAGTTCGATGTCCGGAACCTGATGCAAAATGGTTTCGCTACACAACGGCTCCTCAACAATAGCGGAAGTAGCATCGGGCAAGGCGCCGTCAATGGTATAGCGTACCACTGCGCCGGGCGATACGTTTTTATGAAACTCCAGGCAAATGGAAGTGGCGTAAAACCCACCTTCCAAGTTTAAGGCCGGTGCCCGTTCGGAAGTAACCTCTGCTGGCAAAGTAGCCAAGGCTCCTCCTCCATCCGGTTGCCATCCGTTTTGATAACCAAAGAAACCCATCACAACCGATCCGGTTAGCATGAGCCAAAGTAGGGGATCTTTCCAATATGTTTGGTACTGTCTTTCCAAGAGGTAGCCTTAAGAAACTTTTTTATCCAAAAAGAAAAGTACAGCGGTTACCAGTACATACCCAATGCTCAAAACAACGGCAAACCCCGATCCCATACCCAAACCCAGGATCAACACCAAAAAAAGATAAACCCATTGCCGAACATTGCCGGCAATGATCTTAAAGCGCAACAAAGTAAGCAGTGCGGCAAACCCAATGGCCAGCGGAATGGAGAACCGGATGATGCTGATGGCTACAGCGGTGCTTATCGCAATTAAGATCAATTGTTTGGCAAATTGCTTGTCCTCCGTATTCTTAGCCGAGCCTCGCCAGTACAGCCGATGAAAAAGCCAGGCCCATAGCCCTGTGAGGAACAATAAAAAAAGATAGTTGGGAAGGTCTGCCATCGAAAAACCGGAGAGGTTGTCTGCAACAAATGCCTTGATCCATTGGGTTATATTGTCCATGGGTTCAAAAGTAACATATTCGCTCCATTTTTACCATTATAAAAAATAGGTTTAATTTGTAGGCCTTACTTGTTTAGATTTAGTTATGGGAAGAGTATTAGTTACGGGTGGCGCCGGTTTTATCGGAAGTCATCTGGTCAAAAGCTTGGTTCGATCCGGACATGAAGTAGTGGTGGCAGATACGTTACTGCGCGGCAATAAGATCGAAAAGTCCATTTTTAACAACCTTGAGTTCCACAAAGCCGATGTGCGGGATCATGCTAAAATGAATGCGTTGGCCAAAGGGACCGATCTCATTTTCCATTTTGCTGCTGTTTTAGGAGTGGATGTGGTTGCAGACAATCCGGTTACTACCATGGATACGGAAGTAATTGGCCTTCGAAACATTACGGATGCAGCAGTTACCAATGGCATCGGGAAGATCATTTATGCTTCTACCAGTGGGGTTTACGGTCATTCGGCCATCGAGAAAAGTTTCAAGGAAAATATCCAGCTCGATCCGAGAACCAGCTATGCTATTGCGAAACGATACAATGAAATTTATCTGGCTGCATTGCATGAAGAAAAAGGGCTGGAGTCTCTTTCCCTTCGTTTTTTCAATGTTTACGGGCAACATCAGGACAACCGTATGGTGGTTCCCCGTTTCTTTGAGCAAGCCATTGCCAACCAGCCTTTAACTGTTTTTGGGAACGGGCAACAAACCCGCGACTTTACCTACATTGACGATACCATTGAAAGTTGTATCCGATTGATGGATAAGGTCAGAGGGCGCGAAATTTACAATATTGGTTGTGAAGTGGAAACCAAGATCCTTGACCTGGCGGAAAAGATCATTGCCATTACGGGTTCTTCTTCTACCGTCCAATACATTGATGCTCCGAAAAAACGGTACGATTTTGAAATTGAAAGGCGCTGTGGCAATTCGGTTAAATTGTTTGATGCCATCAACTACAAACCGCAGGTGGAGCTGTTGGAAGGACTGAAAAAAACCTACACCGATCACTACCAATCGGAAATACAAACGATTTAAACCGATCGCCGATTTCTTTTTTTACCATAACCCTGCCATCGGTAGGAAAATTACTGAAAAAAGGACCTCCCCTTTCCGATACATAGGGTCTGCTTTTTTTCATAACTAAACCTCCCCTTTTTTATATCGAAACTCACGTTATTTACTTTATGAACCGCCGCATACGGAACCGTACGTACAGTGGTGCGAAAGGACAGGCAGGGGAGTTAACCCTTATCTTCCTACTCAGCTTTATCCTCAATCTTTCGATTTATTCCTCAATCAGGGAAACAACAAGGCTGTCATTCTCTTTGGCAACATTCACAAGCCCATGATCTCTAAGGCCTTTTATACTCTTATCCCATTGTTTATTACTTAACTGAGATTGTACTTTCAGCTCATTTAGTCCCATTTGCTTCGTCTTTGATAAAATGTCAAAAACGCTCTTTTCATTGTCATTCAATTCAGGTCCTTTTTTTGCTCCGAACACCTCCGGTTTCATTTGCGGGAAAAACAACACTTCCTGGATCGAAGAATTGTTGGTCATAAACATGGTAAGGCGATCGATCCCAATTCCCAAGCCTGAGGTGGGAGGCATGCCGTACTCCAAAGCACGCAAAAAGTCTTCATCGATAAACATGGCCTCGTCATCTCCTTTATCCATAAGGCGGACCTGTTCCTCAAAGCGTTGGCGCTGATCAATGGGATCGTTGAGTTCGGAATAGGCATTGGCCAGCTCCTTTCCACAGATCATGAGTTCAAAACGTTCCGTAAGTTCCGGGTTGCTCCGATGCCTCTTACACAAAGGCGACATTTCTACGGGGTAGTCGTAAATAAAAGTGGGCTGGATATAGTTGGCTTCGCATTTTTCCCCAAAAATTTCATCGATGAGTTTTCCTTTTCCCATCGATCCGTCCACATCGATGCCCAGATCGGAACAAGCTTGGCGGAGTTGCTCTTCGGTCATTCCCGTAATATCAACACCGGTATATTTTAAAATGGCCTCCTGCATGGTTACCCGTGCATAAGGAGGTTTAAAATCAATACAATGTTCGCCAAAGGTTACTTCGGTGGTTCCATGCACATCTTTTGCAATCCGAGCCAGCATATTCTCGGTAAATGCCATCATCCATTTGTAGTCTTTAAAGGCGACATACACTTCCATCTGGGTAAACTCAGGGTTATGGGTTTTATCCATGCCTTCGTTCCTGAAATCCTTGGCAAATTCGTAAACCCCTTCAAATCCTCCCACGATCAAACGCTTCAGATACAGCTCATTGGCAATACGCAAGTAGAGCGGAATATCCAATGCGTTGTGATGGGTAATAAAGGGACGTGCGGAAGCACCACCCGGTATGGCCTGTAAAATGGGGGTTTCCACCTCCAGGTAATCAAAACTGTTGAGGTAGGCCCGCATCGAATTCATGATCCGGGTACGTTTTATAAAGGTATCACGCACCTCGTCGTTCACCACCAGATCGACATAGCGCATCCGATAACGCAACTCCGCATCCGTAAAAGCATCGTGTGTGTTTCCTTCGTCGTCTGTTTTTACAGCCGGAAGCGGCCGCAAGGCTTTGGAGAGGAGATCGAATTTTTTCACAAAAACCGACGTTTCACCTACCTGGGTTTTGAAAACATGGCCTTCCACCCCAATAAAATCACCCCGATCAATGAGGCGTTTAAATACTTCGTTGTAAAGTGTTTTGTCCTCACCGGGGCACAACTCATCCCGATTGAAGTAAAGTTGGACCTCACCGGTATGGTCTTTCAGTACGGCAAAAGAAGCCTTGCCTTGTATCCGTTTAAACAGAAGTCGGCCCGCTACTTTTACGGCCTCAAAACCAGTGCTGTTTTCCGTATAGTTGTGGGTGATGGAAGCAGCGGTACAATTGGCATCGTACATGGCTGCCGGAAAAGGTTCGATCCCCAGTTCGCGAAGCCGGGCCAGATGCTTACGCCGTTGTATTTCCTGCTCACTCCGTTCGGTACTCATAAGGCTTTCCGTACTAAAAAATTAAAGGTTGGCAAAGATAATAAAAGCCATGGCTAAAGCGGATGTGAGCGTTACGAAGATGACGGAAGGGAGGTTAACGGAGTGGCCACCTTTCATGCCGGTTCGTTCTACGAGTTTATTTAATCCCTTCCAGTCGCCTGAAAGCAAGTCGGTTATAAAATATTCCTTAATACCCGTTCAATCAGACCGAAAATTTCTCTACTATTTTGTACTTTTCCGTTCCCAAATAAAACCGTTGTAATGGATAAATTAATTGCCGCTTTTGCACAACAATTGCGTGATGCATTGGCTATCGGAAGAGCCGCTGATCTCCCGGCCTGGTCGGGTACGATCCGGAATGTAACGGTATCAGGCCTTGGTGGTTCTGGTATCGGCGGAGCCATTGTCAGCCAATTGACCTCGGACGATGCCGAAGTACCTGTTTTGGTGAACAACAACTATCACTTGCCCGCTTACATTCGTGAACAAAGCCTGGTGGTCGTTTCTTCCTATTCCGGGAATACGGAAGAAACCATCAATGCTTTTCAACAGGCTTTAGACCGGAATGCCGAAATAGCCTGTATTACTTCGGGTGGCAAAGCACTCGCCCTGTCGCAACAACATCAGTTGAACCACATCGTGATTCCGGGCGGCAACCCTCCTCGTTCCATGCTCGCCTTTTCTCTGGTACAACAGTTTTTTATTCTTAAGCATTATGGCATCATTTCGGAAAGCTACATCAGTGACCTGGAAAATGCGGTGGTGTTAATAGAAAAGGAAGAAGAGGCCATTCGTGCCGAAGCAAAAAAGGTAGCTGCTTTTCTCCACAAAAAAATACCTGTGATCTATGCCGAAGCACGTTATGCAGCTGTTGCGACCCGTTTTCGCCAGCAACTGAACGAAAACGCTAAAATGGTTTGCTGGCATCATGTTTTGCCCGAAATGAACCACAACGAACTGGTGGGATGGGCCGGTGGCTCCGAAGAACTTGCTGTGGTTATTCTGCGCAACGAAGACGATGATTTCCGAACCCAGGTACGCAT
Source organism: uncultured Flavobacteriales bacterium (assembly GCA_938010565.1). Lineage (GTDB taxonomy): Bacteria > Bacteroidota > Bacteroidia > Flavobacteriales_D > CALLUQ01 > CALLUQ01. The sequence continues at coordinate 15,450 of CALLUQ010000046.1, forward strand.
GGATATTTCCCAAAAGATCATCGGCCGGTATACTTCCAACATCATGGAAATTACCTCCAAAGGAAACTCCAGGGTAGAGCGTTCTTTGTACCATATTCACCTGGAAGATTGGGTTTCTTATTACCTCGCGGAGATGAAAGCCATTGATGCCGTTGAGGTGGATGTAATTGCTTACCTTAAAACCGAACTTGGAAAGGTCTGATATGCCTGAAGTGCATTTTCACTCCCTCGGCCTTCGGGATTATAAAGAAGTATGGGATTATCAGGAAGCCCTCTTTAAAAAAACGGTTGACCTGAAGATCAGAAACCGGAAAAGCCCTGAGGGTGAAAGGGTTTCTACGCAAAACCATTTGCTGTTTTGCGAACATCCGCACGTTTATACGCTGGGCAAAAGTGGCAAGCCCGAAAACCTCCTGATCGATGAGGCAGGTTTGAAAAACAAAGATGCTGCTTATTATAAGATCAACCGTGGAGGAGATGTTACCTACCACGGCCCCGGACAGTTGGTGGCTTACCCCATTTTTGATCTGGATCAGTTTTTTACCGATATTCACAAATACCTTCGGTACCTGGAAGAAGCCATCATCCTTACCCTTGCCGATTTCCATATCGAAGCCGGGCGGGTGGAAGGTTTAACCGGAGTATGGCTGGATGGCGACAACCCTGAAAAAGCACGTAAAATTTGCGCTATGGGTGTAAAGTGCAGCCGTTGGGTTACTATGCATGGGCTGGCGCTTAACGTTACCGCCAACCTCGATTATTTTAACGGCATCGTTCCTTGTGGGATAGAAGATAAAGCCGTAACTTCCATGCACTTGGAAACTTCATCCGAAGTAAGTGTGGCTTTGGTGGGGGATCAGTTGCAAAAACACCTGGCCAACTTGTTTGGTTATGTGTACGTTGGGAAAGTCATTGCTTAACCTACACTTTTGTTATCCGTTTTTTCAGCATGAAAAAGGCCCTAAAATATACAGGGCGAGGCTTTCTTGCTCTGCTTATTGTTGTGAATCTGGTGATTGTTTTTTCCGGTCGTTTTTACATTTATAAAGGCGTTTGGTATACCTACTTTCGCGGAGTGGCCGGTCCGCAAATTGATGAAGCCCATATTTTCGAAAACCGCACCGTTGAAAATGCAGCCCCACAACCGTGGTTATTCCATGCTTCCTACAAACAATCAAAATTGAGTAAACCCGCTCTTGAGCGACATGCCAAACTGCAATCTGCCGGCCTGGTGATCATTAAAGACGGGCATTTGCTTTTTGAACAGTATTTTAATGATTTTACTGCCGATTCCAGAACCCACTCTTTTTCCGTCGCAAAAAGCATTGTAGGAACTTTGATCGGTTGTGCCCTGGAAGAGGGCGCCATTGGTAGTCTATCCGACCCTGTTGGAAAATACCTTTCAGGATTTAAGGAGGGAAAAAAAACCTCCGTCACCCTGGATCATTTGCTTACCATGAGCAGCGGCCTGAACTGGTCCGAAAGCGGTAGCAACCCTTTTTCCGACAATGCAGAGGCTTATTACGGATGGAATTTACAAAGCATAGTAGATAACCTTGAGGTAACCGAAACTCCGGGAAGATCCTGGAGGTACCTGAGCGGAAATACCGTTTTACTGGGTATGGTGCTGGAAAAAGCAACGGGCAAAACCTTGAGCCGGTACGCTTCTGAAAAATTATGGAAACCCCTACATGCCGAACATCCTGCGCTCTGGAACATGGACGCTCCCGATGGCCTCGAAAAATCCTATTGCTGTTTTTATGCAACCGCCCGCGATTATGCCCGTTTCGGACAACTGATGCTAAATGATGGCAACTGGAACGGACAACAATTGGTGAAAACCGAATACATCCGCAATGCTTTTGCCGATAATGGGCTGGAAGATGTGATCCGCAAAAGAAAAACAGGCAGCTATGGCCGACACTGGTGGCGTGAAAAGTACCGCGGAAAACGGATTTATTATGCACGTGGTTTAAACGGTCAGTATATATTTGTGATCCCGGAAATGAATGTCGTAGTCGTCAGAACCGGCCGTAAACGCCTTCCGGTAACGGAAAACAATCATCCGGCCGATATTTACTATTGGCTTGATGATGCCTTTGAACTAACCGGAACACCATGAACAATACGGCAGCCGTTGGCCGTATTTATGCCTATGAAAAAAGATATTCTCAACCCGAAAGTAGAAGACGTGGCCGTAGCAATAGTTCCGGAAACCGAAACAGGAGAAGAGAGTTGGTATGTGTATGTGGTTAATATGAAAGAACATGCCATTCATACGGTGTTGGTTTCTTCAAAAGGCTATGGCATTCATAACGGAAAAAAAGTTCGTACCTCAAGCCTCAGTCATTTTTTTGAACAGATTGAGAAGTTAAGTTGCCGGAAAGTAGAACTGATCCCCGAAAACCTGATCAGCCTCAGCAATGAATATTGGGTAAGTTTCTACATTGAGCGACAGATCTACGATCGCAAATATGTGTTCCTTGCCGAAAGCCTTACTTCCGATAACCTGATCGAAATCCCTATCCTGGGAAAAAAAGGAGTGATGATCGGGTGAGGGTTCCGTTTTTAATTATCCATCAGAAGCAAGCTCCGGCAGCAGGTGTTGGCCACACCATATAAAAGCGCATCATCGTGCCAACCCTTCCGGTTTTTGGTTTGTTCTTTGCCATGGATGAAAGGATGGGCATTACCATGAATGACACCCGCGTATATTAGTCCGAACAAGGTGTTTTTGCCGATACCTGTCTGAGATAAAAGTTCGGATTTATAAAATACATGGAAAAACGGATTGCTCAGGGAATTAAATTGCGCTATTTTTCGACAAAGCATAACCGATGCGTAATATTGAAAAACTCCGGCTCGAACACCTTCTTTTCCTGGACATTGAAACCGTTCCTCAGGCCGCCGGTTACAGTAGCCTTGATGAAAACACCCGATACCACTGGAACAAAAAAGCCAACATCCTTAGCCGTGGCGAAGAGATGACTCCGGAAGCACTCTATGAGCGAGCAGGCATTTATGCGGAATTCGGAAAAATAGTCTGCATTTCCGTGGGTTTCATCTTACCCGGAGAAGGTGGGCCCAGGAAATTTCGTTCCAAATCGTTTGCCGGCCACGATGAAAAAAAACTGCTGCAGGACTTTTGTAACTTGTTAAACAACCATTATCACAGCGATCAGTATTTGCTTGTTGCCCACAACGGCAAAGAGTTCGATTTTCCTTACATCGCTCGCCGTGTTCTCATCAACGGATTAAAATTGCCTTATGTGCTGGACATTGCGGGTAAAAAGCCCTGGGAGATCCGCCACCTCGACACCATGGAGCTTTGGAAATTTGGCGACTATAAAAGTTTTACCTCTCTCGATCTTCTCACTCACGTATTTGGCATTCCAACGCCAAAAGGCGATATTGATGGCAGCCAGGTGGGCCGTGTTTACTGGGAAGAGGGCGACGTGGACCGGATTAAAACATATTGCCAAAAAGATACCTTAACCGTTGCACAGTTGCTTCTGAAATACCGGGGAGAAGAGTTGATCGATGCAATCCATTTTCATGTAGCGGATTAATCCGAAGCACTTTTTATTTTTGTGCCATGTGTCGCCTTTTTTCGCTGGCCGTTTGTATCTGCTTTTGGACTTGTACCGATGATGAAACGCTTCGGGATACTGCCGAAGTTCCTGATGCATCCTTCTGTTCGGCTCTGAGTTGGCTTTTTGAAGCTCCCCACGATGGTCTTGCTCAATTCCGGATCGGCGATAGTGTTCCGAACACCGATCCGTTTCTTGTAGCCCGCCTGATGGATACCACTACCTTACAACTGGGCCATACAACGGCCATTTGCATTGTAAAAAGGGCTTATCAGAGCGGTCGTTTATTCAATATACGCGCCGAAATTAGTGGTCATCCGGCAAATCTACACATCCGTTTACTTCGCTGCATCCGCGAAAAAATCGATCAAAAATTCGCACAAACGCCTGCAAAATGCGGGTTTGCCTTTTTGCTGTTGAAACAAAAGGGGCGCCCGGCAATCGAATTGAGCATTACCGATGAAACTTTTGAAAACAATGCCCCCCAAATCACCATTATGCAAACCCTGCATCACATCAAAACGTTGTAAAATTTTAGCCCTCTGCTTGCCAGGCTGCCGCATAAGACAGACTCTTCAGTGGTGTCTTTCACCAAAAAACGCTTCCTGTTCGGGTTTTGTGTAGCGGTTTTACTTTTGTTGAAACTCCATCCGTAACCCCCTCATCAAATCGCCCGAATTTCAAACAAATTAGCAGTACGCTTGCTTCGAATAAAGGGTTTGTTTACCATGAAATACATCTGTCGCAGAACAAGAAATGGAGCATAGTACCGTTTGTGTTTACCTTTGTTGTTATATCTGCGTAAGCATAAAAGACCCCGAAAGGGTTGCATCGCTTTTTCAAATTTCAAACGATATAAAGGAACATGCCCTTAGCAAAAAGCTGAAAAGCAGTTGTCTTTGAAGTAGTTCCTTCTTAAAAAAACAACGGGTTCATCCGCCGGAAACAGGGTTCCGGGGAATTTCTTTGCGCAACCCCCCGAATGCTCTTATATTTAGGTCCTCCTGGAAATTTGAGGACTAAAGAATATGGAATTACATCCCTTGCTTGAAATTCGGAACCTAGTGACCGAGTTCCAAACAGAAGACGAAATTGTAAAAGCTGTCGACAACATCAGTTTTACATTGAATAAAGGTGAAACCATTGGCATTGTCGGAGAGTCGGGTTCCGGAAAATCGGTTACCTCTCTATCGGCCATGCAGTTGATCCCCAAACCTCCGGGGCGAATAACCGGCGGAGAGATCATTTTTCATTCCGACGATGGCCCGAAAGATCTTCTCAAGCTTCAGGAGCGCGATATGCGTTCTTTTCGTGGCAACGAAATTGCCATGATCTTCCAGGAGCCCATGACTTCTCTGAATCCGGTATATACATGTGGAAACCAGGTGATGGAGGTGATCCTGCTGCACCATGGTGCTTCCAGAGTAGAAGCCAAAAAAGAAACCATCCGGCTTTTTGAAGAGGTAAAATTACCCCGTCCGGAGGCTATTTTTGAAAGCTACCCGCATCAACTTTCCGGTGGTCAGAAGCAAAGGGTGATGATTGCCATGGCCATGTCCTGCCACCCTTCCGTACTCATTGCAGATGAGCCGACTACTGCATTGGATGTAACGGTTCAGAAAACCATTCTTGAGCTGATGAACGATCTGCAAATTCGGCACAATATGGGTATTTTGTTCATCACCCACGATTTGGGAGTAATTGCAGAGTTGGCCGATCGTGTAATTGTGATGTATAAAGGCCACATCGTAGAGCAAGGCAAAGTGCTTGATATTTTCAACCACCCTCAACATCCTTATACCAAAGGTTTGTTGGCCTGCCGGCCTCCGTTAAATAAACGACTGACCAAACTGCCGACCGTAAGCGATTTCATGCATGAAGATGACCAAGGGCAGATGGTCGAAATTCATAAATCGGTAAAAGAAATGATTGCCGAACTGGTGATTACCCCCGAACAGTTCAAGGCGCGTCATGAGGTCCTTTACAAAAAAGAACCGATCCTTGAGATCAAAGGTTTAAAAACCTGGTTTCCGGCAAAAAAAAGTTTATTCAGCCGTACCAAAGCTTACGTAAAAGCGGTAGATGATGTAACCTTCAGTGTATATCCGGGCGAAACGCTTGGTTTGGTTGGAGAATCCGGTTGTGGTAAAACTACACTGGGCCGCACCATTCTGAAACTGATACCACCCAGCGAAGGAAATATCATTTACAAAGGGCAAAATATTACCCATCTCTCCACCAGAGAAATGCGGGAATACCGCAAAAACATGCAAATTATTTTTCAGGATCCGTATTCATCGCTTAACCCACGCATTACCATTGGCGAGGCAATTATGGAGCCCATGAAAGTACATGGCGTTTTTGAAAACGATGCCCGACGCAAAGAACGGGTGATTGAACTGCTGGTACGGGTGAGTCTGAAAGCCGAACATTTTAACCGTTACCCCCACGAATTTTCAGGCGGACAACGACAGCGGATATGCATTGCCCGAGCATTGGCGCTTAACCCGCAATTTATCATTTGTGATGAGTCGGTTTCGGCTTTGGATGTTTCGGTTCAGGCACAAGTATTGAACCTCCTGAACGAACTTAAATCGGAATTCAACTTTACGTATATCTTTATCTCGCATGACCTTTCGGTGGTTAAATTCATGTCGGACCGGATGGTTGTAATGAACTCCGGAAAAATTGAAGAGATGGGATTTGCCGATGATATTTATATGCACCCGCAAACGGAATATACCCGAAAACTCATCGATTCCATTCCAAAAGGACAGCTTGAAGACATCAAACGAAACATCGAATTAAAACGCGAAGCACGGTTGTCCAAACCTTCTTCCTGATCTGTTTCCAAGTTTTGTTGCACCATGCTTGCAGCAACATTCTCTTTAGATCTGTTTTGAAAACCTTTATCCATTGTTTTGTGGCGAATTAACACATTCTTGTTGGAGCCCTAGAACATCTATCTGATTTATGAATTGATTTTTTTCCGTAAAATCATTGCGTAGGTGATAGTAACCTTTGATCTATAATCGCAAAAAATGGTTATGAAAGAAAATAAGATAAACGGGCACACATTGATTGATTTGGGATACAGCCCGGACAAATGGTTTAAGGAAGCGATTGCACATATCAACGACAATCGACTTTCAGGAGATGCAATGTTGGAGTATTTGGAGCAATTCAAGCCTGAGCCGGTAATGGATCTTCACAAAGCGCCCGTTGGGTTCTCCGTGAATATTAAGGCGGAAAATGAAATGGAAGAAGTGAATGTGGATTCCGTTATAAAAACCATGAAAGCGGTGATGAAAACTCCTACGGTAGTGGGTGGAGCCGTTATGCCGGATGCATGTCCGGCCGGTCCGGCAGGAACGATTCCGGTTGGAGGTGTGGTGGCGACAAAAAATGCGATCCATCCGGGAATGCATGGTGCAGACATCTGCTGCTCCGTAATGTTAACGGATTATGGTAAGGTAGACCCAAAATTGATCCTGGATATGGCTCAATCCGTTACTCACTTCGGACCGGGAGGAAGAGACCGATCGGAGCAATATCATTTCCCTTCCGATTTGTTAAAGGCATTTGAAGAACATCGCATGTTGAATCATCAGCAAATGATACAGGCCGCCAGAAAACACCTTGGAACACAAGGAGACGGAAATCACTTTTTGTTTGTCGGACAGTCGAAATTGACCGGAAACACCATGGTTGTGACGCATCATGGTTCAAGAGCCCCCGGAGCTATTTTGTTTAAAAAAGCAATGCAGATTGCAGAGAGATTTAGAAAAAAATTATCGCCCGATACGCCAAAACAAAATGCCTGGATCCCATTTGACACCTATGAAGGAGAAGAATATTGGGCAGCACTTCAAATTATTCGGAAGTGGACAAAACAAAACCATATCAGCATTCATGATGAGATCGCAAATAGCATGAACATCAAAATTGAAAACAGGTTTTGGAATGAACACAACTTCGTTTTCCGGGAGAACGACGTGTTTTTCCACGCAAAAGGTGCAACACCAATCAGCCAATCATTCTTGCCGGAGGATAATCATTTAAGGTTAATCCCATTGAATATGGCCGAACCCATCCTGGTGGTTGAAGGCGATTCTACTGCAACGAATTTGGGATTTGCTCCGCACGGAGCAGGCAGGAACATGAGTAGAACTCAACACAAAAAGTCAAAGTCGCACAGGACGATAGAAGAAGTGTTTGAGGAGGAAACAAATGGGTTAGATGTACGGTTCTATTCGAACGAGATCGATATTTCGGAATTGCCTTCCGCATACAAAAATGCCAAGACGGTGAGAAGTCAAATGGATGAGTTTGGATTAGGGAAGGTAGTGGATGAAGTACTTCCTTACGGATCCATAATGGCCGGGGACTGGCAGAAAAATGCCCCCTGGAAACGTAAAAAAAGGCAGAACAAAAACGGATAACAACATAACAAACGATCTTTTGCCTGACTTTTCCTCCATCGCGATATGATTCAACGATTGGGCTTGTGTTTTCGACACCAAAACATTGAATTTATTTCTGAGTATAAAATTGATCCGTTGTCTGAGTATGGGCTGACCAACTGATTTCTTTTGGTTCTTTTTAGTCATTTTACTTTTCGTTTTTGTCAACCGTAAGGCAGGAAAAAGGGGGGCTTTTTTCGATCCTTCCCTTTTTAAGGGGCTGATTTTTTTGATGTACGGGTTCACCAACTCATCTTCATCCGGCGTATCCGGCATGACGAGCAAAGCGCAGTCGATGATTACCGATCATCTCGCCATTCCCTCCAAGGCGTACAACGAACAGGGAAAAGAGTATCGCACAAGGCACCCTTTGTTGCTATGTAACATGGAATCATTTTAAATGCGTTTCTCCTGGTTTTATCATCTGCAGGTTTTCCGGAGGTTTTGAAAAGTCTTTTCGATGAAGTAACTTGCCAGAAGCAGGCCCTAAAGCACAGGGAATAAGTGCAATCGTGTTTATCCGGGCCTGAGGCTAATAAAAATAGAAATCAAATCCTGCTTTAAGATGAAAAACATTACCCGATGGCTCTTTACAGTTGTACTTCTGTCGTTTTCAACTTTGTTGTTTTCTCAGCAAGACACACTCATCCTTAGAAGTGAGTTTGAAAAGGCAGGAGATGAAATTTATGATCTTGACGATGTTAACGAAGGCAGCATCACTTATTCGATAATATCGGGAAACGACTCTCTTTTTTACGGGATCAATTCCACAACAGGAGTTATAAGCATCTCCAATGTTATTCCGGATACATTTAACGTGGTACGAATGGATACTCTTGTTATTGATGCATCGGGAAATCAGTATACGGTCAGGATTGTTGACGGTTATGATTTTATCATCCAAAATTTAGACCACACGTATCATGTTCTTGATGAACATTCGGAAACTTATATTGACAGCTCGAATGAATGGACAGCCTTTAATAATTTGTGGGGCAGAGGAACTGCGGTTCCGAACGTCGATTTTCGGATTGCAACAATACACAAATCCAATCTTCCTGATTCCACCATCCTGATTTGGGATACTCCCTCTAAAGCCAGAGAATATGGCGGTGCTTCCGTTTGGTGTTACCACAACATTTTCTATGGCAACCGGAAAAATACAAGAGAAGATCTATCACTCTTTCCATTTCAGATCAGCACACTGGATTCTTTGTCAATCGATTTTGAGTTTGAACAGTTGTTTGGCGACGACCAGTATAAAATTGCCATGAATATGTTTATGACCGACGAGTCTTACCTGACTAGTTTTTCAAAAAACGACGGTGATTTTTTCTTTGTTTTTGACCAAAAAGGAACCTGGATCCCGCCCTACCCTTATGCTTTACCCGATTCTACCATCCTGGGAAAGCTTTTTGCGTTAAGGTATCATGATGAGCATAAGGGAGCGTTTTATGAAAGGAGAAGAGTGATTGTAAAAAACCACCAGAAGTTGCTTCAGGGTGTTTTGGATATAAACCATCTATTCACAAGGTTTGCTGATGAAGGATGGTTGGACCTGAACCAATACATTTACCATCTGCAATTGGGAATTGAAGTTACGGAAGGGTATGGGGCCGTAAGGATAAATAAATCGGACATCCATTTATCTCAAACCTCACAGGCCATTCCGGTATCTGTTTCCGATGGCAGCAGCTCATCTTCAGAGGTCGCATCAATTGATGCCGGCAAACCGAATGCTTACCCTATTCCGGCAGACCGGTTTCTTTTTGTGCAAGGAAGAACGGAAGATATGAACCACATAACGTTGTTCAATTTGCTGGGCGAAAAAATCGTTACCGAAACGAATCCTTTAGCAAATGGAACCGTGTGTATGGATGTCAGCACTCTGAAACCGGGAATATATATACTGAAAACCAAAACGGCCACCCGCAAAGTACAAATTTCACATACCCCCTGAAAACTCGTGTTAAGTCAGGTGTACAGTGTCGTATAAGTTGCCGATATTTTTGTTCCGGACAATGCGAAAAATAGGAGCCTAGTGTGTAGCTAAGAGATTATTCCTCAAAGAAGCCCGGGATAAAAAAATCAAAACTTGGTGCAGCTAAAGTAGGCTTGACTTAACACTCGTTCTGCAATGCTTTAAAGAACCGTTCGGAGCAAGTAATCCGAATCAATCAACCGTATTCAGCGCAATCGTTCATTGCTTGTGTTCTACGGGTGTTCTGTCAGGCTCAGTTTACACAGAGTCGCCCTGCATCCGGCTTACAAAAACAAGCCCTTTTCCAGCCCCAACCATTCCAGTGTACTGTTGTGCATAATATCTTCTATCACTTCCACCGGTAAGTCCGATTCTTCGATGAATTTTCCAATTTCCAGATCGCCCAGAGGAAAAGGATAATCCGTACCCAAACAAACCTTTTTCGAACCCTGTAGTTTCAAAATATACTTCAGTGCATCTATGTCATGTGTAATGCAATCGACCCAAAATTTCCGGAGGCATTCCCGCGGGTTTACGTTATTATCGATGGCTACCAGATCCGGACGACAATTAAACCCATGCTCAATACGGCCGATCGTTCCCATAAAAGACCCGCCGGCATGAGAAAAACACACGCGTAGATCAGGCAATTTTTCAAAAATACCACCAAAGATCATGGAACACATCGCACGCGAGGTTTCAGCCGGCATTCCTACAAGCCAGGGCAGCCAATACCGCTCCATCAGAGATTTTCCCATCATGTTCCAGGGGTGTACCATAACCGCCATTCCCAGATCCCGGCAAGCTTTAAAAATCGGAAAGAACGCTTCTTCATTCAAGTTTTTATCGTTCACATTCGACCCGATCTGTACCCCAACCAAGCCCAACTCCTTACAGCGTTCCAACTCCTTAATGGCCAGATCCGCATCTTGCATCGGAATGGTTCCGAGCCCAATATAATGCTTCGGGTTATCTTTCACCACTTCCGCAATATGATCGTTAAGAAACTCCGACAGGTAAAGACAATCGGCAGGTTTTGCCCAGTATGAAAACATAACCGGAATGGTGCAAACCACCTGCACTTGCGTATGATAAGGCTCGTATTCTTTTATCCGGATGTGTTCGTCCCAGCAATTTTCATTGATCTCCCTGAAAAACTTGCTGTCCTGCATCATTCGTGCCCATCCCTTGCGATGGTGATCCAGATGAATAAATCCTCCGTACCCAAATTTATCCGCAAATTTGGGAATATTCCTTGGGAGGATATGGGTATGCATATCAATTTTCAACATAACGTTCGGCTATTTGGATGTAGGTCTGAATTCTTTGATCACCTCTTGGTTACATTCGAGATAAGGGCCTTCCAACAAGTCGATGCAATAAGGAATAGCCGGAAAAACAGCATCCAGGCATTCGCGGATCGACTTGGGCTTGCCAGGCAGGTTTACAATTAAGCTTTTCCCCCGTATGCCAGCCGTTTGGCGAGACAGAATGGCGGTAGGCACATACCGAAGGCTCACTTGCCGCATCCGTTCGCCAAAGCCAACCATCATTTTTTCGCAAACCGCCTCAGTTGCTTCAGGGGTTACATCCCGAAATGCCGGGCCTGTTCCTCCTGTAGTTACAATGAGGCAACAACCTACTTGGTCAGCCAGTTGGCACAATGCCGCTTCAATTTTGTCCTGCTCATCCGGAATCAGCATAACGTGCTTTTCCCACTCCGAAAGCAAGTAGTCGTTGAGGGTATCTTCTATCGCCCGGCCCGACAGATCTTCATAAATTCCGGCACTTGCACGGTCAGAAACCGTTACAATTCCAATGTGTATATCCATCCCTCTTTAATTTTTCATCGTGCGGGCGTAATCCTTGGCAAAATAGGTCAGGATAACGTCGGCACCGGCCCGCCGGATGCTCAGAAGCATTTCGGCCATTGCCTGTTCATAATTCAACCATCCGTTGCGTGCGGCAGCCACCAGCATGGCACACTCACCGCTCACATGGTATGCAGCAACCGGAAGGTTAAAATGTTGTTTAAGATCGTGGATAATATCGAGATAACACAAAGCCGGCTTCACCATCAGAAAATCTGCTCCTTCTTCCACATCCAAAGCGGCTTCCCGAAGCGCTTCGGCACGGTTTGCCGGATCCATCTGATAGGTTTTTTTATCCCCCAACTTTGGTGCGGAAGCCAATGCATCACGGAAAGGGCCGTAAAATGCACTTGCATATTTTGCCGTATAAGCCATAATCCCTACCTCTGTAAAACCATCACCATCCAACGCTTTCCGGATAAAAGCCACACGCCCGTCCATCATATCGGAAGGTCCGATAATATCAATCCCTGCCTGTGCCTGAGCCACTGCCATCTTTCCCAGTATCGGGAGGGTGGCATCGTTGAGGATCTTCCCGTTTTTCACCAAGCCATCGTGGCCATCGGAACTGTAAGGATCCATGGCCACATCGCTGATCAGACAGGTTTCGGGAAAACGTTCCTTTACAGCCCGAATGGCTTTCAGATAGAAATTTTCCGGATGGTAACTGTGGGTGGCCTCCCGGTCTTTCAGATGCTCATCCAATGCCGGAAACAACACAAAAGAACGCAAGCCCAACTCCAAACACGATTCCACTTCTTTGAGCAACTCATCGGTAGATAAACGATAATTTCCCGGAAGAGAAACCACTTCGTTCCGAATGCCTTTGCCATCCACTATAAAAAGCGGATATACCAGATGGGAAACTTCCAAATGGGTTTCCCGTACCAAATCACGGACCGCCGGAGATATCCGGTTCCGTCGAGGACGATTGCGCATGATCTTAACTATATTTCAACCAACCGTTGAAAGGCACAAGCAAGGTTTTTCCCAACTTGTAACCGCCTCTAATGTAAGCGTAATTTTGAGAATGCGGATGGAAAATTTTCAGCGGTGCAAGGTCGGGTACCTCAAGCCAAGGCAAGGTAATGCTTTCCGCCGAATCTCCGCCTGAGATCGGAGGGTGCCGCATCGGACCAGGGGGCAAGGTAGAGGGCTTTATCGTGTTTCTTCCGGTGCTTCAAATCCATAATCCCGTTCCACCCGACAAACCCGGACTTTATACGTCTGGTACCAATTACTCATCCCCTTTTGTTGGGCCACAAGGTGTTCATACTGGTTTTTCCACCGGCGGATCGACTCCAGGTCTTTCCAATAAGAAATCGAAATTCCCAATCCATTCCGCGCCGCTTCATAACCCAAATAACCTTTTTGCACCCGGGCCAGGTCCAACATACGGCCGGCCGTTTCGCCATACCCTTCCGGGCCGGGCTTTAATGTACTGGAAAAAATAACCGCGTAATAAGGCGGTTCGGGTGTTTCGGCTATCAACATAAGATCCGGATCAGGCCTTTAAGATAACGTTTTTAGCAGCCGTTTTTGCTTTTCCAACCTAAAAACCTGACTGGTTCAGGTACCTTAAACTGCTCTTGTTTATCCCATTTTTCTTCGAAGAAATACGTATGACTTATTTCTTCTAAATCACTTCGATAAATGTCATTAAGAGCTGTAGGGGTTTCACCATTTTCTCTTTTAATGCCTGTTGCGACTGACGACTTAACGATCCGTTTTCTTAGCTGACTTGAATCAAAACCACTTGCATTGAATAAAAAAAACCGGATGGCAAAGCGTTAAAATCTATTTCGTTTTGGCTTCTCTGATCGATATAGCGTTGAGCAAACTTTTCAACAAAGGCATCAAAAACCTTTCGGTCATATTTTTTAAACTGATGCACCCGTCCGTAACCAACCTGTGTACTAACTTACAATTAGTTTTTCTTCGGGAAATCCGGAGGCCCGGGAACGGTTTTGTTTTGTTTTTCAATTTCACCGAGCAGGTGTTCCACTGCTTTTTTCAATTGCACATCGTTGCCGTGGTATTCCTCGTAAGGATCTAGGGGTACTTTGATATCCGGTTCAACACCATGCCCTTCAATGATCCATTTTGACCCATCGGTTGAATAATGAGCAAATTCCGGCTTGTGAAGCGTTCCTCCGTCTATAAAAGGAAGGCTGCCGCGGATGCCCACTACGCCGCCCCAGGAACGTGTCCCAATCAGTTTTCCAATGCCGTAGTGGCGAAATTGATAGGAAAATAAATCTCCATCTGAAGCCGAATACATATCAATCAGGCAGGCCTTCGGGCCCACAACCATGGGGTTGGGTGTGGCAACCCCCGCTTCCGAGCCTCTGGCTACTCCGATGAACCCGGGTTCGCGGCGTAAACGTTCTATAATGATCGAGCTAACGTTTCCTCCTCCGTTGCTACGAACATCAATCAGCATTGCACGTTTGTCGGTTTGGGCGTAGAAATAGCGAGCAAATTGGTTGAGCCCGGTCGTTACCATGTCGGGGATATGCACATAGCCGATTGTACCCTCCGACAGTTCGTCTACTTTTTTCAGGTTGTTTTCCACCCATTCGTAATAGTACAATTGCGATTCATCGCCGATCGGTTTAACAATTATTTTCCGCGCACCTTTTGTCGAAGGAACTTCATTGACTTCTATTTCAACATACTGCCCGGCTTTTCCGATCAATGCTTGCGACAAGTGCCCCATATCTGCGGTGGATCTGCCGTTGATGGAAATGATATATTCGCCCACATGAACAAAAACTCCATCTGCCTGTAAAGGCGATTTTAGATCCGGGTTCCAACTGGCTCCGCCAGGGATGTGTTCGATTTTATAAAAGCCATTTTTGTGCCGCGAATAACGTGCTCCAAGTAAACCAAGCCGGATGCGTTCCGTATTGGGTCGGTCGCCCCCACTTACATAAGCATGGCCTACATTCAGCTCTCCGATCAACTCTCCGATGATGTAATTCAGGTCATTGCGGTGTTTTACATAAGGAAGCAAAACACCGTATTTGGTACGCATGGCCTCCCAGTCGGTTCCATGCATTGCAGGATCGTAGAAAAAATCCCGCATCTGACGCCAGGACTCGTGGTAAATTTGTGCCCATTCTTCGGATGTGTTGACCCGCATCTTCATACCCGATAGGCTTACCTTGTTTTTCAACTCCAGCCGGCCCTCGGGAGCCGGTTCAATAAAGTATTCGCCGTCTTTTTCGATCATTACGTTTTCGCCACTGGCCGAAAACGTGAAGTAGGGATACGCTCCCATGGTCTCCTCTTTCTTTTCTTTCAGATCAAAAAATTTCATCTTACCGGAGCTTTCCATACTGACGAAATAGTAATAAATGCCCCCTTTTACAGGGGAAAGAGCCCTATAATATCCTGCGCTTACCGGAAATTGTTCCAAGCGGTCAAAAATTCCATCGGCCTCAAAAACGGTGGTATTTTCAGTTTCCGGCTCTTCTTTTGCTGCTTCACCGGCAGCAGTTTCATCGTTTTCAACAGGGAAAAGAACCGCTGCTTTTTTGTTCAACCTTACCGCATAGATCCGTTCCGAATCCCTGTAAAAATAGTTTTTGTCAATACCATCGTATCGTGCATTAAAATCGCGGGAAGAGATGAAAAAAACGTACTGTCCGTCGGAACTGAAGCATGGCGAATGGATTTCATAAAATCCTTTGGTAAGTGCGTTGGTTTTCCTATTTTCAATGTGGTATAAACGAAGAATGCTTTGTCCTGTGTTGTTGGGCTCAGTGTAAGTGATCCGTTTGCTATCGGGAGAAAATGCAAAATCAACAATCTCCCAATCTTTGCTTTTGGCAATTTCTTCCTTTTTTGAAGTGGCAACATGCACCAACCAAAGGCGCATGCTCCGATCGTTGTAAGCGATAAACTTGCAATCCGGCGACCACACCAAATGGTATTTATATGCCCCTCCTCCGGAAGTAACTGCCCGTGCAGGAGAGCTGCCATCTTGTGCCTGAACATATACTTCGTCTTCGCCGCTTTTATCGGAAACAAAAGCAATCCATTTTCCATCCGGCGACCAGGCCGGGCTTCTGTCATTGGCATTGGAAGAATGGGTCAGGTTCCGGGTTACTCCGCTGTTTGCCGGCAAAGTAAAAATATCGCCCCGTCCTGCCAAAACAATGCGTTTTCCATCGGGGGAAATGTCGTGGCCATACACGTGTTCGGAAGCATCCGCCTGCATGCTCCTGGTGGCTTGAAAATCACCGTTAATGGTAACCGTTATTTTTTCCTGCTTTTGGGTATTGAGGTCGTAAATGTAGAGGTAACCGCCATTTTCAAAAGCGATGGCATCTTTACACAAAGAAGGAAATTTGATGTCGTATTCCGTAAAGGAGGTAACTTTTTCCGTTGTTCCGGTTTCAGTATCATACACAAACAGGTTCATGATCCGGTCTCTGTCCGAGAGATAATACACTTTGTTTTTCCAGTACATGGGCATTACATCCTGAGCATCGTTGTTCGATATGTTCTCCGTTTTATGGGTTTGAGTATCGTACACCCAGATGTCGTCGGCCATTCCGCCTCTGTAGTATTTCCAGGTACGGAATTCCCGGAATATCCGGTTATAAGCGAGTTTACTCCCATCGGTGTTATAGGAACACCAACCGGCCACCGAAAAGGGCATTTCTTCCGAAAGGTCGCCGCTTAAAGGTGCTTTGAAAAGCTGGCCTTTAAAAGCATTAAAAGTGTAACGTCGGGAGCGGTAAATCACTGATTGATCATCCGGTGCCCAGCCCATTACAATGTTGTTGGGCCCCATGCGGTCGGAAATATCATCGCGTCTTAAGGTAGCGGTATAGGTGAGCCGTTTTGGAACACCGCCCTGCGAAGGAATGAAGTACACTTCGGTATTGCCATCGTACTGGCCGGTAAAGGCGATCCGGCTTCCATCGTGCGAAAACTTCGGAAACATTTCATACCCCGGGTCGTTGGTTATTTTATGTGCCTCGCCGCCACTTCGGGCTACGGTATATAAATCTCCGGCGTAAGAAAAAACCACTTGTTGCCCGTGCACAGCAGGAAAGCGAAGCAACCGGGCTTCATGAGTGTTCTGAGCATTTACCAAACCGGCAGCTGCAATTGCAATGCCTGTTGCAATCCAATTTTTCAAATTCATAATAGATCATGCGTTGTTATTTCATCCTTGCGGGCCTTAGGAACCGGATCGTAACCGTGTGTTCCCCAAGGATGACATTTGGATAATCGTTTCATTCCGAGCCAGACCCCCTTGAGTGGTCCCCATTCCTTGATCGCTTCGATGGTGTATTGCGAACAAGTGGGCTCGTGGCGACACGAACCCGGAAAAAGCGGCGAAATGGTCCATTGATAAAGCCGGACCGGAAAAATAAAAATCGTGCAAATTATTTTTTGCATGGTTGCAAGTATACACATTTCGGTGCTGACTTAAAGAGTTTGCTTACAGGCTTTAAACACAATGTTGTCTGAAATGTTGTTTTTCATGCACCTTCCCAGAGCCGGGTTTTCTTGTTGTAGTACTCCGGACCAACGGCCTCCCGGCAAAGCAAAACAGCAACAAACGCTTGCCCGGAGGTCATTCGTTGGCGAAGGGCATCAACAAAAAAACAGGCGGTTTACGAAATCAATGCCCATCCGTTTTTGGAGGAATGGAAAAAACAACACGGCATGCTGCGGTTACGGAAAACAAGTGGAGGTGCAAACCGGAAAATCAAAGGCACTCATTCGATATGGATATACCCCGGGATCACTCCGGTTTGAAAAGAATCCAGTAACGTACCGTTGTCCTTGTATCGGAAAGTCCATCCCCGCTGGGAATAATCAATCGCATCGGTTACATAAAGCTCGTGTGCTACAAAGTCGTAATTAAAACCGTAAAACAAATGTGCTGCTGCCGGAATGAGCGGAAAGCCAGGCAACGTTTCGGCACTGATGTCCATTTGATAAATGCCTTCGTTTAGCCAGTAAAGTTGATCTCCCGTGTTGTTGATGCACAATGAGCCCGGAGATTCGTAAACAGATGAAAAAGTAAAACGAGCTTCTACGGTCCGTGTTACAGGATCGATGCGCAAGAGTTCCGGTATGCTTTCCAAATACCCCCCGCTGCACAAAACCCAAAGTTTACCGGTTGCATCCAGGCAAAAACTATCCGGCGAACGGCCTGTTGCAATGCTGTCTTCCAAAACATCGGTTTGCGGATGGATCACCATCATCTGATCGCTCGTTTTGTTGGCTACCCACACTTTTCCGTTGACGAGTAGCATCTTTTCGGTCCAACCTGCCACGTCGATTTTGCCGGTTACGGTATGGTTACCGGTATGAATGATCCATACGCCATCGGCATACAAATCGCTCACGTAGGCTTTTCTGGGGCTTACTTCCAGCATAAAACGGGGGCTTGTTAGTCCTGTTATCGTGGCCTGGTGTTCCAGGGTACTCCGGTTTACCACTTCAATTTTCCCGGAATTATTTACTACAATGTACAGCGAACCATTCCGTACGGTTACGGACTGGGCCACATCGCCCAAAGGTTGTTGGTTCACACATTGGTAAACAGCGGAGTACGCTTCTTTTCCGACAGGGTCATAAACGCTCAGGCTGGCATTACCTCCCTGGAAATTCCCTTCATTTACCACCCATATTTTACGTCCGGAAGGCAAACATGCCCCTCCTTCAGGGGTTTCCATATCGGTTTGCGGGCTCGGGTCCGGGTTCTTTTCGCAGGAGATCCATCCGATCATTCCCGCCAGAACCAGGATCCGCTGAAATCGAAACATCATCATACGGGTTATTTTTTCTTTATCAGGTTAAGTTTTAACACCCCTTGGTAGTGGATCCCCGGCATGGGGCGCCAGGCAATGGCCTGATACGGAACATCAAACAGGTTTTTCACCATGAACCGAATGCTTTCCAGGGGTTTGTTTTTTCGGTGGGGATGAAATTGAAACCCGATATCGGTAAGGGCATAACCGGGCAACCAGGTACGGTTGTCTGTGGTAATGTAGCGTTTTCCGGTATAAGACCACCCGATGGTGGCCGTCCAATTGCGCTGTCCGGCTGAAGCTTGCCCGTTGGCATTGTGTACGGGTACATACAAAAGCTGTTTACCTGTGGTTACATCTCCCGGTATCGCACTTTCTATGTTTTCAGACCGGGTGTAAGTGTAGTTTCCTGCGGAGGAAAAATGCCAGCGGGTGCTTTTATAGTGCCAGTTAAAATGGCCTTCCCAACCGCGGTTGTTCACCTTTCTTAAATTGTTGGCTTCCCAAAAAGAACCGTTAGGCGCCCACAATATCCAGTTGTTTATCCACGATTGAAAGGCGGTGGCTTCGAAAGTAATCACATGTTGGTTGATGTGGTTTTCAAATTGCACCCCACCTTCCACGGTGTAACCCAACTCCGGCTTTAGTCCCGAGTTTCCTCCGGGCCACCAAAACAAATCGTTGAAATTGGGCGCATGAAAATTCCGTCCGGCATTGGCTTTTAAGTACCATTCGGGTTTTTTGCTCAGTTGAAAACGGCTTCCGTGGGAAAAAACAAACGGAGCCAACGCAAAGTCGAGGTGTTCCTGCCGGATCAGCCAGGTGGTTTCCCATCGTTTCAACAACCGTTTTTCAAGCTGTAGCAAAGCCATAAAGTGAAAACGTTCTGCAACGGAAGAAAAGCCATCGGATCTTGCCTGATGGTAGTTCGCACTTACCGTTCCTTTCAAACGTTGTTCTTTTCCCCAGTGCCAAACCGGCTGCCATTGTTGGGAAAAAAACAGCGTTTGGGTTTCGGAAAAAAGATCGGCATTTTTATCCTGGTAGTTGAGCCAGCCGAGTGCCCATCCGGTATACCAGGTTTCATACCCGTTTTTCTTCCGGTTTACAAACCGGTTAACCAGCCGCAGGTTTTTATCTTCCTGAAATTGCCGGGTAGCGTCTTGCAGTAAGGTGGGGGGAATGCGCCGGTAGTTTTCGATGTAAGAAATGTTTAACGACCATCGTTTGCCCGGGTTCTTCTGTTTCCATACTTCCTGCATAAGGCCCCACTGGTAGACGTAAGCATGGTTCCGGATCTGTTTTTCTCCGGTGGCCGGATCTTCGCCGTAAGGAAACCGGTTTTTAGCGTCGAGGATATAAAAACGGGTTTTCATTCCGCTTTTACCATTGGAGCGGCGGTAAATGGCCCCGGCTCCATTCCGGCCAAAAGCACCGTGCTCATAGTATCCTTTTATATCCATTCCCTCCGCTGTATCCGGCACGTTATGCAGCACAACTCCACCTCCCAGGCCTCCGCTGCCATCCGGCAACGAGGCCAATCCGTGGCGCACTTCCACCTCATCCGTAAACCAAACGGGTAAAAGTGAAAAATCGGTTACGCCGTGGGTGATACCATTGATGGGCATTCCGTTGAAATACACCTGGGTATGACTGGCTCCCGTTCCCCGGAAACTGATGGTTGCCAACGCTCCTGGCCCATACGATTTTATGAATACGGGCGTTTGTGTTTGCAATACTTCCGCCAGGGATGTTCCCCCGCTCAGGAACCGAAAGCAGGAACGATCCGGTTTTGTGATCCTGAAAGGTACCGAAGGCTGAGTTTTGGTGGCCTGTACTTCTACTTCTTTTAATACCAGGGAGTCGACAGGCTGAGCAACAAGTGGAAAAGCCGACGTAAAACAGAACAGTATAAAACAGTAACCTTTCATTATTCCTGCCTGGTGAGTAAAGCAACTGCACGGCGATGGGGCCCAAGGAGCTCGATCAGATACAAACCCGCCGGAAGTGCTTGCAGATCAAGCCGCATTTCACTTTGATGCCCTGAAACCGTATACTGCTTTAAGCGCATTCCCGTAGTACTGTAAATGGTCATTTTCCGAAATTCGCTATCCGGTCCCCAACTTACTTTTACGGTTTGCCTGAACGGGTTGGGGGAAAGTTGGATCACGGGCTTTGAAACCGAAGGAACGCCGAGCGGACTCCGGTGAATGACTCCTACTGCATCTACATCCACTCCCCCGGAAGGAAAGGGTGTGGGGAAAGGGTCGTTGACTTTATTCCCATGCGCATCGTAGCTGGCAAAGAGGGGGTCCAGGCTTCCTACCACATCCACCACTCGAACATGCGTAATGTGCTGCACGTTGAGGCCGGGTGTTCCTGCCAATTCATGCAGGTCAAAAGGCACCCCATAGCCGGACCGGTACTTTCCTGCAAAATTATATAGTTGGGTGGCATCCATCAAACCGAATGCATCCAACTGTTGGTGGGTGTCTACTTCCGTTATGGCCGGGAAACGGGTAAAATTCCGGCCATCGGAACTTACCTCCACAAAACCCAATTCCAGAAAATGGTCGCTGAAACTGTTTTCAAAAACGGCAAAATCGGGCCCTGTTCCATCCCGTATCCCATCGGCAAAAAAGAGGGTCAGTGTTCCGCCGTCGCCAAGGCTTACCACGCCGTTCTCTCCGGGCCTTCCAAGCGGAGAAAGCGCATTTCCGAAGGTAGGATAACCCGAAGATGGGTCGCCGATCACCTGATAGCCCCGGTTCACTTCTGCGGATGTGGCCCAGGAAGTAAACACCAATGCATCTTTATGAATGGCTGTGGAGCCGGGCTGTCCGGCAGGCGGGGCAAAACTTCCCTGACCGTATGTTGTGCCCAACCCCCAAACACACAACATGCACCATCTGTATCTGATCCGTTCAAACATCGTCAATGTTTCAACCAGCGGCCAATGCGTATGCCTTCCGGGCCGTGTAACTTCACAATATACCCTCCTTTTTCAAGATTTTTTGTATCCACCCAAGCCTGGCCGGAAGGTGCCTGTATGGTTTGTTGATGCACCACTCTGCCGTTGAGATCGGCAATGGTGAGCCGGGAAGCTCCCTGAATGCCGGAGAGGTTAAATCCGTTTTTTGATGGATTGGGAAACAGGTTTAAAACGGTTGCGGAGGTTTCATCCACACCAAAAGTAAACACATAACGAAAGGCGATATTTTCGGGAGAAATGCCCAACTCTACCGAATCGATCAAGGCGTTGGAAGCATCGTAGATCAACATTCTTCCGTAGGTATTATAATCGGTTTGGGTGAGGTAATAATTTCCCGACAGGCTATCGCGGTCAAAAGCAGCGGGATGAAAGATGGCGGGTTGTGCCAGGGCATCGGTTTCCGTGGTAAGGTTGCGGCTGGCAATCCCTGCACTTTCTCTGAAATAAACGGTTCCGTTTTGGTGGACCAGGGAGTTCCCGGCTCCGCTGATCACCATGATGCCTCCCGTATAGTTGGTATGCGTGAAAACATCTGTTGCGGGGTTGTACGTACCCAGTGTTCCGCTGAGCGGATTGAAGGTATAGAGTTTATCGTCGTATATGACAAAAGGCCCCGCCTCGCTTTCGTTGTTGTTCATCTCAATATCGCGTACATGGGTCAGGTGGGTGAGGTCGACCACTGCAAGGTAGCCGGCACTATCGGTCCAGGTACCCGAAGTCAGGTTCTGGCCCACATACAAGTTATTGCCTATTACACCCAACCCGCTTACTCCTGTAGCGATCCCGGTAATGCCCTGAACAAAAGAGAGATCCGATTTGTTATATACCTGAACGTTATGGTCTGACGCACCATACCAGGCCCCTACCATAAGGTAGTGTTCTGTGGTGATAAAGCTTTTGGCGCTGTAACCGGAACCGTATCCTGCCAAAGAGTCGAACCCGGCGGCATAAAGGCGCATTTTGTTGGACAAATCGTATTTGATGATGGAGTCTTCCGAAAGGACATAACAGGCATCTCCTTCAATGAGGATGTCCTGAGCGCTTTGGTTGTAAATGGTATCAAAATCAACATAGGTCGTGCTGTTGAGGTCGTAACTGCCAACGGTTACATAATCGGTTGGCGTGTTAAACTCAAAGATGCCGCTGTTTACCACAATTACTTCGCTGAGGTAGACCGGTTGGGCCATTACAATACCCGTAAAAAGGCTAAATACTGCACTGTACATTTTTTTCATGATCCGTTTTTTGTTGTGTGTAAATGCGTTTCGGGCAGAAGCAGACGGTTCCGTATACTCATGGTACAAACGTTTGTATGGCATGCAGTTGAATAAACATCGTGACCAAAACTTTTATCCCGAAAGCATTGATTTATATTTTTGTAATAAAGTCTTGGCAGGTCTTCTGACTTTCTCCTTTGCCTTGCGCCTTCCCTTTCCTTCAATGGAAAAGTGGCTTTTGAATGCAGGCAACTGTGCGGGAGATTACAGCAGCGGGAACTGTTCAGGATTTACACCTGATTCCCTTTTCATCCCATGTATGGGAACCAAAAGCATGGCTAAGGTAAGGGATTTTTATGAATGGATCATTTTTTTACCGCGGGGCTTTTGACCTGAAGTCGGGCCAGGTGGGTACACAATTTCGAAATGGAATGAAACGCTTGCCCCTGACATTGCCATTGCAGTCCTTTTCTATTTCGGGAAACCCGGATCTCGGTTCCTTCGAGTGAAATCCCTTTCCGAACGAGTGCCAGTCGGGTCCAGATCAGGGCTTCTTCCGGTGTTCCCGTTACTTCAATTTCGGTTTTTTTCCGGTGGGATTTGGAGAAAACACCCCGGCGCAGGTCGAAGCGAATGTCGCCCTTTGCAAAATGTTGGTCCAAAAGCCCGTTGAGGGCCAGTTCTTCCGGCATTCCGAAGGCGGTTTCATCGCCTTTGCCAAGAATGAGTAATTGATCGGCAAATTGCATCACCATTTCAATTTCGTGGGTAGAGATCAGGATTGCTTTTTTTTCTTGTTGTGCCAGTTTTGCCAGAAAGTCCAGCATTTCAATACGACCTGAAACATCCAGAAAAGAAGTGGGTTCGTCCAATAAGATCAGGGGTGTATCCTGCGCAAGGCAACGTGCAATGACCAAACGTTGCCGCTGCCCATCGCTTAAAGCGTACAAGGGTTTATCGGCAAATGCGTTGGTTTTGGTAAGGGCGATGGCTTTATCGATGGCTTGCCGGTCGGTTGGGGTTAAGCGGCCCATCCAGCCGGTATGCGGATAACGACCCATTTCTACCAGCTCTCTTCCCGTTAGTTGGCCGGAAGGCATTTGTGTCAGTACAATGCTGAGTATTTTCGCCCTTTTATCAGGAGCGATCCGGGCAAGGGGTTGGCCGTTGATCATCACTTCTCCTGACAAGGCCTTTTTGAGTCCGAACAGGGTATTCAAAAGGGTTGATTTACCGCTTCCGTTGGGCCCGAGAACCGCCATAAATTCGCCCGCCTTCAATTCGAGGTTCAGGTTGCTTTTTACCCGATGTACTCCGTTTTTCCGGGAGTGTCCGATTTGCAGCTGATATGTTTTCAGAACCGGTACCATTAGAAGGAGTGATGCAGGTTTTTCTTTTTCAAAATGACCCAGATCACAACGGGTGCTCCAAATAAAGCCGTAACCGCGTTGATGGGAAGGGTTTGGTTAAGCCCGGGCAATTCGGCAAGCATATCGCAAATCAGCATTACAGCCATGCCCATCAGCATGGTTGCCGGAATAAGCAAACGGTGGTTGGATGTACCCAATAATGCACGCACCAGGTGGGGTACTGCCAAACCTACAAAAGCAACCGGACCACAAAAGGCCGTAACGGAACCGGCCAGCAAACCGGTGGCGGTGATGGTAAGCAAGCGCAGGTTTTTCACATTTACGCCCAGGCTTTCGGCATACGTTTCGCCAAGCAACAAAGCATTGAATGATTTCTGAAGTATAAAGGTGAGCAACAGGCCTGCGGCTACGATCGGGGCGAACAGTGCCAACTGGCCCCAACTGACGCTTTTAAGGCTGCCAAAGGTCCAGATGACATAGGATTCGATGAGTTCCGGAGGGCTGAAGTATTGCAAAACGCTTACCAAAGCACCGGTAAGGCTACCAAACATCAAACCCACAATGAGCATGGTTAACGGATCGCGCACACGGCCTGCCATTAAGATAATGAGCAGCATAACGAATGAAGCGCCAACAATTGCGGCGGCGGCCATGGTGGTTGAACCCGTTAACCCGCCTTCGGAAAACCACCTTATAGAGAAAAAGCTTCCGGCCATCATTGCCAGTGCAACGCCCAAGCTGGCTCCCGAACTGATCCCTAACACAAAAGGGCCGGCCAGCGGGTTCCGGAACAGGGTTTGCATTTGCAAGCCGGCCACAGAAAGGCCGGCACCAGCCAACAGGGCCGTAATTGCTTTGGGTAAGCGGATATCGAATAAGATGAGTTCCCAACTTGTTTTACTGGCTGTTTTCCCAAGCAGCATACGGATGATCTCGCCCGCCGGAACAGCAACAGATCCCAAGATCAGATCGGCCAGAAACAGCACTGCCAAGGCGATCGTGATGACAAGCATCCAAAGCACAGTATGATGGTTTTGTTTATTCATCGGGCAATTGCTGGTAATAGATCAACTGGTGATCGGGGAGGAGTTGCGGATGCATAATATGGATCAGGTCGGCCAGAATGAGGTCGGGCCGGTAGGTTCCGCTTTCCCAATAATCGTTGCCTCCCGCTCTGTTCGCCCTTGCGTTGTTGTTGTACACTTTTTTCTGCTGAAATGCATCAAATCTACCGTATCTTTCGTCGACACTTTTTAAGTGGCTGAGGCTGCTTGCAGAAGAAGGGTTGAGCCATAAGCCGGCATGCAGTGAGCGCTCCATTACCACTTCCAGTGACAGGGGTATGCTTCCCGTTCCGGCATGATCGCCCCAATCGTATCGGGCACCGGCATCTTTGAGAAACCGGGCGGCAAAACTTTCTCCGGCTGGCACATGCCAGGTTCCTTTAAAACCCGACCCCATCAAAACCCGTGGTTTTTTCTCTGCTTTTTCACTCAGGATTGCCAGTTTCAGGTAGCGCTGCTCAATGATGCGGAACAGGCTGTCGGCCAATGGTTCTTTATCGTAAAATGCAGCGATGTATTTGATCCATTCTGCTTTGGCCAGCGGGTGGGTTTCCTGCCACTCTACATTCATTACAAAGGGGATCCGGGCATCTTTTAAGGCGTTAGTTTTGGAGGTGGTATTTTCCATCGTGGAAAGCATCATCAGATCAGGCTCCAACATGATAATTTTTTCGATGTTTAAATGGCCCATGTTGCCCACTTCGCTTATTCGACCTGCCTTTCCTGCCTGCACGATGGCGGGATCAAAGAGATAGTCCAGCTCATCTACGCCCACCAGGTGTTTTTCCAGCCCTAGCTGAAGCAGTGCCCCCACGTGGGTGGCCGACATGCTGATGGTGCGTTTTACCGGAGTATTGATGCGGGTAAAACGGAGCAAACTATCGGGCAACCGAACCCCACGGTGCGCAAGTACATAGGTTTCCATCAATGCACTGTTTTTCCACGGGCTATACACCCGCAACCGCTTAAACTTTTCGAAACAATCCAAGGTAAACCCCCGGGCATACCTTATTTCCGTAGGGCTACAGGTGCTGTATTCGTGTTGGGAAAGCACATGGGTTTGGTTCTGAATTTCGGGCTCCGGTTCTCTGCATGCTCCTGCCAGCATGCTAAAAAAAAGGAAGTAAAAGAGGTTTCGTGTCATTGCCTTCGGCTCTGTGTAGCGAAATTAAGAAATTACTGAAGCGGCCGAAAATTCGCAGATGGTTATACTAGTGTTAAGTCAAGCCTACTTTAGCCGCACCAAGTTTTGATCTTTTTATCCCGGACTTCTTTGAAAAAAAATCTCTTAGCCATACTAAGCTCCTATTTTTCGCATTGTCCGGAACAAAAATATCGGCAACTTATACGACACAGTACACCTGACTTAACACTAGTGTCAAGTCAATCATTAACTGACGGATAAAGTCGTTTTAGTTTAATTCTTGATTTTTCAGTAGTAAACTGCCAATTTATCTTGGATTCACGATTGTTTCTGTGCTTGCACCAGGCATTGACTTGTTGTGTTAAG
>CALLUQ010000047.1 GCA_938010565.1 uncultured Flavobacteriales bacterium
CGAAAATAAACCGGTTCATGCCAACTTGTGCTGCACTAATGCATCGAATACAATGAAAAGCCCGGAATTATTTGTTGGGGCACAAGTACCATTTTTATTTATTGGAGAGGGGAAGTCCTTTTTTCAGAAAGACCTAAAATACAATTACTTAATATAAGTAAATACATGCAGGTAAAGCAGCCTTCCTTTTTAAAATAGCTGCATGCAAGCCACGGGGTTGGACCTTATTTTTTTTTGAAGGCATCAATGGCGTTGCGGGTAAAGTCAGATAAAACCAACTTTCCGCTCATGGCTGCCCGTTCGGAAAGCAACTGATCCCAATGGTCGGTGCCTTCCCAGAATACTTTTTTCAGCAAGGCCATGGCTTCCGGATTCGATCGGGTCAGCTTTCCGGCCAGTGTTGCAATGGCATTATCCATGGCTTCGGCGTTTTCTGCAACATCGGCATACAAGCCTTTTTCGCGTGCCCAATCTGCGGAGTACCATGCAGTAGCATTGATGGCCATTTGGCTGAAAGCAGACGTACCCACCTTGCGTTCCACCGCAGGTCCAACCACAAAGGGGCCTATGCCCACAGCCAATTCGCTGAGTTTAACGGCAGCAAACTTTGTGGCAAAGCAATAATCCACAGCACTGGCCATACCCACGCCACCACCTACGGCCTTGCCCTGAACGCGTCCGATGATGAGTTTGGGGCACTTGCGTGCCGCGTTGATCACTTGTGCAAATCCGGAGAAAAATTGTTTCCCGGTTTCTGCATTGTGAATGGCGATCAATTCATCGAAGGAAGCCCCGGCACAAAAAGCACGGTTGCCGGCCGAGCGCAGGATAATTACCCTTACGGCATTGTTTTGTCCTGCAGCTGTAATGGTTTCGGCAAGCTTTGTCAGTATTTTTCCCGGCAGTGAGTTACTGGCCGGATGGTGAAATTCGATGGTAGCAATGCCGTTGTCTGTACTCAGGTGAACGTTGCCCTGGTCGGTGATGGGAGTTTCCATAATTCTGCTTCTTTTTGCGACCAGCGAAATTAGAAATAATTTGTGATTCCGGAGGCAGATGCAAGTGCCTCTCTAACCGATTTTGCTGGCATGGTAGCAAAGGGGACAGAACCAAAAGCAGGCGGTCTTTATTCTTGTTTTTAAACAGGTTATTGTTTCGGTGGTTTACGGGTAAGGCGCCAAACTCCGAGGGCTATAAGCCCCAAACTGGCTAGCACCTGGCCAAAATCATAGGCACCCCAAAGCTTCTCCTCTTGCAGGAAAAAACTCACAAGCAAGAGGATGCCACCTACAATGGGAATAAGCCCTGCCATTCCATTTCTATCTGGAAATTTTCCGATCATAATTTAAATTAAGAGTTCTCAGAAGCCCCTTTCCATCGGCAAGTATCTTCCTCCTTTTTTAACCGGCCGATTCGGGTTTGAAATAAGCAATGATCTTCCCGGCCAGTTCGGTACCGATGCGATCTTGTGCTTCTTGGGTAGCTGCCCCTATATGTGGCGACAAAGACATACGTTCGTGTGCCAATACATCGGCACGGGGCGAAGGCTCGCCCACAAATACATCGAGGGCTGCATGGGCTACTTTGCCGCTATTGAGCGCAGCAAGCAAGGCATCTTCATCCGCTACACCACCACGGGCCGCATTTACAAGAAGTACGCCATCCTTCATTTTACCGAATTCTTCGGCACCAATTACCGGTGCGCCATCTGCCTGTGCCGGAACGTGCAGAGAAATACAGTCGGCCTGAGCAAGCAGCGTTTCCATACCCACCATTTTTATCGGAACGGAAACGGTTCCGGCACCTTCAATTTCAAGATCAACCGAAGCGTTTTCAACAAAAGGATCGTAGGCTAACACTTTCATGCCACAACCCAGTGCGTATTTCGCAGTATGCTGCCCAATGCGCCCAAAACCAATAAAGCCGATGGTTTTGCCACGCAATTCGGAACCTTTGGCGTATCTTTTCTTCAAAGCCTTAAAAGCACTTGTTCCCTGGTCGGGCATTTTGCGGTTGGCATCGTAAAGAGAACGGGAAATGCTGAACAAATGGGCCATCACCAATTCCGCAACACTTTGAGAGGAGGATGCAGGCGTATTGATCACCTGTAAACCTTTCGAACGCGCATATTCCACATCAATATTATCCATTCCAACTCCACCGCGACCAATGAGCCGGATGGTTGGGCACGCATCGATCAATGCTCGGCGTACCGTAGTAGCACTTCGTACGAGAATGCCTGTATACCCTGCTTTGTTGATTGCGGAGATGAGTTGATCCTGAGGTACTTTTTCGGTAACTACTTCGATCCCGGCAGCTTGCAAAGCTGCTTTTCCTGATGTCGAAATACCATCGTTTGCAAGAATTTTCATGTGTTCGGTTTAAGGGTTTACAGTAGTGTATTTGTTGGCGAATTCCCGCATTATCCGGGTCAGTACCTGAATGCTTTCTATCGGCATTGCATTGTAAATGGAAGCGCGATAGCCTCCAACGGAACGGTGCCCTTTAATGCCGCTGATGCCTGCCTGGTTCCACATCCGATCAAAATCTGCTTTGTGCGTTTCATCCGTCATCACAAAAGTAACATTCATCAATGAACGGTCTTCTTTTGCTGCGGTGCCTTTAAAAAGCGGGTTGGCATCGATTTCATCATAAAGCCATTTTGCTTTTTCGAGGTTGATCTTTTCAATGGCTTCCACTCCTCCCAGATCTTTTAACCACTCCAACATACACATAGAAGTATAAATGGCAAAAACAGGTGGAGTGTTAAACATGGAGTCTTTATCTGCATGGTTGGTCAGGTCGAGCATCGAAGGGATATTGCGCCCGGTTTTACCCAACATATCGTTGTTCACAATGTAAAGGGTGGTTCCGGCAGGGCCTATATTTTTTTGTACTCCGGCATAGATCATCGCATATTTCGAAACATCTACGTAACGGCTGAAAATGTCGGAAGACATATCACAGATCAGCGGCACATGGGTTTCGGGAATGTGATGGAATTCGGTCCCGAAAATTGTGTTGTTGGAAGTATAATGGAAATAATCCGCATCTTCCGGAATGGAATAGTCTTTGGGAATATAACTGAAGTTTTGATCTTCCGACGAAGCCACCACATCAACGCTGCCTGCAAGTTTTGCCTCTTTGATCGCTTTTTTGCTCCAGGCACCGGTATTTACATAGGCACTTTTTCCCCCTTCTGCTTTCATAAAGTTTATCGCCGCCGTATAAAAGCCGAGGCTGGCACCACCTTGCAGGAACAAAACAGAGTAGTTTTCAGGCACTTTCAGCAATTCTTTTACCAACCCACGTGCTTTTTCCATCACCGCTACAAACTCGGAGCTGCGGTGAGAAATTTCGATCAGCGAAAGTCCGGTACCATCGAGATCCGTAACTGCACGGGCAGCTTTTTGTAAAACTTCCTGAGGAAGAATACAGGGTCCGGCGCTGAAATTGTGCTTTTTCATAACGTTATTTTTTCGGTGGATGCGTTGATGTTTTCGGTGGCAAAGTTCCGAAATACATTGCGAATACCACCACTAAAACCTGTGAAATTTTGATCTCGGAGAAGCCTTTTGTTGCAGCCTGGCGGTAACCCGAATACCAGAAAAAAATGAATCCCTCTCAAGGGGAATACTTTTGGGATAAAAAACGGCGCAACTCTTCTTTGTTGCAGGCAAGCAGAAACGCATCGGTAATGCTTTGAAAATTGTCCTGGTCCCAGGTATGGAGGTAAGCCACTTTGGCCAAGGTTACCTTGTAGTCTTCAAAATCGAATATTTCCAGCAGTTCCCGAACCTGTTTGCTCAACAGGCATCTGTTGGCCATTCCGTTACGGGCCGCTTGTAATTTCTGATGCTCAAATGGCCATTCCCGGATTTTTTCCAGCCAATCGAAAAAAGCGGTTTCGGACATCGGTGATGCACACCCCTTTACTCCATCATATACCGGAACGGGAAACCCCGGATGGAGGGATCCGGTAGCGGTATCGGAGGCCGGAAGATCAACCTGTACGGATCCGTTGGGGTAGGCATCTGCCATCTCCAAGGGGTTGGTTGAGGGCACATATTCGGATTCGGATCTCAAAGAAAGGGCATAGGAGCAAGCACCTCCGGTTTCGCGTTTGGCCCGGATAACATGCGTAACTTTTCTCTTGCTCTGCAAATGAATAATGGCATTGACGGAACTTTTGCAGGGCGTTTGTATTTTTATTTCGACCGAATATTTACCCGGTTCCAGGTGTTCAAAAAAGTGCCTGGAAGAATGAACATCGGAGATCCCCTCATCCGGTCCGGATAAATGTACCACAAACCGAACCGTATCCGGAGCGATCAGTTCCAGAGCAGATTCCTGAGCTTGCAAACAAGTTCCGGTCAAACCACCGGTTAAGCACAATAAGAGGTATTGCAACTTTCTGAAAATCATCCCTTCAAAATGCATCAAAAAAAGATAAGGATCAAAATTAAAAAAATAGACGAGACCACAACCGTTATGCAACGGTGATCGCAAAACCTGCTGTTTTCAGATGATCCCAATAATGCGGATAGGATTTTTTGACTACTCCCGGGTTGGCTATATGCAACTTTCCCGTGCGCATGGCCAATGGAGCAAAAGCCATGGCCATCCGGTGATCGTGATAGGTCGTAATGGCCGTTCCATCCCATGCCGGAGGCGCATTGGGCAAGATCAGCAAACGATCCTTTCCGATGGCTTCTGTGGGCACTCCGAAATGTTGCAGTTCCTGCTGCAAAGCCAAAACCCGATCTGTTTCTTTGATCCGCAAGGTTTGTAAGCCGGTGAGATCTGCTTTTAGTTGAAGTCCGGCACAAACGGTGGCTATGGTCTGGGCAATATCCGGGCAATCTTCAAAATTGGCGGCAAAAATTTCGGGCAATCTAAAATCAGGCAATCGGCTGAGCCACACTCCACTTGCATCAAAAGCGGAATGCACTCCCAGCTTTTCAAACCACGGCACCAGCACCGCATCGCCTTGCAAACTCTTTTTTTTCAGCCCTTTGAGGTAGATCTTCGTGTTTTTGGCCAAAGCCGCTACGGCATACCAATACGAAGCAGCGCTCCAATCGCTTTCCACGGTAAAGGACCGAGGGGAGTACCCCCCTTCTTTTACTGCAATGGTAGTACCTTCCCATGCCGCCTTTGCTCCGAAATGTTCCAACATGCGCAAAGTCATGTTGATGTAAGGCCGCGAAATTACTTTGCCCCGGAGGTCTATTTTTAACCCTTTTTCCAAAGTAGGGGCAATCAGCAACAGTGCCGAAATAAACTGGCTGCTTACGCTGCCATCCATGGGAACGGATCCGCCCGAAAGGCCATCGGATGCCAATACCAGCGGAGGGTAGCCTTCTTTTTCTTTGCAGTGGATGGTTGCCCCGAGTTTCCGCAGTGCTTCCACCAAAATGCCGATCGGGCGTTCTTTCATTCGTTCCGAACCGGTTAGCTCTCCTCTGATGCCCGAAGCCGTAAGATAAGCCGTAAGAAAACGCATGGTGGTTCCGGCATGACCTGCATCAAAAAGGCCTGCCTTTTGATGGAGCAAGCGCAACAAGGTTTGGGTATCCTGCGCAGCTGCAAGGTTGTTGATCTCAAAAAACTCAGCACATAAAGCACGAATGATGAGTACTCGGTTGCTTTCGCTTTTGCTGGCCGTAAGGTGGAGTTTGAATTGGGGTTTAAGCCCCGTTTCCGGCAGTGCAATACAATATGTTTTTTCAGCCGGCATCAACGGCAAACTTGCAATCCTTTCAGAATGGTTTCCGGGTTAACCGTTTCGTCTGTTGCGCCTTCTCCAATGGCTTTCAAAAGGGTAAAACAGATCTTTCCGCCTTTGTTTTTCTTGTCGTGCCGCATCAGTTCGAATAAGCGGTTGATGTCGGTATCGTGAAAATTTACAGGGCGGTAATGTTGGAGCAGAAAGGCTTTAACGGTTTCAAGATCTTTATCGGAAAACCCTTTTTGGTAACGGGAAAGTTCGCATTCACCCAACATTCCCATCGCCACGGCATGGCCGTGTAAAATGGGGGTTGTACCGGTTTCAAACGACCAGGTTTCGAAAGCATGGCCAAGGGTGTGGCCAAAGTTGAGTAACTTTCTGTGGCCTTTTTCCGTCGGATCTGCCCGTACAATTTCATTTTTGATCTCTACGGATCTGGGAATGAGCCGGGCTAATGCCTCGGGATCTTTGGGATCGGTATGCAAAATGGCTTTCCAGTATTCCGGATCGGCAACAAGTGCATGTTTTACCATCTCTGCAAAGCCCGAAAGCAGCTGTTCTTCCGGAAGTGTATCCAAAAAAGCAGGCCAGATAAACACACCTTCGGGTGGTGCAAAGGCACCCACCTGGTTTTTGAGCATGTCAAGGTCAATTCCAACTTTTCCTCCGATGGAAGCATCGACCATGGCCAGCAAAGTGGTCGGTACATGAATGAAACGGATCCCTCTTTTAAAAGAAGCGGCCACAAAACCTCCCATGTCGCCAATTACACCGCCGCCAAGGTTGATGAGTACCGATTGTCTGTCGGCACCCAGATCACTCAAAGCCCGCCACAGCTGGGTGCAAATGGCAATGTTCTTCCATTCTTCTCCGCTTTCTACCAACAAAAGCTCTGCATTTTCCAATTCCGGAACAGCCGTTACCAGCCGGGGCCAGCAATGCAGATGGGTGTGTTCGTCTGCTAATAAAAAAAATGCAGCGTTTTGATAAGCATTGGAACGCAGCATGCGCGATAATACGGCCAGCGCATCGTTGCCGTATACGATTTCATACCCTGCTGCTTTGATGGTTTTGTTTTGCATGGAATACAAAGAAAGAAAAGTACTGCAGAACCACCTATAACGGTGTTAAAGAATCGATGATATTTCATCAAAACCGTGAGGTTTTTTGTAGGATGTCGATAAGTTTAGGAAACAGTATAAGGTGGGTTGGTTTCATTGCTTTATTTTTACGGCGATTTATTGGTAGCAATGGTATCATTCGAAAACACAGAAATTGCCTTTTCGGGCAAAAGCGACCAGGATTTGAAAAGGGCCTTCTGGCTTTTCAGGATGGTAGGCCGTCCGTGGTTGGTTAAAATGGGCAAAGCATTTACTCATCTGGCTTTGAAAATTCATTTTCCCATCCGGAGGCTGATAAAAACAACCATTTTTCGTCAGTTTTGCGGCGGTGAAAGCATCGACGAATGCGACGTTACTGTTTCTGAATTGGCCCGGTTTAAGATCGGAACCATCCTGGATTATTCGGTGGAGGGGCAAACCCGTGAAGAAGATTTTGATGCCACGGCTTCTGAGATCATAGCGACCATCCGGAAGGGGGATCAAAGCGATTCCATTCCTTTTGCGGTTTTTAAGGTAACCGGCATTTCGCGCTTTCGACTTCTGGAAAAGGTGGATGCCGGAAACGAACTCACGGAAAAAGAAAAAGCCGAGTTTGGCCGGGTCAAAAATCGGATGGATGCCATTTGTAAAACGTCTTTTGAAACGGGTATCCCGGTTTTTGTCGATGCCGAAGAAAGTTGGATCCAGGATACGATTGATCAATTGGCCACCGAAATGATGGAACAGTACAACCGGGAAAAGGCCAACGTATACAACACGATACAAGTGTATCGACACGACCGTTTGAAGTACTTGAAAAAAGCTTCGGAAGAGGCGCAAAAAAAAGGGTATCAGCTAGGCATTAAACTGGTGCGCGGTGCTTATATGGAAAAGGAAAGGAAGCGGGCTACCGAAAAGGCGTATCCTTCTCCCATTCAGCCTGATAAAACCAGTGCGGATCGCGATTACGATCTTGCATTGGAGTTTTGTACCGATCATGCAGATCACATCTGGCTGGTAGCAGGTACCCACAACGAAAATAGTGCGATGTACCTTACCCGGCTTATGGTGCATTGTGGCATCGAAAAAGCCAGCCCGAGGGTTTGGTTTGCACAACTTTACGGCATGGGCGATCACATCAGTTTTAACTTGGCGAATGCCGGTTATAATGTAGCCAAGTATGTGCCTTATGGGCCTATTCGGGAAGTACTGCCTTATCTTATACGCAGGGCCGAGGAAAATACCAGTGTTGCCGGACAAACCAGCCGGGAGTTAACGTTGATCATAACAGAGCAAAAACGGAGAAAGGGAGCAAAATGATGTGGCTTGAGGTCCGTCATCGGTTCAATCGGAGGCTTCGTCATCGCACGGGCAGCTAGCCGGAGCGCCTTCTGCAAATTCTACTTTTGAAATGCTGGCCACAGATGGCCCGCACTCAAAAGTAAACCGGACTTTTCTTTTGGCTTTATTCGAAGCCAGTACAACATACGATTTGAGATCGCCTTCGGTTTGACTCCGGTTAAATTCCACATTCCCGATCTCCAGTAAAACTGCCAAGTCTTTGTGGCCGAAGTGCACACACTTCATCCGACAATTGGCCTTATCGTCCAGGTGAAGGGTTTCTTTAAGGCGGAAAAGCACCATATCGTTGGGGGTCCATGGGCGGGTAGACGGGCCACCGAAGAACAAAAAGTAAACACTGACAATGCCTATTCCTATCCCAAAAATGTAAAATCCAAAACGTTTGCGTTGATCCATATAGCCTTAAAAAGGAAAGGCAAAGTTACATGGCTGCACTCAATAAATCAATGGATTTGTACGGAAGCTTAAAAGCTTCTCCTAATAACTTGCTGGTGAGGATGCCATTATAGATGTAAACTCCACTTCGAAAGCCGGGATCATTTTTGATCACACTTTCGGTACCTCCCATTTCTCCGATCCTTAACAAAATGGGCGTAAAAATGTTATTCAAAGCATAGGATGCGGTACGGGCAACACGTGATGCGATGTTCGGAACACAATAGTGAATGACACCGTATTCCGTATAGGTGGGTTGATCGTGATTGGTAGGCCGCGATGTTTCGAAACACCCTCCCTGGTCGATGCTGACATCCACAATTACAGCACCTTCTTTCATTGCGCTCACCATTTTGGAAGATACGACACAAGGCGTACCTCCTCCGGCACCGCGAATGGCTCCAATGGCTACATCTGCGGTGCGCAAAGATTTATGCAATTCTTCCGGATGGATGACAGAAGTAGCAACACGGTGGCCCAATGCATCCTGAAGGCGGCGTAATCTATAAATGGAATTGTCGAATACTTTAACGGAGGCCCCTAAACCTATGGCAGCACGACAAGCAAATTCGCCCACTGTGCCGGCTCCGAGAATGACCACTTCCGTAGGGCTTACGCCGGATATTCCGCCAAACATTAACCCCGGGCCGTGGTTGGCATTGCTTAATATTTCGCCTGCGATCAATACGGCAGTATTTCCTGCAATTTCGCCCATAGCACGGATCACAGGGTAGATCCTCTCTTCATCTTTGATGTAATCCCATGCAATGGCAGAAATCTTTTTATTCATCAGCCGTTGGAGGAAGTTTTTGGGTTGAACGGTGAGCTGCAACGCACTGAAAAGGGTTTGCCTGCGTTGCATCATCTGGATCTCAAAGTCGGTAGGCGGGGCCACTTTTAGTACAATATCGGCTTTATAAACCGATTGGGGGTCGTACACGATCTCGGCACCGGCTTCGCTGTAATCGTTATCGCTGAAAGCTGCGGTTTCTCCTGCTTTGGTTTCTACCACAATGCGATAACCATGGGATACCAAAAGTTGTACTCCTTGTGGGGTTAAAGCTACACGGGTTTCCTGAAAAACGGTTTCTTTCGGAATACCGATATATAAAATTTGTTTTTTAGCTCCCACAGCTAACATTTCTTCTTGGGGCAAGTGTGCAGCTTCCATCGCAAGGGTTTTTATATTTTCCTTGGTTAGCATGTTTTAACAGTAATGATTCGTTCCGTATTCTCTTCCTTCAAAATGCATACACATACGTAAGCCGGTGGTAGAAGGTTATTGATCCGTTCCGGCCACTCAATGAAACAGTAGTTGTTGCTGTAAAAGTAATCTTCGTATCCGATATCATAGGCTTCTTCTTCGTGTTCGATCCGATAGAAGTCAAAATGATACACCGGGTTGTGGTTTCCGGCAGCGTATTCGTTCACAATTGAAAAAGTAGGGCTGGATGTTTCCTCTTTCACTCCAAGTAGTTTGCAAAAGGTTTTGATGAAAGTGGTTTTACCGGCTCCCATTTCTCCGTAAAAGGCAAACATACGCTGATCGGGCAAAGCCTGCAAGATTGTTTCGGCTACCGGTTTCAGGTCTTCCGGTTTACGGATCAGGAATTTCATGGTTTATCGGTTTTGGTTATGCGTAGTAACGCAGGTTAGGGTTGAACTTTACACGTTATATTCAATCCAGAAACCCGACCGGAATTTTCAGGTTCAGTGAAGGTCAGTAATGGTTTGTAGCCATAGTGATTTGCCTTCGCAGGCATATACACCATCTCCTTCTATTAACATCCGGCATCCGTTTTCGTTTAAATCATTGCTTCCAACTGGCCAGGGTGTTAGGGTATAGGTATTTATTTCCGCTTCCATACTCCGCTAATTTGCTTTTTATAATCGCTTTGGATTTTGAATATTTTACGGGATCTGTTTTTCGTGATTTAATAAAAGTTTTTTTGGTTCTGTTTTATGGAGGTGTGATGATCCTTATGTTTTGTTTCAAAGCAGCTAAACAAAAATAATGTAAAAAGCAATATAACTAAATCCCTCATGTTTTAATCATGTTTTGGTGCTTCTCTGAAAGTCCGGCCTCCGCTTTTAAATGACTTTGTTTTTCTCTGGCCCGGCTTTCATCGTCCGATAGGTCCGGAAACCCCATAAGGTATGGTTTTTCTTGGTAAAGATTTTGTATCGTGTTTCCATACCTTTTTCCAATCCCATAAATGATATCCGTAATTATTAGCTATTTGCGAAAAGGCATCTCCGGATTTAGTGTTACGTCAGGTGTACGGTGTCGTATAAGTGGCCGATATTTTTGTTCCGGGCCATGCGAAAAATAGGAGCCTAGTGTAGTTAAGTAATTATTTTTCAAAGAAGTATGGGATAAAAAATCAAAACTTGGTGCGGCTAAAGTATGCTTGACTTAACACTAATTTCTATTACGGTGTGCTGTTATCGTGCCGATAAAGTAATCAGAGGGATCAGCATCTCTTGCATCGAAATGCCTCCGTGTTGAAAAGTATTCTGGTAAAACTTCACGTAGTAATTGTAATTGTTCGGATAAACAAAGAAATAATTGTCCTTGGCAAATAAAAATTTCTGGCTTATGTTTACTTGTGGCAAAAATGCCTCTTTGGGATCATGCACTACAAAGCATTTTTTGGGATCGTATTGCATATTTTTTCCTTGTTTGTAACGCAGATTCGTATTGGTATTCCGATCGCCTACCATTCTACTTGGTTCTTTTACGTGCACGGTTCCATGATCGGTGGTAATGATTATTTTTGCACCTTGCTCCGCTACTTTCCGTAACATTTCCATAAGGGGTGAGTTGCGGAACCAGGATACGGTTAAGGACCGGTAAGCCTCCTCATCATCTGCCAGTTCGCGGATCACTTCCATATCGGTGCGTGCATGCGAAAGCATATCAACAAAGTTGTATACGATTACGTTGAGTTCGTTGTTCGAAAGGTTGGCAAAATTTTCGGCCAGTTGTTTGCCTTTTTGCAGATTGGTAATTTTGTGGTAAGAACATTTTGTATCTTTTCCCAAGCGCTTCAGTTGAGCCCTCAGAAAGTCTTCTTCGTGCATGTTTTTTCCGCCTTCTTCTTCATCGTTTTTCCACATTTGTGGAAAACGACGTTCGATTTCGGATGGCATCAACCCGGCAAAAAATGCATTTCTTGAATATTGTGTGGCAGTGGGAAGTATGCTGTAATACAACTCTTCCTCTTCTATGCGAAAGTATTCCGTTACAAAAGGCTGGATCACTTTCCACTGGTCATAGCGGAGGTTATCGATCATAAAAAGATATACAGGGCCTTCGTTTAACTGGGGTACTACCCGATCTTTAAACGCATGGTGCGACATAAGGGGAGCGTCGTGCGACTGAAGGTTTAACCAATCCAGATAATTGTTTTCTACAAAACGAAAAAACTGGCTGTTGGCTTCTGATTTTTGTACCGCCAGAATTTCGGCCATGCTGTCATCGGCTCCGCCTCCCAGTTCCAGTTCCCAGTAAATGAGTTTTTTATACAGGTCGGTCCAATCATCTTTGTCCAAGTTATCTGAAAGGCGCATGCTGATCTGGCGGAATTCCTGTTGATAGCCCGAAGTGGCTTTTTCGCTGATGAGCCGTTTGTTTTCCAGGTTTTTTTTCAGCGAAAGCAAAATTTGTTTCGGGTTCACGGGTTTGATCAGATAATCGGATATTTTGGAACCGATGGCCTCTTCCATGATGGATTCTTCTTCGCTTTTTGTGATCATCACAATGGGCAGTGAGGGATACATTTCCTTCATCCGCGAAAGTGTTTCCAAGCCTGAAATTCCAGGCATGTTTTCATCCAGAAAAACAATATCGAACGCTGCTTGCTGTACCAGGCTCAGG
The DNA here is from genome assembly GCA_938010565.1 of uncultured Flavobacteriales bacterium. Lineage (GTDB taxonomy): Bacteria > Bacteroidota > Bacteroidia > Flavobacteriales_D > CALLUQ01 > CALLUQ01. Next base: position 12,509 of record CALLUQ010000047.1, read on the forward strand.
GCGTCATCGCCGTTGGTAGCTGTGGCTACTTCGTATCCTTTTTCCTTTAGAAATAAGATATGTGGCTTGAGCAGGTCGATCTCATCGTCAGCCCAAAGAATATTTGCTTGTTCCATATTTTTGTAGGATACGTATTTTAATGTAAGGTCCTAAATTAACAATTTCGTTTTGTTGTTTTACAAATGGGGTAGCTTTAAATGTCAGGAATTTACATCCGGAACATAAGCATAAAAATTTGCTTCTCCATCCAACCCCATCAGACCCCGGCTCACATATCCTCCACTTTCCAGCGAATAGCGAATAATACCGATTATAATACAACTCCGCTTTCTCATCGTATAAGTCCGTCCAACCGCATCTTTCATCTTCCGCTTCTCTGTGCTAAGTATAATAGGCTGGCGATTAGGTTGGGTTCCACAGCAGCTAAATCCCACTAAAGCCTCACTTTAGTAGGTTTGTAGCTTTATTGTTGCAGTAGTGTTTAACTTTCCAAGTTTACTTTTTTACAAAAATCAACGAAAAGCTTAAATGATTTTATGTGATTCGTTTCTTGATTTCTGAGGATTAAACTTTCCAAATAATCTTTATCTATAACACCATTAGGTCTGTTTTTCGAATAACGAATATTTCTTTCTTGCAAAAATTCTACACAATAATCTGCGTGAAATTGAGAATGTGTATTAAAATTTGGATAAATGCCCATTTCTTCGGGATCATTTGTTTTTACATTATAAAACTGAACATACGAGATAAGGTCTAAACCCTGTGGGTTTTGCTTAAAAACTTTCTGATTTCCTAAGAACCAACTTTCTATACATCTGTTTTGAGGAATAATTATTAATTCTGTATTTGAATTTAATTCAAGATTATTTTCTTCTAAAAATTCGTTTACCTCATTAATTCTACCGTCAATAGTTGATTCGTCAACATCAAGAACAAGTACTAAATAGTTGAATTTCTCTAATTCATTAACTTCTTCAATGGAATTTTTAAGATGATTATGTAATAATGCTGGAAAACCATTTCCATTAAAAAGATAGTAATTGTTATTATTTGCCTGATAAGCCCAATTTACAGGACTTAATCTTGGAATCAGATGTGATATCCAAGCAGGATAAACTTTTTTTTCTGTTCTACGTCCTTCTACAATTATGTACAAATTCATATTTCTAATCCAGTTTGATATTGGTCTAATTGGATTAGTTGCATAAATGCATCGTGTTTTGATTTTCCGATATTATATTCTTCTGGATTATGTGTATTAACAATTCCTTTAGTACGAGTTACTAATTTCCAATTCGAGTAACCAATGTTATTGATTATATAAGGATGGTGACTTGTTAGTATAAATTGAATCTGTCTTTTAGATGAAAGTATATCATTTGTAAGTTCATTGATACAATTAATCCCTAAACTATTTTCGAATTCATCAATTAAAAATACACTTCCTTCATTACATAAATATATCTCACTAATATGAATTAAACTTCTAAACATTCCAGACGAAATATTTTCTTGCTTAATCCATTTGTCAACTCCAGTCTCTTTTATTTGAATAAATGGATATTCTTTGAATAAAAAAGGAATGTCATCATCTGCCTCATAATCCAATGGCTCAACTTTAACATCCTCGACTTGCGGAAAAATATCAATATATCGTTCTTTAATTGTGTTGAACGTTTTCGATGAGTTTTTATATGCTAAAAAAAGTTTTATTCTTATATCTTCAGCGCTTTCTTGAATTGATTTTAAAGTTTTGTGGGCTTTTAATAATTTCTGCGTATCTGAAAATTTAATTCTAAATGCTTCTCTTGTTGAATCTGTTTGGTCACTATAAATAATTTTACCAAATCCCTCGAAAGCAGGTTTAACAACTTCTTCTTCTTTTAAAAGATGAATTATACTTTGTTGATTAGGAAGTTTTACTGTTTTGGCATCATTGAAAATTATTGAATCTTTTGTCCTATCAACGATGAGTTTGTCATTGAACAAAAGTCTTTCTTTGATAATCGAAGGTTTATTTCTTTTTAATTCGTCATCCTCATCATCTGTAAAATCTACATCTCCTTTATTTTCAAACTCTCCACTCCACTCAAATCTTAAATTATCGAGTGTTTCAAAAATAATTTCCCATTTAATTCCGCTTATGGATTTTCCATTTGCAATGAATTTTAAACGCATAATGGATTTTAAAATTTGAGTTTTCCCAACTCCAGAAGCTCCTACCAATAGAGTTAAATTATCGAAATTAGCATTTTTTAAACTCCATTTTAGAGCTTTATCCTGATAGGTAAGATTTAATACTTTCATTAATGTTTAAAATTTTAACAAGTTTAATCAAATTTTACTTAGTGTCCTTTACATTACTGCCAACGTTTAACTAAAGATGCCTCTTTATTTTTTCATTGGAAAGCCTTTCTATAGTTGCATTTCCTCAATCGGGCTCTTAATTCGTTGCCATTTTTTGTTCGAAAACATGCGCATATACTGCGTTGGCTTGTGCGAATTGCAAATGTGCCTGGCTGTGTGGGCTGCATGTCACTCATTTTCAATTAATTTCATGTTATTAATCAAGTCAATAGCATTTTCAAAATCATAGTATCTTTCTTTCACAATTTCAGCTTGATATTCCAAGGGTAAGTATTTTCCCCATTTAGAAAATCCAATCAATGATTCATTCTCTTTAAGTTCTGCTATCAAGTAATCATTAATCTTTTCATATTTCGAGTTGATGGTTCGGCCCCTATTAATCGGACATTTTTCTAAACGATTTTGTGAATATAATGATTTGTTCCTAACTTTGTACCCAGCAAAGGACTTCCCTCCGGCTCTCATATCCCGATAGAGTTTGATAGGGTACGGTGAGCTTAAATTTTACCTTCTTTTTGTCCATGACCACCCTTTGGATCATTCCCTTGTTCCAGCATTGCCAAAAGACCATAGGCGGTGTTTTGTTTTGATATCCGAACATAGAAATATGCATTCGGAAGGGAGTAGGGGTGGTTGGGGTTTGTTGCAACGTTCGGGAAGGTTGCGTTCTGCCAGGCCGGCCAGGTTCCGGCTTTAGCATATAGATGCTGCCCATATCCCCAATATTCTGATTTTCCCGTCATCTGATCCGGTAGAAAAACGGATATATCCGTCGGCCATTTTTTGGGGGATGCATTCATGTATATGCGGTCCGGTTTCGTTAATTCATTATTACAAAGAAAAATGCATCTAATTTTCCATGGTTTCCGGACCCGGATCTTCCAATTTTGTTTTCATCTTTTGTTTTTTCTTGTAAGTCAGCAGGCGGTCAAGATAAATGAGCAGTAAACTGGTCATGGGCAAGGCAATTAAAGTGCCTGTTACGCTTCCGAAAACATAGGTCCAAAGAAAAAAGGAAAAAGCCATTATGGCCGTATTCATGGTGGAAACGCCTTTCATCAGCCTGGGAAAAAAGAGGGTTTCTTCGAGGATGGATACCCCTACAAATACTCCTGAAGTAATGCCGAAGAAAAAGAAAAAACTTTGCGGTTGTTCCACAGATAACACCCAACAACTCAACAACAAGGGAATAAGAGCAATATAATGGAAATGAGAAGCATAACACAAAATGCCCGCCAGAATGCCAAGGATAACAGAGCCCGGAATGTCCATGATCAGGAAAGCGGTAACAAAGATCGCCATACTGATCAGAACGACCTTGGTCCTCTGCCGGAAATAAACCGGAAAGGTGGCGTTAAAATCCTTTAGAACGACTGCCATAACGGGGTTTATTTCTTTCAGATTGCCAAAATATTTACGGTATTTTTCTTCAAAATAATCGTACGTAAACAGGATCATAATAAAATAACTGATCGACATTAAAAAGAAGATAAATCCGTTGAAATCGTTTTGTTTTTCGGAATGCTTATTTTTATGATCTTCTTCCATAAAGGAAGTCAACCCCGACAACAATTCACCTATACTGACAGGAGTACTTTTTGCGGTGGAATCCTTTTTGATCCATTTGTTCTGTAACTCCCGGATCTTTTCACTGGAATAAATGTTTTCGATAAACGTTTTTATTTCCGCAGCAGTGGAGTCCAACTCCTCTTTATTGCTTTCGGCAAACGTAACAAAGGCATGGTTGAGGCGCTTAAAGTCGCGGACGATGTGTTTCCCAAATAAGAACAAGGATCCAATGATAACGGTGGTGGCCAACAACAGTAAAAGTCCGACGGCGAGGTTGCGATCGGGAATTTTCTTTTGGATCTTTTTCACCAGAGGGTTGGCAGCGCCGGCGAGAAGCAATCCGATCAGAAAGGGTAAAACGACTTCTCCCACGGTATAAAAAATGAACAGCAGCACCAGTATAGCGCCCGTGTTAATCAGGTGAGACCGATGTTTTTGCCCAAAAGGTACATCCATTTGTGATCAGGGTTATGGTGAAGGGTGCCGTGTGCTTTGGCAAAGTAAAAACAAGCCCGGCTTTTTGCAAGCAAATGCATGAAAATCCAAAGCCACGGGTTTTCGGATATCGTGTGCATTCTCCATTGTTTTGAAGCCTCATCCCTCCCCGGATGAAATCTGGTTGCTTCATGGCCGGTATTTGTAAAAAAGGGCTCTTCCGAAAGGTATATCCGGATCAAAAGTCACATGAATTTCAGCGAAAGTTCGGGTGTTTCGGTTTATAAGTTAGCCTATGCTTTTTCAGATCAAGTCTGCAAAAAAAAATGCGAAGCGGGAAACCACCTACAATTGCGACCAACATGTTGGTGAGTGTGGCACGCTAAGTGCCTAAGGAGTGGTGAATTCAGGGGGTTCCGGATGGCGAAACAGCAGCCATTTCATCGGGGTCTTTTTTTCGTTTTTTGGAAGGGCGAATGATCAGCCGTACTCCTTTATCGTAATGGATGTAACTCCATGCCCAGTTAAAGAGGGTGATGACTTTGTTTCGGAAACCGATCAACGAAATGAGGTGAATGAACATCCAGACAAACCAGGCAAAAAAGCCCTGAAACCTGAACCGGGGTAGGTCCGCAACGGCTTTGTTCCGGCCAATGGTAGCCATGGAACCTTTATCGCGGTAACCAAATGCGGTCCATGCTTTTCCCTGCCACTCCGCTTTAAAATTTTTTGCCAGCTGTTTTCCTTGTTGAATGGCCACTTGTGCCACCATGGGGTGGCCATCGGGGTAGGCTTCGGAAGGCATCATGGCCACATCGCCAATGGCAAATACATTGGAATGGCCTTTTACCCGATTGTATGCATCGGTCAGGATACGGTTTCCCCGGCTTTTTACCATGGGATCCAAACCACCGATGGTGTTCCCTTTTACACCGGCAGCCCAAATCAGGGTTTTGGCCAAAAGCACCTTTCCCGAATCGTTAGAAACGGTGTGTCCGTCGTAATCGCTAACCCGTGTTCCGAGCCATATGTTTACCCCCATTCCGGTGAGGAATTTATACGATGCTGTGCTGGCTTCTTTGCTCATCGTGGGCAATAACCGGTCGCTTCCTTCAAGAATATGAATGTTCATCCGGCGCACATCCAGATCCGGATAATCTTTGGGCAAAACATGTGTTTTTAGTTCTGCTAAAGCACCTGCCAGTTCCACTCCGGTGGGTCCTCCGCCTACAATTACAAAATTCATCAGTGCATCGCGTTCGTGCAGATCATGGGTAAGCAAGCTGTCTTCAAAGTGTTCGAGCATGAGGCTTCTCAAATCGAGTGCTTCGGGAATCGATTTCATAGACCGGCTATAGCGGCTTACCTTTTCCATGCCAAAAAAATTGGTCGTCGATCCGGTGGCAATGATCACGTGGTCATAAGAGAGTTCTCCGGCATCGGTTACTACTTTCTGCTGCACAGGGTCAATGTGTTGAACCCCCGCATTCCGAAACACAAAATTCTTCTGGTTCCGAAAAACTTTACGGATGGGATAGGCGATCGAATCCGGCTCTAACCCGGCCGAAGCTACTTGATACAACAAAGGTTGAAAGGTGTGATAATTTCGTTTGTCGATCAGAACGACCTGGCAAGCCTGGTTTCGAAGTGACCGGGCCAGTTGTATGCCACCAAACCCACCGCCGATAATGACCAGCCTCGGGAGACTGGAATCCGATACATTCATGGTGCAGTTCTTTATAAAACACGATATCTTCGTTTCCCCGGGAAGGGAAGGCCAAAACCTGTTTTGATAGTGCAGGGCCTCCCCTTCAAGAGTTGTTTTTTTCCTTTCCAAAGGTAAATTACCGGCATGTTAAAACCTACCTTTCAGCCTAAAACTTCAGGCGATGAGCCCAACCTCATGGCCATCCGTATTTTATGCCTCGTACCCCGTTTACAAATGCATTTTCAAATGCCTCGGACCGGAAAATTTCACGCCCTTTCTGCGTACGATCATCCAACCGGAACATCCAACTTTGCTGTACCTGTTCTTTATGCCGGCAGCTGAAGTTTTACGGTGGATGGGGTGGCATTTAAGGTGTTCCGGATCAGGACGAAGGTGGAGTAGGGCCCAGCAACAACGTTTACATTTTGTGACAGGAAATGACCTGTTTTTTTATGGCTTGCCCCCGGTTATGATGTGATGCATGACTAAAGCGATGCCGCCAAACAAGAAAACCGTGGCAAAATAAGCAACGGGTTCGGGCATGCCGAGGTGCGTTTCGAGTACAGGCCCAACCAATAAGCCCAAGGCTACGCCTATGCATACCATGCCTAATTTTAAGCTGCTTCCGGACAGTTTTTCGGGGTCGGCTCCCTTTTCGATCATGTACATGCGTTCTTTATGTGTAGTGGTCCGGACAATGTAAATGATCCCGAATAATAAAGTAAAAAAAACAATAGAAATTAAGATTTCCATCCGGTCCTGTATTCGTTTTCCTTTTACGTTCTTCGTTTCTTACAAGTTACGTCCTTTCCTGAAAATAATATTTTGCCGATCTGTGTTTTTTTCCGGCAACACCTGTTTTATTCCTATTGCGGTTACACGTGTTTATTCTGTCTGCCGGTCTTGCTACAAAAGTGCCTTGTTTTTCAACTCATTTCAACAATTTACAATGCTTGTGTAACCTCCTCTTATTTTTTGGCGTCAAATCTAAAAAATGGAGTACTCATCAGAGCACGAAATGGTGGAAAAAGCCATTGGCGGGGATTTAAGTGCCTACGGCCAGCTCATCAATCAGCATCAGGAAATGGCATTTGCCATTGCCTTGCGTATTGTGCGGCTGAGAGAGGATGCAGAAGAAATTACTCAGGATGCTTTTGTGAAAGCCTGGAAGAACAGGCATCGTTATCGCGGAACGGCTAAGTTTTCTACTTGGCTGTACCGGATCGTGTATAATACAGCCATTTCCAAGACCAGAAAGGTTCAGCTTTATTCGTCGGAGATGGACGATGAAGCCATTGGTCAGATCAACTTTACTTCCGTTCAGGAAAGCATGGGGCAACTTGCGGAAACAGAACGAAAGCAGTACCTTAATGAAGCCCTGAACAACTTACTCCCCGACGATGCGCTGGTATTGAATTTGTTTTATTTGGCAGAAAATACGGTAGAGGAAGTAGGAGTCATTACCGGCTGGAGCCAAAATAACGTAAAAGTACGTTTGCACAGAGCCCGGAAACGAATGTACAAAGCACTCGAAAACATTCTGAGTTCGGAAGTGCGATCCATTTTGTAAATTGCATGAAGATGAAAGAAGAAGACTACAACGACCCCTGGTTAAGATTTTCCTTGACGGAAGCAGGAAAAGTGGCTCCTTCCGATGATCTGAAAAGCAACATCATGAACCAAATTCAAGCATTGGAGGTGGAAAATAATGGGGTGATGACTCCTCTTCCTATTTCCAAGCGATGGTCTGGAAGTTTTTGGATGTTTGGAACCGCTTTTTTGATCATGATCTCCCTTGTTTTCGTTTTTATTTTTACCGAAAAAAGTTTCTTTAGCACTGTGATCAACCGGATGCAATTTCAGATGGACCTCAGTTTTCTCAGCCATACAGTAAAACACGCACTACCCGAGCTTATATGGGCCATCGCCATTCTTACTCCGTTGCTTCTTTTGGGAATATTGGATCGCTATTTCAGCCGTAAAAAACAATGGAAGCCCTGAATTCTGTCGGGTGGATATTCCGTTCTTAACCGTAGCCGGCTTTTGGGTTCGAACTGTGCCACTTTTAAAGATCGGGGCATTTGCCAACCTCAACATACTTAAGCGGCCCCTCAGGCCAGGCAACCCCGGGTGTCAAACGGCTACTTACAAAAGAAACGGAACGGTTTTTTTTGATTGCTGCACTTGCGGTTCATAGTGGGAAGGTCACTGCAAAGACCATAGAGAATAACAACGCCGGGAACTTCTTGCAATTCCTGAAAAAAATTCACCGAAAGTACCATCGTCGACAATCTCGTAGCACATCAACATAAAATAGTCAAAGAATGAGTCAGCAGTAAGTGAAGGGTTACCCTGCATTTTACGTCCACCTATTCTTCAGGGCTCAACCCGATCGAAATGGGGTTCAATATGTTGACCGGAGCTCTACTGTGAGGGGCTATATGGATTTCTAAGCAACAACTGGTCAAGCAAATGATGGAGTACATCAAACATTACAACAAGGAAAGAGCCAAGCCCTTTCGGTGGACCTATAATGAAAGGGATAAAAAATAATTTACTTTATACTGAGGCGATTCACGGGCTCTATTGTGTGGCTTCACGCCCCAAGCGGTGATGGATGGGTAGCGTGAGGGCCGTTGTTTAAGGGGAACTTCGTTTCATATTACATGATTTTTTCTTCTATGAAAACAACCACTCATCCTTATTAAGCGCTTAGTGCGCAAAACTTACCAACATGTTGATGATGAGAATAGCATGTTGTTCTCCGCTTCCTGCTTCGCGGCTTTTTTTTCAGACTTGATCTGAAAAAGCGTAGCATGTTAAAAGCGTTTGCTTTGCCTTATTGATCAGTCGGGCCTCATACGTTTGCCTCAAAATATTGCCATAGCGGATCGTGCTTGGGTACCGGTGCCACAATGGTGATGGTTTTTTTTTGCGTGGGGTGTATAAAATCCAACTGCCGGGCATGCAGGTGGATGGAAGCATCTTTATTGGAACGAGGCGCACCGTATTTTAAATCACCTTTGATGATGGAGCCCATGTGGCTGAGTTGTACCCTGATCTGGTGGTGGCGTCCGGTGTGCGGATGCACTTCCAACAGCACATACTTATCGCTTTTCAGCCGGGTGGTATAGCTCAACTCTGCCAGCCGGGCCTGCACGGATTGGGAACGGGTAACAAAAGACTTGTTTCTGGTGGCATCTCTTTTTAACCAATCGCTCCGTTTTCCCGAAGGAACTTTGGGAACATGATCCACCACGGCCCAGTAGGTCTTTTGAATCGCTCTGTTTTGGAACAACTGGTTCATGCGCGACAAAGCCTTGCTGGTGCGGGCAAAAACCACCGCTCCGCTTACGGGCCGGTCAAGGCGGTGAATGACACCCAAAAAAACTTCGCCGGATTTGTTGTATTTTTTCTTTATATACGCTTTTACCACCTCGCTCAACGGAGTATCGCCGGTTCGGTCGCCCTGAACAATATCCGATGCCCTTTTATTTACAGCGATCAGATGGTTGTCTTCGTAAAGCACCTCAAGGTTATCAACCGTAGAATGTTGTTTTTCTGCAGTCATGGGCATGTACGGCAGGCAACTAGTGTTAAGTCAGGTATACTGTGTCGTATAAGTTTCCGATATTTTTGTTCTGGACCATGCGAAAAATAGGAGCCTAGTGTAGCTAAGGGATTATTTTTCAAAAAAGTCCGGGATAAAAAGATCAAAACTTGGTGCGGCTAAAGTATGCTTGACTTAACACTAGTACTGCTCTTTTTCATTGGGGAAATCGCGGGTACGCACATCTTGTACATACCTGCTTACCGCACCTTTGATCTCCTTGTGGAGGTTGTGGTATTTTCTCAGAAATCGCGGATTAAAGGCATTGTTGATGCCAAGCATGTCGTGCATCACGAGCACTTGCCCGTCTACTCCGTTTCCGGCGCCGATACCGATAACGGGAACAGAAACGGATTCTGTTACCTTCTTGGCCAGACTGGCGGGAATTTTCTCCAGAACAATGGCAAAGCATCCGGCATTGGCTAAAATTTGTGCATCCTCGATCAGGTTTCCGGCTTCTTCTTCTTTTTTGGCTCGTACGGTATAAGTGCCAAATTTGTAGATGCTCTGAGGCATCAGCCCCAAATGTCCCATCACCGGAATGCCTGCGGAAAGAATCCGGTCTACGGATTCTTTGATCTCACGTCCTCCTTCCATTTTAACGGCGTGGGCTCCCGATTCTTTCATGATCCGTATGGCAGAAGTAAGTGCCTCTTTGGAGTTGCCCTGGTACGTGCCAAAAGGAAGGTCTACCACCACCAAAGCACGCTTTACCGCCCGGATTACCGATGAAGCATGGTAGATCATATGGTCCAGTGTAATAGGAAGAGTCGTTTCATGGCCGGCCATTACATTGGATGCCGAATCTCCCACCAGGATTACATCCACTCCCGCTTCATCAATGATAAGCGCCATGGAAAAATCATAGGCGGTTAACATGGAAATGGGCTCTCCGTTTTGTTTCATTTCAGCCAGTACGTGGGTGGTCACACGTTTTACTTCGGAATGTATCGACATATGGATCTGGTTTCACCGTTAAGGTACCACAAAAGTACATATAAAGAACAGGTCTGGCAATTTTTGAAAACCGTATGCTTTTTCTTCTCGTGAGCGGAATATTACAGGAGAAGAATAAGGGCGAAAGGATGCGGATGGGTCGGGTAGCAGGAAAAAAGCGGAAGGCAGAACGCCGTAAATTAGTAGTTTTACGCTTGCTTGGATGCTTGGAAATGATTTATGATAGTTCTTATGAATGTGAAGAAGAGAAAAAATTTCGTGCTGTTAACGCTCCTTGTGCTCTCGGGCTGGATGTGCAACAGTTGTTCCACTGAATTTGATGTGAATGCTCCCTATAGATCCGAAACGGTGATCTATGGTTTACTGAGTCAGAAAGATACCACCCATAATATCCTTATACGAAAATCTTTTCTGGGGGAAGGCAATGCTTACGATTATGCTGCCATTGCCGATTCTTCAGAGTATGATACCACTACGGTTCATGCCGTTATTGAAGAATGGTTCGATGGTACCAAAACCCGATCCTGGAAGCTGGATCCGGGGGCGATCGCCCATAGAGAAGGAGGCGACTTTTACAGCGATGGTGCCATCAGTTACCGGTTTACTGCCCCCGATTTAAACCATCCAGACCCTGCTTATCGTGAGCCCCTTCATGAAGGAGCTACTTTCAAATTGGTGGTACGGATCGGAGAAGGCGCCAATCAAAAAAAAGTAACCGCAGAATCTCCCTTGGTAACCGACTTTGATCTGCAATCGCCGTTTAGCATTATTCCTAAAATCGGGTTGGCCAACTTACAATCTTCCGCAAACAACCTTTACCCGTCAGTAGCCATCAAATGGCAAGCCCCCTCTTATGCACGTCGGTTTGAAATAAACATAGCGTTCCGTTACGTGGAGTATTATTCTGCTACCGATTCTCTGGAAAAAGAACTGAACTGGAAAGCAGGATCAAAAGTATCCGATAACGCGTCAGGCAGCGATAACATGGAACAAATTATCGATGGTCGGCTGTTTTATGAATTCATCGCCAATAACATACCTGCTCTTTCAGACCACATCACCAAACGGGTAATTCGTCCTGTAGATTTCATCCTTACCGTTGCCGGAAATGATCTCCATATTTACATGGAAGTAAACGAACCCAACACCGGAATTGTACAGGAGCGTCCCGGTTATACCAATATTCAGGGCGGGCGAGGTATTTTTTCAAGTCGTTTCGTAAAAACAATATCCAAATCCCTGAACAGAAGTTCCATTGTTGAACTGGCAGAAGGACAGTATACCGGTGCTCTTGGGTTTTGTTCCGACGATATTACCTACTCCGGCCTTGGTGGCGGTAGCCCCGAAAGCTTCTACTGCGATTGAATGCGCAAGCAATGCCTGTTTCGCTTTGGCTGATCCCTACGGTATGGCATTTGAAAGTTAAGTTTTGCCCTATAGCAAGGTTTCTTCGTTTTTACATAAAAACAGAGGGGCTGTCTTTTTGTCATCTCCGCAGGCATTCTATCGTACTTTCTCTGACAAGGACTTCTGACATATGCTGTCAGAATTGCCTTTTTTTTGTGATGGCACAAGCTTTGAGTAAAAAGCTAAAAAACAACAGACGATAACAACCAGAAAAAACGAAATAGCGATGAGTAAGATTATCGGCATAGATTTAGGAACAACCAACTCGTGCGTTGCTGTAATGGAAGGCAACGAACCCGTTGTGATCCCTAACAGCGAAGGAAAACGGACAACGCCCTCAATTGTAGGTTTTGTCGATGGCGGCGAGCGTAAAGTAGGCGACCCTGCAAAACGTCAGGCCATTACCAATCCAACCAAAACGATCTACTCGATCAAACGATTCATGGGAAATGTATTTGGTGAAGTTTCTTCGGAAACTGGCCGGGTACCTTATTTGGTAGAGAAAGGGAACAACAATACTCCAAGGGTAAAGATCGATGATCGCCTTTACACGCCGCAGGAAATTTCGGCAATGGTGCTTCAGAAGATGAAGAAAACCGCCGAGGATTACCTTGGGCAGGAAGTAAAAGAAGCCGTAATTACGGTTCCTGCTTACTTTAACGATGCACAACGCCAGGCCACAAAAGAAGCCGGGGAGATCGCCGGATTGAAAGTGCGTCGTATCATCAATGAACCTACTGCGGCTGCGTTGGCTTACGGCCTTGAGAAGCGAAGCAAAGATGTGAAAATTGCCGTTTTCGACTGTGGAGGGGGTACACACGATGTGTCGCTGCTTGAGTTGGATGAAGGGGTATTTGAAGTACTCTCTACGGACGGAGATACCCACCTGGGCGGAGATGATTTCGATCAGGTGATCATCGACTGGCTGGCGGAAGAGTTCAAAAAAGACCACAACATTGATCTTCGCAAAGATCCTATGGCATTGCAGCGTTTGAAAGAAGCCGGTGAGAAGGCAAAAATCGAATTGTCTTCCACTACTTCCACCGAAATTAACCTGCCATACATTATGCCTATAGATGGCATTCCTCAACACCTGGTGCGCACGTTAACCCGTGCACAGTTTGAGCAGTTGGCCGACAGCCTTATTCAGCGAACCATCGAGCCTTGTCGTTCCGCATTAAAAAGTGCCGACCTTTCGACCGGCGACATTGATGAGATCATCCTTGTGGGGGGATCTACCCGTATTCCGGCTGTCCAAGATGCGGTAAAGAAGTTTTTTGGGAAAGAGCCTTCCAAAGGTGTAAATCCGGATGAGGTAGTGGCTATCGGAGCTGCCATACAAGGCGGCGTATTGACGGGAGAAGTAAAAGAAGTGGTGCTTTTGGACGTAACTCCATTATCTCTTGGCATTGAAACCATGGGGAATGTGTTTACAAAACTGATCGAAGCCAACACCACCATTCCGACCAAAAAATCGCAAACTTTTTCCACGGCTGCCGATAATCAGCCTTCCGTGGAGATCCACGTGTTGCAAGGCGAACGATCCATGGCACGCGATAACAAAACGATCGGTAAGTTCCACCTCGACGGACTGCCACCGGCACCCCGGGGTATTCCTCAGATCGAGGTAAGTTTTGATATCGATGCCAATGGCATTATCAATGTTTCTGCAAAAGATAACGCTACCGGTAAAGAACAAACCATTCGCATTGAAGCTTCATCCGGATTAAGCGAGGAAGAAATTGAAAAGATGAAAGCAGATGCGGAAGCACATGCGGAAGCAGATGCAAAAGCCAAAGAGGAAGCAGAGAAGATCAATAAGGCAGATAGCCTGATCTTTCAGACAGAGAAACAACTTACCGAATTTGGAGACAAACTTCCGGAGGATAAGAAAAGCGAGATCCAGACGGCACTTGATGCATTGAAAAAAGCATACGGCGAGCGCGATATTAATGCCATCGATAGTGCTTCTGCCCACCTGGAGCAAGTATTCGGAGCTGCGGCTCAGGATATGTACAACCAAAGCGGTGCGGAAGGCGGCGGACAACCCAATGCGGGAGAAGCTTCGGAAAGCGAAGGAGAAACAGACGCCAAAGATGATGAGGTTACCGATGTTGATTTTGAAGAAGTAACCGAGGAAGAAGAAGCCAAAAAGTAAGTTAGTACTCATATCATACTAATAAAATGGCTGCGGTGTTCCGCAGCCATTTTTTTTTGGGTGTGCCCGGCATGGGCGATCCTCATAAAACGGAAGCGCCGTTGCGCCCGGATCGTAGGAAGTCGCAACCCATGACCAAGCGTGTCTGCTGTGGGTGTTCCCCGGCATTTTATAGCAATTCGATGGTATATGCAAGCATTGTACGCTGGTTTAAATGGGATTACTCCATTGAGGAAGAATTCGGAGCGATGGCAGTTGATTTAAAAAATTATAGTACATTTCGCTTCAGTTAAAATCCAAAACCCTCATTGCGAATGATAAAATCCGTTTCCTTCTGATATTCCGGAAGTTCATGCTATCAGTGTTCAATCAGGCATACGTTAGCCGAACCAGGCGTTGATCTTTCTGCTCCGAATATCATTGAAAAACAACTCTTTAGTTATAGTTAAGCCTCTTTTTTTCGCATAGCTCGGAACAAAAATACCGGCAACTGATACGGCACATACACCTGAGGCTTCACACTGGAGTTTCATGGATATTGCATTTCGGAAGGCCCATACAAAAGGCGTTGTACTTTCATTGGGATGGTTGAAATTTTCGGATGGGTGTTCAATTCCAAAATGGGATCAGGGTTGAAAAGATAGTGGTTTTATTATATTGATTATCAAATATTTAAAAAATGAAAGTAAAACAAATAT